>CAZKOM010000020.1:2657-29046 GCA_964554385.1 uncultured Flavobacteriaceae bacterium | reverse complement strand
CCTTGACCTCGGTCATTACGAACGTTTTTTGGGCGTTGAAACTCACAAAGCCAACAACGTTACTACCGGACGTATCTACCAAAACGTTATCAACAAAGAACGTCGCGGCGATTATTTGGGTAAAACTGTTCAAATTATTCCTCACATCACCGACGAAATCAAGCGCCGTATGAAAATATTGGGCGAATCCGGTGATTTTGATATCGTGATTACCGAGATTGGCGGTACTGTAGGGGATATCGAATCCTTGCCCTACGTGGAGAGTATGCGTCAATTGTTGTGGGAAGAGGGACACGAAAATGCCTTGGTAGTTCACTTAACCTTAATCCCCTATTTGGCGGCTGCGGGCGAGTTAAAAACCAAGCCTACCCAGCATAGTGTAAAGAGTTTATTGGAATACGGAGTACAGCCCGATGTGTTGGTATGTAGAACCGAAAAGCCACTAACCCAAGAGATTCGAAGAAAATTAGCCTTGTTCTGCAATGTGCAGCCCAATGCCGTAATTGAAGCGGCTGATTTAAAAACCATATACGAAGCTCCCTTGGCCATGTTGAAGGAGAAATTGGACAAGGTGGTGTTGAACAAACTAAAATTAAGTACCAAAAACGATCCGGATTTGGATCAATGGCGCGATTTTTTATTCAAGTTGGAACATCCAAAAAGCGAAGTGAACATCGCTTTGGTTGGTAAATACGTTGAGTTGCCCGATGCCTATAAATCCATCAACGAGGCTTTCATACATGCCGGTGCGGCCAACGAATGCAAGGTGAAAGTTACCTTTATTCATTCGGAACATCTCACCGTGGAAAATGCCGCTAAAAAGTTACAAGGCTTCGACGGTATCTTGGTTGCTCCAGGATTTGGTCACCGCGGAATTGAAGGCAAATTAGAAGCCATCCGCTATGTGAGGGAAAACAACATTCCTTTCTTTGGAATTTGCTTGGGAATGCAGTGTTCTGTAATCGAATTTGCCAGAAATGTATGTGGTTTAACCAACGCATTCTCGGTAGAAATGGATGCCAACACCCCCTATCCCGTAATTGACATTATGGAAGGCCAAAAGGAATTAACCCAAAAAGGCGGAACCATGCGATTGGGTTCTTACGATTGCGATTTGGTGAAAGGATCCAATGCGGCTAAGGCTTATGGGAAAACGCATATTTCGGAAAGACACAGGCACCGCTACGAATTCAACGACGCTTACAAAAAGCAAATTGAAGAAGCGGGCATGAAAATTACA
Organism: uncultured Flavobacteriaceae bacterium; assembly: GCA_964554385.1. Lineage (GTDB taxonomy): Bacteria > Bacteroidota > Bacteroidia > NS11-12g > UBA955 > JAGKXC01. The sequence continues at coordinate 27,806 of CAZKOM010000020.1, read as the reverse complement.
GGAACCAATCCGCAAACCGGCTTAGCCGAGATCGTGGAAATCCCTACCCACAAATGGTTTGTTGGAGTTCAGTTTCACCCCGAATTGAAGAGTACCGTAGCCACCCCCCATCCCCTATTCGTGAAATTTGTTAAAGCCTGCTTAGGCGCATAACAAATTATTGGGGCGGAAGAAAATTCAACAGCAGATACACCGGAAAATGATCGGAATATCCGTTTAGGAATTTTTTACCACCAAATGTTCGCAACGGGAAATCCATGTACGGTTCTTCGTGCTGACGCATCCAATGCGGAGCCATTACGCCAAAAGCCACTGGCTTTGATCTTAATTGAGCGGCCGCTTGTCTCTGCTCTAGGGTGATTTGAGGCACATATGTATTTTTCAATGGCATGGCCCAATACAACGGGTGCTGCTGTAACGATGACTCTAAAAGCGTTTTGCTGATAATAATCTGATCAAATTGATTCCACTGCACGGGCGGTAATTCCTTAACACCTGGCTTGGAATAAGGTCGATACGCTAACGAGCCCTTAATCCATCCCGAATCTCTGTAGGTTTTTGCAGGGTTAAACAAGGTTGCAATTGAATTTGATCCCTCCGCTTCGGAAAAATCGCTCAAACCTTGAGCACCCAATACGGTAGCAATCGATGGATCCGATGGGTCATCATTAAAATCACCCATGATGATGATTCGTTTGGGGATAAACGGCTGATTGCAATAGGATTTCAATGCGCGAGCAGCAATGGCTCTATTTTCTGCTGATTCCGCTCCCCCTCTTCTGGAAGGCCAATGGTTTACTGCTACTAAAAATGTATCATGCGTTGAACGATGGAACAAGTATGCGGCCATAATATCCCGCGTTGGAAAATTTCCTGGTATTGGCACGGGAATCATATCTACTTTCAGCACATCCCAAGCCAATGAATCGTAAACCAAAGCCACGTCAATGCCGCGTTTATCGGGCGATTCTCTATGAATGATTTGATAATCAAAACGCCGTTTCTCAGTACGATAATTATCCGTTTGCACGGCATTGGCATTACCCGCCTCATCCTTCGATTTCCAGGTGGTTAACAAATCTTCTAAAACCAACTGATTTTCCAACTCCACAAAACCCATCAATGTTAAATGAGGTCTATTGTATTTTGGGCCCAATCCATATCCTATCCGATTTTGAATGGAATCCAATACGGTAGACATATTTTGCAATTTCTGTTGGTAGCGTTCCGAGCCCCACTTATAATCCCCAGAGGGCAAAAATTCTGCGTCATCATTGGGTCCATCGATGGTATCAAACAAGTTCTCCAAATTGTAAAATACCACCCCTTCAAAATAGCGATCTGCATAATACGAAAAATCGTGCGGGTTACCTTTTGCGCCAACTCCAATCCAATGATTATTTGTTTTAGGGATAGTGCTGCTGGTTTTAGCCAACTTACAACTCAAGGAAGCCAAACTTATAACAAGCATGCTGGCAATAACCCATGCTGACTTTTTAACAATATTGAATAGGTTCATGGTAATTAACCCTGTAAATTTAGCGTGTATTTTCCGTAGAAAGTTAATCGTTTTTGTGCCGATGTTTTATGTCGTTACTGGGTGTCAATAATTGCAAACGATGCCAGTAGACAATTTTGGGTAAAAATGTTAGTGACGATAATTGCAAAGGATGCTTGAAGATAGTCTTCGGTGATACTTTTCGGGACGATAGTTGGAGAAAAACTCAATGCATCGACCTACCAAGAAAGTTTATCTACTGTAATTTGGGGCTTCGTTGGTGATTTTAACGTCGTGGGGATGGCTTTCACGCATTCCGGCATTGGTAATTCGAACAAACTGGGCCGATTTTAAATCTTCGATGCTGGAAGCACCGCAATAACCCATACCCGCACGAATACCACCCACCAACTGATAAATCACTTCATTCACATGGCCTTTGTATGCCACGCTTCCCACGATACCTTCGGGTACTAATTTGGCAACTTCTTCTTCCGCATCTTGGAAATATCGGTCTTTGGAACCTTCCTTCATGGCTTCAATGGAGCCCATTCCGCGATAACTCTTTACTTTTCTGCCTTCGTAGAAAATGGTATCTCCGGGAGATTCTTCGGTACCCGCAAAAAGTCCACCCGCCATAATAATATCGGCACCGGCAACCAAGGCTTTCACGATATCCCCACTGTAGCGTATTCCACCATCGGCAATCACCGGAACGCCTGTGCCTTTCAACGCTTCCACAACATCCATCACTGCGGTTAACTGGGGAACTCCAATACCGGCAATAATCCGTGTAGTACAGATAGACCCAGGACCAACACCTACTTTCACCGCATCCGCCCCGGCCTCCGCCAACGCTTTGGCAGCAGCACCGGTGGCAATATTTCCTGCAATAATCTGCAATTCTGGGAAGGCAGATTTTACTCTTCTAACTTCATCGATAACCCCTTTGGAATGTCCGTGTGCCGTGTCGATGGCAATCACATCCACTCCCACTGCCACTAACGCAGCTACTCGTTCTAGGGTATCGGCGGTTACACCTACGGCAGCACCCACCACCAATCGTCCGTGCGCATCTTTGCAGGCCTTGGGGTAGTTTTTCACTTTCGAAATATCCTTGAACGTGATTAATCCCTTCAATACGTTATTCCCATCCACAATGGGCAATTTCTCAATTTTATGTTTTTCAAGAATTTCCTGCGCCCCCTTTAAATCCGTTCCCAGCGGAGCTGTAATTAAATTTTCGCTGGTCATCACTTCACCTACAGATTTATTCAGGTTCTTTTCAAAACGCAAATCGCGGTTGGTAATGATTCCTTTTAATATATTATTTTCATCAACAATTGGAATCCCGCCGATGCGGTGTTCGCGCATCATGGTAACGGCTTCCAATAAGGTAGCAGTGGCCAGTAAGGTTACGGGTTCTAAGATCATACCACTTTCGGAGCGCTTCACTTTTTTTACCTCCTCCGCCTGCCTTGCGATGGTCATATTCTTGTGAATGATACCGATTCCCCCTTCTCGAGCAATAGCGATTGCCATCTTGCTTTCGGTGACCGTATCCATAGCGGCCGACATCAACGGGATATTCAATCGGATTTTACGCGTTAATTGGGAGGCTGTAGTTACCTCTCTTGGAAGAACCTCAGAATAACGAGGAACAACCAAAACATCATCGAAGGTTAAGCCTTCGCCAAAGAATTTATCAGAAAGTGATTGTGGCATGCAAATAACGATTTAATGAGTAAAAAGTGGGTGGTTATTTGCGGTGCAAAGATACGGAACTCAACTCAATAAAAAAAGGGGAAACACCGCTTTGGTATCTCCCCTCTATTATTTAATGATAAATTAACGGAGTAGATTATTGTTTGATGAATTTAAATACCACCTTATTGGCAGGAAAATCAGGAATAGTATCCATCGCCAAGAACAAAGAATCGTTGGTTAATTTTTCCAAACGAAAATACACATTTGTAGGAACCGCGATTCCTGTTAAACCCGTCGCTAATTTTCGATCCACCATTACGGCAGATTGGTTATTCAAAAATTTCCAAACACCTTGCATGGTATCTTTGGCGGCTGGGTCGCACTTTGACAAACCTTCTTTAAACAGATAGGTATAATCTTTATTGAACAAAATGCTGTTATCCAAATTACAGGCCTGCATTAAGGTTTTGTAATCCTTCAATACGCTGCCTCCCCCAAAATCAATGGGTGGATTAATGGGAGCGCTGTGGAATACCCAGGTTTGGTTAATCATATCTAACTTGGGGTCTCCTGAATTGTTACTATTGGGTTCTTCCGGTTCACAACTGCTTAAAGCAAAAAAGCTAATGGCTGCGGCCAAAAAAAGACTTTTATTCATTAAATATTTAACATTCATAATCGGCGAATATAAAACGTTTTTACAATAATTCATTACTGTAGGATTTGGGTTTATCCTGTAAGTAAGATATTTGCAGCTACCATGAATTGGATTTCTCAATTATTGCCAAAATCGTTTCTACAGTATGCGTGGAGCGGCAATAATTGTTTTTGTCCGATTTGCGAATCCCATACGCAATCCTTTGCTTGGCGCGGTCATTCGCATCCAGTTATTGAAGAACTCAGCATCATTGGTGCAGGTAAAAGAGCCGTAGATTGTAGGGTTTGCGGCAGCACCGATAGGGATAGACTGTTATGGGAATTCTTGCATCCCATTTTGCAAAATTCACAGCAAAAAATTTCTGTTTTGCATATTGCGCCAGAATTGCCGATTGCCAACGCGATTAAACAAAATAAGAACATTCAATATGTCGCTGTAGATAAACGCAGCAAGGGCTATTACTATCCTAATTGGGTAAAGCACGCCGATATTCAACAAGAATTTTCTACCCAACCCTCCCATTTCGACATTATCTTATGCGGACATGTATTAGAGCATGTGGAGGACGATGGTTTGGCTTTACAACAACTCATAAAAAAGTTAAAACCTCATGGAAAATTAGCAATTTCCGTTCCGATAGCCGAAAAATTAGAAACTACTCGAGAGCTCGATAACAGCGAATGGTTTCGGTTATCTTCTATTGAAAAAATCGCCTTATTTGGGCAAGTAGACCATCGAAGATTGTACGGTAAGGATCTAATACATCGATTTCAGAAAGGCAGTAAAACCGCAGAAGAAAATTGGATTTTTTACGCAAGTGGGAAAGCGCCTAATGAATTGAAAAAGCAAGCGTTAAACCCCAAAGAACGATTAATCATTTATTCCTCGCGGCAATAATAATCGAAATACCAAAAAATAGTTATTTCTTGCTATATTAGCAAACTATTTTCTGTTAAATCATGAAACTAAAACGTCTGCTATTGATCTGTTTGCTCCTAGGATCATCCGCGATTTATACAAAGCTTCAAGCACAAAACAACGTAGGTATTAATGAAACCGGGGCTAATCCGGACCCTTCGGCGCTATTGGATGTTAACTCTAGCAACAAGGGAATGCTAATACCCCGATTATCGAAGGCGCAAAAAAGCTTAATTGCGTCTCCGGCGAATGGATTATTGGTGTATCAAACCGATGATACAGTGGGTTTATGGTATTACGAAGGTAATAAATGGGTACCGGTGATGCGCAGTATCACCACCGGACCTGGACTTTCGGGTGGCTTTATCCAAGGTAAAGGGAATATCGCACTAGCAACCACCGGTGTTGTAGCAAAAAAATACGGTGCCTTAGATTCCATTCCCGTGTTCACGGTTAACGCACAAGGTCAAATCGTTCAAGCCAGCAGCATCGGCACTAAATTCTTAAATCAATCCGATACCGCCAATAATTGGAGAATTCGAGGCAATACAGGAACCGATGAAAAGAAACATTTTATCGGAACAAGAGATAATCAGGCATTGCGTTTTAAAATTAATAACACCTGGTCTGGGGAAATGAATCCCAGCAACGATAACTACTCTTTTGGAATGAGTGCCAACCCCAACAGTAGTGGGTCATTGAACATTGCTATTGGAAGAGGCGCGATGGAGCGGGTTGCAAACAACAAAACCAGCAACATTGCCATTGGGGAATACACCTTGGAGGAAAACGGTATTGGGGCCACAGGAGGAACACAAGGCGTTGAAAATATCGCCATCGGAAGCAAATCATCCAATGCCAATCGCACGGGAAGCTACAATATCGGTATCGGATCACGGACTTTAGAAACGGGAAATTTCAATTATGGATCGGTAGCCATTGGTTATGAAGCTATGCGCAGAGCCAATAATAGTTATTACAATGTGGCTATTGGTATGTATCCATTGCAAAGTACAACGGGTAGTTATAATACGGCCATGGGATATGCCGCATTAACAACAAACACCACGGGATATTACAATACGGCGATGGGTTTTTATTCGCAGTATTATACCGGTACGGGTTATGGAAACACGTCCATGGGGATGTATTCCCTGATGGTAAACACTACAGGGTACATGAATACAGCGGTAGGTTTTCAATCCTTGTATAACTCCTATGCGGCCAGACAAAATACAGGTATCGGAGCGTATGCGGGTGTGTATACCACCGGAAACGGAAGCGGAAACACGATGGTGGGATATGCCGCTATGTATAGTAATACAACGGGTTACAGCAATGTAGCTATTGGAGCTACTACCTTATATTCAAATACCACTAAAGGAAATTTGGTAGCGGTTGGGGACAGTGCGATGTACTTCAATGGAAGCAGCGCCAGTGCCTCTGAAGCCATCAGAAATACAGCCATCGGCAGTAAAAGTTTGCAAAATAATACCCGTGGATTTAATAATACAGGTATCGGATTCAACACCTTGCGGGCGAACGTGGATGGAAATTACAATATGGCTGGGGGAGCACTTTCCTTATCGGACAACACTTCCGGAAATAACAACACCGCTTTGGGGAATGAATCGCTAGAAAAAAACACAACTGGAGACGATAATACCGCCATTGGACATTTGAGTTTAAACACCAACACCACGGGCAATAACAACGTTGCCGTTGGATCGGGTGCTTTGGAGAAGTCAACCACCGCCAGCGGCAATACCGCCGTAGGTCAATTTTCTTTGAATGCCGCCACCACGGGAGCGGAAAACAGTGCGTTGGGGTTTGAAACGTTGAAATCCAATACTACCGGTCAGCGCAACGCCGCTAACGGTTACACTGCATTATCGGCCAATACAACTGGTAGCTTTAATACCGCCATGGGATACCGTGCCTTAGCGTCCAATACCACCGCTTCCAACAACACGGCTGTGGGAAGTGGAAACTTGCAAGCAAACACTACCGGAACTAACAATACCAGCATGGGGTATCAATCCATGAATTCCAATACTTCCGGAAATGCGAATGTTGGAATCGGGATTTCTACTCTTTTTACCAATACTACTGGTAACAATAATATTGCTATCGGTTACGAAGCCTTGTACAGCGGAACAGGCAATTTGGATAATATCGCTATCGGCTACCGAGCCTTGCGCGCCTCTACCTCCAACGTTGGTAGAAACATTGCCATCGGGTACGATGCAATGGTGGTTAATACTACGGGTATTTATAATGTGGCGATGGGTTATACCGCCTTGGATGCCAACACCACTGGACAAATTAATACCGCCTTGGGATACGCTTCTTTGTCGAATAACACCACTGGAGGCGGCAATATTGGTTTGGGATATCTGAGTGGAAACGCCAACACTACAGGGAACTTTAATACCTTTATTGGATATCAATCTACTGCCAATAATGGTGCTTGGACGAACTCAATGGCTTTTGGAACCAATTCGGTAATCACTGCGAGCAACCAGGTTCGATACGCTAATGGTTTAACATCCATTGGTGGTTTTGTAGGTTGGACCAACTTGTCCGATGGCAGAGTGAAAAAGAATATTCAAAACAATGTCCCTGGTTTGGATTTCATTTTAAAATTATCGCCTGTAACGTACGAATTTGATGGATCGAAATTGGAATCGATAACTGGAGTTGCCTCTGTTTCTGGTGAGGTTACTAGCCCCGGAACGAATGCAAAAACCGAATCCAATCCCAATCTCGGCAAGCGGTTTAGCGGATTTATTGCTCAAGATGTTGAAAAAGTGGCCCAATCATTGGGTTATGATTTCTCGGGAATCGATGCGGCTAAAAACGAAAAAGATTTATACGGGTTACGTTATTCTGAATTTGTAGTTCCGATGGTAAAAGCTATTCAAGAACAGCAGGTACAAATAGAAGAATTGAAAAAAATGAACTTGGAATTGATGAAAGAAATCCAAGCATTAAAAAAGTAATCACGTATTAACGATTAAGGGTTTATGAAATTCTGGAAACACAATCTATGGCATCGAAGAACGGCGGGGCGCGCTGTATTGTTGGCTATATCTGTTGTATTTCAGATTACTGCGTTGTTGGCCCAGGGCTGGGTACAAAACGGAGCGCAAGTGGTGGTGAATCAAGGCGCTTATGTGGTATTAAAAGGCAATAACTGCAATTTTCTAGCACAGCGCAACTCCAAATTCACCTTCAAAGGCATTGGCTATCTGCTGGTTGCTGGGAATTTTACCAACAACACGGCATCCCCTCTATTCACCACCAACTGGGGAGAAGTCACCCTAAACGGAACCACACAGCAAAGTATCGGCGGAAACGGAATCACTGCTTTCCCCAGTTTATATATTAAAAGTACAGTAAACCCGAAATTAACATTTACGGTTTTGGTTGGAGGCGGATACAACAAAGGAGGCGATGGTATTTTGGCTTTGTATGATAAACAGTTACTCCTGAATTCGCAGAAGTTAATCATCAATAACAAATCAGAATCCGCTATGACCTATACCACGGGTGGGTTGGTTTCGGAGACCTTCCCTACCGCAGGCTACGGGATTGTGCAGTGGAATATTAGAACGGCCGGTGCCGGTCCTCTATATAGAATTCCCTTTCAAACGGCTACAGGTCAGAATATACCCTTTGATTTAAATGTAAAAAATATTGGTACCGAGACTACCGATTCTGGATTTGTAACCGTGGCAACTTATCCAACCCCAACGGCATCGTTACCCAATAACCGGCCCCTACCATTCAGCGTTCCGCATGTAAGAAACGAATACGGAGTGGAAAACGCACGCCGTATGCTGGACCGATTTTGGGTAATAACGGATGGTGGATATCGAACTGCGCCCGAAATCAGTACCCAATTCACCTATTTGGATGCAGAACATTCAACCGGAACCAATACCATCAAAGAAAGTAACATGGGAGCAGTTCGGTGGGATGTATACAATAATAAATGGAGCTATCCTGTAAAGTCCAGAGTTACGGCGGGAAACAATACCTTGCTGTATCACGGAGGCAGTAATTTTTCGGGAATTTGGACCCTAAGCGATACCACTCCCTGTCCAACAGCCAATTTTGCTACGTTTGGAAAATGCGAAAAAGATTCGGTGTTATTCACGGATTTGAGCACTGTGGTTGACGATACTTTAGTTCGATGGCGCTGGGATTACGCCAATGGAAATACCGGTTACGGCGATAGTGCCGTAGCACATTTCAGCCCCAGCGGAATCTATAAACCCCGATTGATCGTGACAGCGGCTAGCGGTTGTTCTGATACCTTATACAAACAAATAAATATACTCGGCGCTCCCCAAGCCAATTTCACCGTAGAAGACACCTGCGAAAACACGGTAGTTAAATTCAATTCCCTGACCTCTCCCGGTAGCGGATTCATAGCCAGCGAATATTGGTGGTTTGGTGATGGAAGCACTTACAGCGGTAAAAGCCCTACCCATTATTACGGATCTTCAGGAAATCCTACCTTGCAATACATCGTCTACAACACCAACCTTTGCAAAGACACTGTAACCCGAACGCTGTATATCGCACCCAAACCCTATGCCTCCTTCCTGGTTAAACCGGATTGTGAAGATCTCAGCTTTCCATTCACCAACTACTCCACTGCTGGTGGTGGTAGTATTACCGATTACGCGTGGACCTTTGGCAACGGCAAACGCAGCAACCAACGCAACGAGCTCGTTACCTATTTCGATTCTGGCACCTTCCCCGTAAACCTGATTGTAACCAACAGTTTTGGTTGCAAAGACACCGATAATTACAACCTGCGCGTCTATCCTCGAGCTATCGCAAATTTCAAGTACAGCCCGGATTTCCCCGAAATGACCAACCCCGTGTATTTTAGCAATTTATCGGGAATTTCAGACCGATGGGATTGGGAATTTGGTGATGGATACTACGACAATACCCAAAATCCCGTGCATCCGTTCGCCATGTTCGGCGTGTACAAAACAACCCTTATCGCCAACAATCAATACAATTGTCCTGATACCTTTTCGAGGAATATTAAAATTAAATCCAAGAAACTGTATTGGTTCCCTAACGCCTTTTCACCCGGAAATACAGAAGGCTTAAACGATAAATTTGGAATGGAAACCCCCTTAATTATTACCGATTATAACTTAGTCATCTACGATCGCTGGGGTGGAGTTATGTTCCAATCCAAAGACCAATTCACCAAATGGGACGGTAGAATGGGTGCCGATTTGGTGCAGAGCGGTGTTTATATTTACGATGTAACCTTTAAATCCCCCGAAATGGAGTTCATGCATTACAAAGGGGATGTCTTGGTGTTGCGATAATCTCGTTTTCAACTTAAATCATCTTGCCTACTACCAAAAAATAGGTAATACACAAGGCGAAATTCACCCCTATACTACGCCCTAACTACCCTTTTTCTACCACTTTTCTACCTTTTTCCTACCTCTTTCCTTCACGATTTCTATCCTTTTTCTATCCAATTCCCGGTAATTTCTATATGATTTCGGTGCAGTTTCAGCATGTTCCGCTGTTCCATTTTTTTCAGCAATCGACTCACCACTTCCCTGCTGGAATTCAAATCGTTGGCGATGGTTTGGTGATTGATGGGAATATCTGCACAACCGCAGCTTTGGTATTGCTTCTTCAAATAAAATTCCAATCGTTCGTCCATGGATCGGAAAGCTACATTGTCTAAAACCAGCAGTAATTCCTCAAACCGTTCCCGGTATGTGGCAATTACAAACTCGTACCAGGTGCGATAGGTTTTCATCCACTCGTTCATCTGAGTTAATGGCAGAAATAACAACGAAGACGCATCCACCGCAACCGCCGAAACCTCAGAATCAACGCGCCTTGCGGCACAGCTTAACGACACCGCGCACGCTTGTCCAGGACCCAGATAATACATAAAAAACTCCCCACCCTCATCGTCCTGACGATAGATTTTCAATCGACCAGACAACACCAAAACCGCACTATTTACCGCCTGACCCGTACGTATAATCTCCTCTCCCGCAGCAAACTCTTTCACCGTAATGGTCTCTTCCAACTCCTCCAATAACCTGGGCTCAAACTGCGGGAAAACCGACTGTAACTGCTGTGCGTTCATGATATTCAAAGATAAATAATCCTTACTTATCGTGTGAAATTGTTCGTCTATTTCACTAAATATTAACCTCCCATTGAACCCGATAAATTCTCACTTTTACTAACATTAGTCTCATCTTATAAAAATTAAATGACAGAAACTAAGTAATGTAAAATAAATGTCAACCTATGGATTTATTGAGTAAATTTGTTTTCCATACCCCATTTATCATTAATCAATGAGGATCAAACAATTACGCACCTGGACAACGAGCATTTTGCTTTTATCCGTCGCTTTTATCGCATGTAAAAAGTCGAACCTCGACCTAAACAAATACGATAATTTAAAAATAAAGCCCGAAGTTTTGGTGCCCCTAGCCCAAATTTCTACCAACGCTTGGGACTTATTGAAAAATGTAGATAGCATTCGCCGGGACGGTGACGGATTGATCCGATTTGTAGTTTCTGATTCGTTAGGAAGCATCGGTGCTGATTCCATTTTAAAGCAAATTAGCCTTCCCTCGGCCGATGTAAAATTCAAATTGGGAGAAATCGATGTGCCAGCAATTAACCGCACGCAATCAACCACCTTGGGCGACTTGGTGAAAACCATGAACGATACATTGAAGTTCATTTTCAACACCTATGACGGTAAAGACACTCTCTTTCCAGCCATCGACAAATCCTCTACCGACACTACCCATACGGGTAAAGCCACAAACTTCGAATACCTAAATATATCCAAAGGGTATTTGGTATTTACCTTAACCAACAATTTTCCTGTTGAATTCACAACCATACAAGTTACCATCGGCGACAATACCGACAATTCTGTACTTGGGGTGTTAAACTACAGCAACGTTTTACCGGGAGCATCCGCAAAAGACTCCATTCCTTTGGGCGGTAAAAAGTTGAGTAACGATTTAAACTACAGCATTAATAAATTAAAAAGTTTCCAAAGTCCCACCAATGTGCGCATCGATCAAACTGACGATATTGTCATCGCCATCAGCGGTTCTGGTATGAAATGCGTGGGAGGTAAGGCGGAGATTCCTTCGCAGAACATGCCTACCCAGCTTATGCATTTAAACATGAGTTCGCAGACCGATGATTATAAAATTCGAAATATTTTGTTTGGTAACGCGGCTATACCCTTTACAGCGGAGTCCAAATTTGCAGAAAATTTTGAGTTAGCCATCAACTTCCCGGATGCCACCGTGGGTGGATCTCCCCTAACCAATACCAACATCACCTTGCCTACGGGCAGCAAATCCGGCGTGTTTGATTTAAGCAATGCCAAGGTGTTCTTGGGAGCTGTGGATACATTAACTCACAACATGTTGCGCGTTTCGGTACAACCATCCATAACTTCCTCCGGGAAATTGGTATTGTTTGATTCTTCCGATTTCGTAAAAATATCGGTTGACCCATCCGCCATCGAATTGAAATATGTAGACGGCTATTTGGGTAGCAGATCGTTCTCGTTGAGTGACGAAACCATTTCCTTCCCCGATTTGGAACGCTTTGCCAAGGGCATAACCCTCACCAACCCTAAAATGACCATTCGCGTTAAAAATTCGTTTGGATTACCCATTCAGGTGAATTTGGAATTGGTAGCTAAAAACGACAAAGGAGCAACGGTGGATGTGGATCCAGACTCGATGGTGTTTGGTTTCCCTAGCATCGCGAATGCAGGCACTACCGTAAGCAGCACATTCAGTATTGATAAAGATAACTCCAACATCGTTCCTGCCTTGGCCTTACCTCCTACCGAATTTATGGTTAAAGGTACGGCTTACATCAACAAGGAAGGATTTAAAGGGTATAACGATTTTGTTGGAGATTATAGTAAACTTTCGCTGGCTTTTGAAGCCGATGTACCGATGAGTTTGATGGCGAAAGATATCCTCATCCAAGACACCTCCAACGATGTAAGCAGCACCTTGGACGGTGCGGAAGCCTTCGAATTTTTGGAATTAAAGATTAAAACCGTCAACGGATTTCCCATGGATGGAACCTTGGATTTGATATTTGTGGATTCTGCATATAATGCATTGGATTCCGTAACGAATACTACACTGATTGCTTCGGGAGTTCCTAATTCAACAGGCGATGTGATCACTGCCACCGAAAACAATACCAGCTTCTTACTCAGCAATAGCATTTTACAGAATATTGGAGGCGGAAAATGCAAGTACATCTTGTTTAAAATCAAATTGAACACCTATTCCAACGGTTCGGTATCGGTGAATATAAAGGCAGAGAATCGATTGTTTGTTGCCTTGGCTTTCCGAGGTAAATTAAGTGGTAATTAACAAAGGGGAAACGAACATGAACACAAACATTAATTTCTCCGTTTTGAAATCCGCAAAATCCCTATTCGCAGCGGCGGCAACAATGATTGCAGCAGCAACGGCCATTGCACAACCGGGTTTTGAATTTAATAATCGACATTTATCCCAATCCAACAACCTTAATCCGGGATTTATTCCGCAATACGGATTTACATTGGGCGGTGGATTACTAACAAATCTGTACAGTCCAGCATTTACGGCGAAAGATATCTTTGATCCCGCCTTGGATGCGGAAAACACGATAAGACAGTTTATCCGAGACCCTCAAAAAGCCATTGGTTTGCAAAGCATAGTGAATGTGGACATGTTGCATTTATCCACGAAAATTAGACGAAATTATTTCGCTTTCAACTCCAGTTTACATGTAGGTGCAGAAGTGGCATTACCTAAAGATTTAGTGGGATTGGCGATGTTTGGTAATGCCGAATACCGTGACAGACCTGCGATGATTGACTTTTCGGGTAACCGATTCAACATGTACGCTGAGCAAAAATTGAGTTTCGGCAGACAGGTTAGTAATAAATTGTCTGTAGGTGCTTCACTCAGCCGATTGAATGGCATCGCCGATTTTTCCATCAATAAAGCCTACGCTTCAATAAAAACGGATACCAGTGCGGAATCGTTTTATGGCTTAGAATTTGGGGCGGGAGCCGACATTCGATACTCCCTGTTGGGTGTAAACATCGAACAAATTTTGAAAGATACCAACGGCTCGTATGATCCCGGACAGATTGCCGCCGATAACGCAGCTAATTTATTATCCAGCAATCGCGGAAATGCGTTTGGTGTGGGTGCGGTGTACCGTCATAATGAGAAATTCCGTTTCTCGGGCAGTGTTACCAACATCGGTTCCATCACCTGGAATTTGGGTGCCGAGCAGTTTAAGCTAAACGATGCCAAGTTCCGTTTTTCAGGTATTGATACGGCCATGCAGGACAGCATCTCCAATTTAGGCACTATTTTACTGGACACATTGAAGAATACCTTCAGCTACAGCACCATTTCGGGTGGCAGCTACGTGCAAAAGTTGCGTCCACGCATTGTTTTGGGAGTAGAGTATTTTGTTACCCCAAGAACCTACATGCAATTGGTGGGTGGTACTGGATTTGGGCTGAATGGCGATAAATCTTTTGTTTCGGTAAACGCGCATCAGGAATTGTGGGAAGTGGTGGATTTACGATTAGGTTTCACCCGATACGATTTTAAAAACCCTACCAACACCGTTAGCATGGCGGCCAGTTTGAACATGTGTCCATTTCAACCCTGGTTTAACGTAAGCACTTCGGGATTCATTTCCGCCATCGATGATGTTCGCTATGTAAATGTTCGATTGGGCTTAAACGTAAACATCGGTTGGTGCAAGGATCGCGACAACGACGGTATCAAAGACCGCAAGGACAGTTGCAGAAAAACCTTTGGTGCACGCAGTAACAATGGTTGTCCATTAGGGTATTTGGGTGGCAGCATGAAGTACGATGGAACCGACGAAATCCTCACCGATTCTTCGTTGATCATGTACATCGACACCACACCGCAAAAAGACTACCGTGCCAAGCCCAAGAAGGTTGACGAAGCTACGTTGATCGTGGAGAAGGTAGAATCTTCGGGCTCCGGCTCCGCATCGGGATCAAACGCAGAATCCGGCAGCAATTCCAACCCAACTTCTTCCAGCAGTAACTCCAATGCAACATCTTCCAGCAGTAATTCAGACTCTTCCATGCAGCAGGGAAGCAACCCGTACGCTATAGACGAAGAACCCAGCACCGGAAAACCCGCCAAGAAGAAAGCCAAAGCCCCCAAGAAATCAAAGCCTAAGTCCATAGACCTCAACGACGCCATGTACTAGGTGATTGACTTATTTTAACAATGGGGAACTTGATTGAATTGATTAATTTTCGGATTGTTAATCTGTAGAAATAATTTATTACAACTGGTGATAAAATACTTAAAATCAGATTGTTTTATCTTCTAAACGACAAGTTATAATTTTTTATTCCTGCATGGGACTTTGAAGGGCTTGACTCCAGAGGTCTAACACGTGGAGGGCTTCGAAAACGTTATCCACCCGAGTTACGGATACAATCAGTGCCTTATCGGTTTGCTTTACCGAAAAACGATCCGGCGTAGCGGCCACAAAACCCATGATGTTAATAAAGGCCTCGCTTTGGTACACCGCCGCGTTGGGATCCCCCGGAAAATAACAGCGCATGCCGCCGTTGGCCAATGTAATCTTCTCCATCCCCAACCGCTTTCCGGCCCATTTCAATCGAACCGTGTCCAACAAAGAAATTACCGAATCTGGAAGTTTCCCAAATCGATCCTTCAAATTATCCGCAAATTCCTTCAACCCCAATTCCGTTTCTACATTGCTCAATTCGCTGTACAAAGCCAATCGCTCCGCCGTCTGGGGCACGTAATCCGAAGGGATAATCATTTCGTATTGGGTATCGATCTGACATTCCCGGGAAGCAATGTTCTCCTCCTCTGGAAACAAATCCTGAAACTCGTCGTTTTTTAACTCCCGAACGGCTTCGTCCAAAATCTTGTGGTACATATCAAACCCCATCTCGGAAATGAACCCGCTCTGCTCTGCACCCAACAAATTTCCCGCTCCCCGAATATCCAAATCGCGCATCGCCACCTGAAAACCACTGCCCAACTCGCTGTATTCCTCCAAAGTGCGCAAACGCTTGCGCGAATCTTCGTTCAAGGAGGTCAAGGGCGGCGACAACAAATAACAAAACGCCTTGGTATTGCTTCTACCCACCCTACCGCGCATCTGATGCAGATCGCTGAGCCCGAACATGTGGGCGTTATTGATGATAATGGTATTGGCGTTGGGAATATCCAATCCGCTCTCGATAATGGTAGTAGCTACCAACACATCGTATTCTCCTTCAATGAATTGCACCATTACATCCTCCAATTCGTGGCCTTCCATCTGGCCGTGTGCCACACATACTTTCACCCCCGGTGCCGCATTTTCCAGCATACCCGCCACCTCGTAAATATCCTTCACTCGAGAATGAATGAAAAACACCTGACCGCCTCTGCCTACTTCATAGTTAATTGCCTCCCCAATCAGTTCTTTATTGAACATGTGCAATTCGGTGTGAACCGGCTGTCGGTTGGGCGGAGGCGTATTGATAATGCTCAAATCACGGGCTCCCATCAAGCTAAAATGCAGGGTTCTTGGAATGGGTGTTGCCGTAAGGGTTAGGGAATCTACGTTCACCTTAAATTCTTTCAACTTCTCCTTGGCACTCACGCCAAATTTCTGCTCCTCATCGATAATCATCAATCCCAAATCCTTGAATTTTATGTCTTTGGCTAAAATCCGGTGTGTACCGATGATAATGTCTACTTTGCCCTCTTTCAACTTGTCCAAGGTGGCCTTTTGTTCCTTGGTTGATTTAAATCGATTGATATAATCCACCGTAATCGGGAACCCCGCAAATCGCTTGCTAAAGGTTCGAAAGTGCTGCTGTGCTAAAATGGTGGTTGGCACCAACACCGCCACCTGCTTACCGTCAACAGCCGCTTTGAATGCCGCACGCATAGCAACTTCGGTCTTTCCGAAGCCTACATCCCCACACACCAATCGGTCCATGGGTTGAATCTGCTCCATGTCCCGCTTAATATCCTCGGTGGCTTTGGCCTGGTCTGGGGTGTCTTCGTAAAAGAAAGACGCCTCCAATTCCATCTGCAAATAATGATCCGGAGAAAAGGCAAATCCCTTCTGCGCCTTGCGCTTCGCATACAATTCAATCAACTCACGGGCAATATCTTTTACCTTTTTCTTGGTGGAAAGTTTTTGCTTTTCCCAAGCCCCCGATCCCAATTTATGCAGCACCGGCGCGGTGCCATCCTTGCCCGTATATTTACTGATTTTGTGCAAGCTGTTTACCGAAACATACAATAAATCGTTATCGCGGTACACAATCCTCACCACCTCCTGCTTCACCCCGTTAACGTCCATTTTTTCTAAGCCGCCGAATCGACCGATACCATAATTGATGTGGGTAACGAAATCGCCCGGTTGCAGATTTTTTAATTCCCGCAAGGTTAGGGAGGTCTGTGAGGAATAGCGCTGTCTGCCTTTGGGTTTATAATATTTATCGAACAACTGATGTTCTGTGGTGAAGGCCATTTTGGCATCGCCATCCACAAATCCTTCGCTCAATCCTTGGTACACCGGTTCAAATTCCGCCTGGGTGCCAATATCTTGGATGATGGCTAGCAAGCGCTCAATTTGTCGGCTGTTTTCAGAAAAGACCAAGGTGGTAATACCCTTGGTTTTATTTTCGGCCATCCATTCCAACAGCCACTGAAAATTGCTTTGAAACAACGGCTG
Organism: uncultured Flavobacteriaceae bacterium; assembly: GCA_964554385.1. Taxonomy (GTDB): domain Bacteria; phylum Bacteroidota; class Bacteroidia; order NS11-12g; family UBA955; genus JAGKXC01. The sequence goes on along the minus strand of CAZKOM010000020.1, from coordinate 10,188 downwards.
TGGTTGCTGAAAAAACTCGATAATGCGGGCTTCCTTTTCCCGGGGTCGTATGGCATTGGCGGCTATATGCACAAATCCGTTCAGCGCATTTTCCAAGGTTTTCGGCGTTAGCCATACTTCTTTGGGATGCTTGGGTACGCTGTCTTTGTTCATATCCACGGCATCCTGGTATTGCTGCAACGCTTTCTCCCACCCTTTGCCTAGCTCTTCAATTTGCAATCCTAACTCTTTGGTAAACAGCAAAGTATCGGCCGATAAATACTCCGTAATGGGTATGAGGGTGGCCGTACTGGGTTGCTCCTTCACGTTGGGCAATAGGGAAAAATGGGCTATTTCCTTGATCGATAATTGATTATTTACGTCGAAGGTTCGAATGGATTCGATGATATCGCCATCCATTTCTATTCGGAAGGGAAATTCGTGGGCAAAGGAGAATAGATCGATAATTCCTCCTCGCCAGCTAAATTCTCCGGGTTCAAAGACAAAATCGGCCCGTTGAAATCCATTTTCTTCCAAGAATTCCAGCAGGAAATCCACCGAAAGCTGTTGGCCCTTGGCAATTTCCACCGAGGATTTTTCCAACACCTCCTTGTTCACTACGGCTTCGGCCAGCGCAGCCCCGTAGGTTACCAAAATCCGTTTATTGTTCTTGCGAATCGCATTCAAGGCCTCGATCCGCTCCTGCACTTGCATGGCGTTTTCGCGGTTGCTTTGAAACGGTTTCAAGAAAGAATCGGGAAGGAAATAAATGGGTTCTCCGACCAATAAATTTTCCAAATCCGACTTAAAATACTGAGCCATTTCTTTACTGGGCAGTACGGCGAGGATGGGTTTACTGGTGGAGAAATAAAGTCCAGCAATGGCCACGGCGGCACCCGAACCGGCATATCCTTGCAAATGGATGGGGAGGGAGTTCTGGGAACTTGAAATTTCGCCAACGGCTGACAGCAATTCCTGCATGGGATGAGTTGCTACAAAGCGCTGAAGAATTTCCCGGGTATTCATTAGGGCTGCAAAAATAACGGAAAAGGGGCTTCCTCTGATCGAAGAAACCCCTTTGTTGTTGAATTCTTTCTGTGATTTTGTTAGCCTTTTCTAGCGATCGACTTCAAGGCGGCATCCACGATGGCCTGAGCGGTTAATCCGTATTTCTCCATCAACTGATCGGGAGTTCCAGATTCACCAAATGAATCGTTCACCCCTACAAACTCCATGGGGGCGGGAAAATTGCGTGCCAACAATTGTGCTACACTATCGCCCAAACCGCCGTTGTACTGATGTTCTTCGGCTGAGACTGCGCAACCGGTTTTTTGAACCGATGCCAACACCGCCGCACCGTCTAATGGCTTGATGGTGTGTATGTTAATAATTTCGGCATGTATTCCCTTTTCCGCCAATATATGACCTGCTTCGATGGCCTTCCAAACCATGTGACCGGTGGCGAAAATGCTCACGTCAGTACCTTCGTTCAACATCAACGCTTTACCGATGATGAAAGGGGTATCTTCGGAAATAAAAACCGGCCATTTGGGTCGGCCAAAACGCAAATAAACAGGGCCTTCGTGTTGGGCGATAGCGATGGTAGCGGCTTTGGTTTGGTTATAATCGCAAGGATTAATCACCGTCATGCCGGGCAGCATCTTCATCAATCCCAAATCTTCCAATATTTGGTGGGTAGCACCATCCTCACCCAGGGTTAATCCGGCGTGGGAAGCACAAATTTTCACATTTTTATGGCTGTAAGCGATGGACTGACGAATTTGATCGTACACCCGTCCGGTAGAGAAATTCGCAAAGGTACCGGTGAAGGGTATTTTTCCGCCGATGGCTAATCCTGCGGCAACGCCCATCATGTTCGCTTCGGCGATTCCGGCTTGGAAAAACCGCTCCGGGAATGCGTCTTTGAACGCATCCATCATAAGGGACCCGGTTAAATCGGCGCACAAGGCAACTACGTTGTTGTTTTGTTTACCTGCTTCCAACAAACCGGCACCAAAGCCGCTTCGGGTGTCTTTTTGACCTAAAATTTCGTATGATTTCATCGATTTATAATACTACTTGCGTGGTTGTTCCTGAGGTTACTTTAAAGGTTTTTGTTTTACTGTATAGGGTACGGGTTTCGCCGGCAATGCGATATACCACGTGGTACTCCCCGGGTTGCATGTTAAACAACTGTTTGGGGTTATTGCCGATGATGTCCATCACCCATTCCAATTTACCGTCTGTTTTTTGGAAAATGCTACCCACGATGTCTTTGCTCAAGCCCAACTGCACCAATCCCGGATTGGGGATTTCCACGGTGGTGGTTTGGTTTTGTTTGATGCCAATATTTTTAAAGTACAAACGAGGGATGGTTAAAATCTCCAAATCGTAGTTTCCGGTAATGTATTTATCTATGGTATTAAATTCTTGGGCATTCACGGTTTGCAAGGTATTCCCTTGTCTAACAATGGCTTGCAATCGTGGATACCGCGTAATGCCTCCCATTTTTAAGAATAAACTTCCTTGCGGTGTATTGATGGGGATAACGTTATGTCGGCCTGCCACTACTTCGGTAATCTCGGAAGTTATGGGCGGAAGCGTATGAGCTACAACACGATAACGTCGGATAGGATCCAAGTACAAAGTATCGGGCAATCCTTTGCCGTTGAAGGTGTGGATTACATTTTCAACTACAGCACCATTATCGGCATCCAAAATGGTTAGTGGAACATCCGTTTCTCGCGGTAACAATTGATTATCTAGCAGGTTGATTTGCACGGTGGTGTTATTCAACGCTTGATTCACAATTACGCCGATAATCTTTTGAAACTGCTGTGGCGTTTCGGCATTAAAATACCTTCCGGCACAGGAATATTGCTTTCGAAATGCCTCATTATCGGTACCTAATCCCACAACGAAAGGTCTGAGAATAATCCCTTTTTTCTGCAAAGCTTCACTCACTTGGCAGGGATCTCCGGGGCACTCTTCCACTCCATCGGTGATGATAATAATGATGTTACGAGCGGTAGGATCTTCGGGAAAATCCTTGGCCGATGCCAACAACGATTGGGTGATGGAGGTATAACCCAAGGGCTTTATTTGCTTCAATCGTCCTACAAACTGCTTATGGTTATTGGGACCAAAAGGAACTTCCAATCGGGTATCGGAGCAATCGCGTTTTTCGTTGGGCTGGTTGTGTCCAAACACCCGCAAACCCACTTCCACATCGGATACATACCGGATGGTATCTACCATGCGATTCAGCAGGGTTACTGCGGTTGCCCATCGACTGGGGCTGCCGCTGGGACCCATTTCGGCCAGCATACTTCCGCTGCCATCCAACAAGAAAAGAATACGTGTTTTTCTACCGGGAAATGCATTTTTGATTTGCGCAGAAGTCGGCATCATGGCCCTGGCTAGCAGGGCAAGTGCCAACGATTTGAGCGCGGAGTTCAACCAAGATTTCATAGTAGATAAACGGATAATTGTTTGTTTTATTCGGGGGTGGGGTTTTTCAACGAAGCGATAATGGATTAATAATCGCCAAATTCGGTTACAGGCAATTGAGCCAACGCCGATTCCAACTGTTCGTTGTTTGGGGCTTTTCCGTGCCAGGCATGGGTACCCATCATAAAATCAACACCCATTCCCATTTCGGTTTTCATAATGATTACCACGGGCTTGCCATTTCCAGTTGCAGCTTGAGCTTGGGGAACTACCTGGTGTATGCTGTCCCAGTTGTTTCCGTCCATTTCCAATACATGCCATCCGAAGGCAGCGAATTTGGACGACCATTCGGTAAGTCCCATTACATCTTCCGTGCTACCATCGATTTGTTTTTGGTTGAAATCCACGGCTACGATCAAGTTGTCTAATTTTCGATGAGCGGCAAACATTACCGCTTCCCATATTTGACCCTCCTGCAATTCTCCATCTCCGGTTAGTACATATACAAAGGAATTATCACCATCCAACTTTTTTTGTTGGGCGATACCGCTTGCCACGCTCAAACCTTGGCCCAAGGATCCAGTAGCAACACGCACACCAGGAAGGTGTTCGTGGGTAGCGGGGTGGCCTTGTAAACGGGTATTAAGTTTTCGGAAAGTTGCCAATTCGGGCACGGGGAAATAACCGCTGCGAGCCAAAACACTGTAATATACTGGGGAGATATGACCGTTCGACAGCAAAAACACATCTTCGTTGTTACCAGACATGGAAAACGGCTGAGGCTGATGCTTCATGTATTTGAAGAAAAGCGCCGTTAGGTAATCGGCACAACCCAAAGAACCTCCAGGATGACCGCTGGAAACAGCATGAACCATACGGAGAATGTCGCGTCGTACTTGTTGCGCCATGGTTGGCAAAAACGATGGGTGATTAGCGTCTGTCATAAAGGTTCAAAATTGGGGCTAAATTCTTTAGTAGTATGCACATTTTTTCAAGAGATTTCATCGATGGATTTAGGGAATTGGTAGGAAACCTTTGTAAACCGCCAATTCCATCGTTTTTTCTCGGAAATTTGGATGTTTTTCCCTATATTCGCGGGTTCATCCGTATATTCAAATAGTTGTGCAAAAATCCTATCTATTCACCCTACTCGCAACCGTGCTAACATTGGCGGCTTGTTCGGATTACGGAAAAGTGTATAAGTCGAAAGATAACAGCCTAAAATACCGCTGGGCGATGGACTTATACGAAAAGAAAAAATGGAGCAAATCCATGGAGTTGTTGGAGCAATGCAAGGAGGGGTATCGCAATCAGTTAGATACCTTGGAAAAGGTGTATTTCAAGATTGCTTATGCCAACTACAACCTAAAAGCGTATGATTTTGCTTCGATGTACTTCAAGGACTTTACCGATAATTTTGGTGCATCTCCCCAAGCGGAGGAAGCGGCATACATGGCCTTGTTGTGCGATGTAAAGTATGTTTCCGATGCGGATTTGGATCAGTCCCAAACCAAAGATATTATCAACGCATTGCAGACCTTCATCAACTTCTATCCGGAAAGTAAATACGTAGAGTTGTGCAATGGTCATATTGATGAATTGCGTGGAAAATTGCATGTTAAGTCGTACGATCAAGTGAAACAGTATTACGGCATGAGCGAATTTAAGAATGCCGCAGCTGCTGCTAAAATTGTTGTAAAGCAGTACCCCGATCATCCTAAAAAAGAAGAATTGGACTTCCTCATCGTGGATGCCCAGTACCGATATGCCATGAACAGCGTTGAAGCCAAACGTTTAGAGCGTCTGGAATTGGCCCTTGCTAATGCCCAAGATTATTTCGATGCCAATGGCAAGGTAGGCATGCACTACAACGATGTAGTAGAAATTAAAACCAAATCACAATCCGAAATTAAAAAACTCAAAGAACTATTATGAGCATATCAACCAGTCGAAATGCAGAAACGCGCGACTTGCGCAACTTGGAAAAAGACACCGAGAACATCTACTTAAGTACGATCGTTATTTCCAAGCGCGCCAACCAAATCGCTGAGAAACAAAAAGAAGAGCTTCGCAATCGTTTGGAGCCATTCATCAACGATTCGGACAATTTGGAAGAGATTCAAGAAAATCGGGAGCAAATAGAGATTTCCATGATGTACGAGCGCATGCCTAAGCCTACCTTGCAGGCGGTTCAGGAATTCATGGACGGTAAATCATACTGGAGAATTCCCGATGCTCCGGACGGTCAGTCTAACGGGTAAAAAAGTCATCCTGGGGATTACCGGCGGAATCGCTGCGTATAAGACGCCTCAGTTGGTACGACTTCTCAAGAAATCCGGCGCGGATGTGCGTGTGGTATGCACACCCTGTGCCTTAGACTTTGTTGCTATCAAATCCTTGGCCGTGGTTTCCGAAAACCCGGTTACCGTAGATTTTTTCGCCGATAACGGCACTTGGAATGAGCATGTGCAATTAGGTCTGTGGGCCGATGTAATGCTCATTGCTCCGTGTACAGCTAATACCTTGTCCAAATTAAGCATGGGCATTTGCGATAACTTCTTATTGGCCACCGTGCTGAGCGCTCGCTGCCCGGTTTGGGTTTCCCCCGCCATGGATTTGGATATGTACACCCATCCTAGCACCCAACGAAACTTAGAGGAATTAAAAAAACTGGGATATGGAATTATTGATCCCGCTACTGGCGAACTGGCCTCTGGACTAAGTGGAAAAGGCAGAATGCCTGAGCCAGAGGAACTACTTTCGGTAATACAATCCGTTTTAAGCAGCGATGAAATGAAGGACGAGTTGATGCCCGAGCTCAAGCATCCGCTATCATGGTATCGCGGCAAGCATGTTTTGGTTACTACGGGTGGTACCCGGGAGCCTATCGATCCGGTGCGTTATATTGGCAACCATTCTTCGGGGAAAATGGGGATCGCTTTGGCCGAAGCGTTAGTGGAAAACGGCGCTATTGTTCATTTGGTGGCAGCCAACGTTAGTGTTCCCTTGCCCTTATTTTGCGAAATTCACCGTGTAGAAACCGCCGATCAAATGTTGGAGAAGTGTTTGCGCTTGTTCCCAGCTATGGATGCAGCCTGGATGGTGGCGGCCGTTGCAGATTTCAAACCGGCTTCTCAAGCCACCGATAAAATTAAAAAATCGGCCAACGAGGATACGCTATCGTTAACCTTGGTGAAAAACCCCGACATACTAGCAACTTTGGGGAACTCCAAACGAGCCCACCAACGAATTTGTGGCTTCGCTTTAGAAACCGAAAACGAATTTTTCCATGCCGAAGAAAAACTACGCAAGAAAAAGGCCGATTGCATCGTTTTAAATTCATTGAAAAACGAATCTGTGAATTTCGGCTCTGATTATAATGCGGTAACCCTCTTTTCTCCAGAGCGCGAACCCTTATCCTTTCCCGCCGACACCAAATCGGCCATCGCCCAACACCTAATCCATACAACATCCACATGGTTTTCCGAATAATCAAAATATTAACCTTGGCTGCGTTGTTGCTTGTTTGCAGTACCAGCTCGGCCCAGGAAATCAAAGCCTCCGTGCAAGTAGTTGCCAACCCGCAACTTACCCAATCCAATAAACAAGTGCTTACTACACTGCAGACCGCCATGCAGCAATTCATCAATACCCGGAAATGGAGCGAAGAAACCCCTACCCTAACCGAGAAAATTGAAATCTCTTTGTTCATGGAGGTGATGAATATCAACAACAACGACTTTTCAACCAAATTGCAGGTACAGGTTATCCGACCCGTATTTGGTTCAACTTATAAATCTACTGTATTGAATTTCAACGACGAAGATGCGATTTTTAGCTACCGCGAATTTGAGAGTTTGGATTTTCAGGACAACATGAACATGAACGACTTTACGTCGATGTTAGCCTATTATGTGTACATCGCATTGGGGTTTGATTTCGACAGTTACGGCGAATTAGCGGGGACGCCTTATTTTGTAAAGGCGCAGAACATTGTGAATTTGATGGCCAACAAAGACGGCTGGAACCAAGGGGATGGCAAAGGAATGCGGAACAAATTTTACTTGGCCGAAAATTTAAATAACCCACGTTTCAAAGATTT
>CAZKOM010000020.1:0-2557 GCA_964554385.1 uncultured Flavobacteriaceae bacterium | reverse complement strand
TTGTTGAGCACTATGGATCCGCCGAATTCGGCCCGCTACGAAAAAATTAAAACCTAAGGATAATTCCTCAGTACGTAGATGACCATCACGAATTCAACCACACGACTAAAAAACAGTCTGAACTGGATTGCCGATTTAACCGATGAGTTAACCACGGAATTCAGCAATATCGTGGTGGTGTCTCCGCGCGAACCCGCATTGGAAGAAGCCCAAACCCAATTGGTTACAGCCATTTCTAACTTATTCCCTTGCAGTTTGTGCCTGATACCTGCTGGAGAAGCGGGGAAGGACTTGGTTTCCTTGAGTCAAATTTGGGAACATTTGGAGAATCACGGTTCCAACCGAAGAACTTTAGTAATTGGTTTGGGCGGAGGGACTACGTTGGATGTGGCCGGTTTTGCCGCTTCAACGTATTTTCGAGGGGTAGCATTTTGGTCGGTACCCACCACCCTTCTTGCTATGGTAGATGCAGGCATTGGCGGCAAAACCGGCATCAACTTCCACGGATATAAAAATCACATCGGCAGTTTTTCACACCCCGGCATAGTTTGGCTCTGTCCTCAATTTCTATGCACGTTGTCAATTGAAGAATTAGCCAATGGATGGGCCGAATGCCTCAAACACGCATTATTGGAGGGATCCGATTCGTGGAATCGAATCCAAGGAATTTCTATCTTAGATGAAAATACCCAGCCTCGTTTAGAAAATTTAGAAGCCCTTTGGTTGCCGTGGGTTCAAAGCCAAGCATCTTTCAAGCTCAGCATCGTAGAGAAAGACTTTAAAGAATCGGGACTGAGGGAAATACTCAATGCTGGTCATACCGTAGCTCACGCTTTGGAATCGTATTCCCATCGAATACACAAGGTAAAAAACCAATCTACCTCAGACAACACAACTCCCATTCCGCATGGAAAAGCCGTGGCATGGGGCTTGTTAATCGAATCGTTGATTGGCAATAATCTATCTCCCGCAGCATTGGAAAATTTGGCATCGGATCATTGGATTCAGCAATTGAATCAAACCGTACGTTCCCTGTACTCCCCCTTCCCGTTCCAATCATGGATTGCTTCAGGAGGCGCCAATATAGACGATGTAATACAGGATATTTTGGCATTAACTCGGGTGGATAAAAAGAACAAATCAACCAATACGAAAACCGTTGCAGCGAGTATCATTACCCAGCCGGGGGATTGCAACATTCAACACGCCCTTTCCCTGGAAGATTTAGCCCAGAGCTTAAAGTTTTTCTTGGAATCAAAGTAATAATATGCAGACGGTACGTGTAACTCTGCCTATCTCCAAGAGTATTGCCATCCGGGAAATGGCTATGGCCGCCTTGCAATATTCTCAAAACATCGGCGCATTTTTAGAACTGTTCCCAGAATCGCAAGTGCGAGATCAACCCCGAGATTGTAGAGTGATGCACCGCGCCTGTTGCTCTTGGATTCAGCATAACCCCTCCACCCAGAAGGAACTGCAATTGGATTTCGTGGATGCTGGAACCCCGTTTCGTTTTTTCACAGCCATCGCTTGCGTATCGGATTTTCCCATAATCCTATCGGGCAATCACAGTTTGCAGCAACGACCCATTCATCCTTTGGTTTCTGTACTCCGAGATTGTGGCGCTAGCATTACCTATTTAGACAAGGAAGGATTTGCTCCAATACGAGTACAAGGGCCACTGACAAACATACCTCCAACATTGGTTATCGATAGTAGGTTAAGTAGTCAATTCGCTTCGGCGTTATCCATCTTACTGCACTACCAATCGCCAAAAACGCTACTCAATTGGGACGGCCCAGAAACCTCCCGAACTTACTATACGCTCACCCAAAAATTACTTACACGGGGATTGAGCAACAATTCATCATCCCACGACAGGGACTGGAGCAGTGCCGCATTTTTCTATGCGAAAGTGTCGGTAAGTCCCGGTTTGCGCATCGTATTTCCGGATTTGCAGTTCAATGGATTGCAGGGAGATGAGGCCTTGGCAGACTTATTCGTGCCCTTGGGAGTAAAAACCCAGAGGTTAGACCAAACAGATTCTCAACAACCCGAAATCTGCATAGAATCCATGCCGATGGTAGATTCACAGAATACAATTTTATTTTTCGATTTATCGAATAACTTGGATTTGGCACCCGCCATTTTAGTAACCTTATTGCTTCGGGGACAATCGGCCCGCATCGATGGCATCGAAAATTTGCAATGGAAGGAAAGTAACCGGCTATTAGCATTACAGGAGTTATGCCATGCTGTGGGTGCCTCGTTGTATCGCATGTCAGAAAACTCAACCGACTGGTATTTAGACAGTTCAAAGGTAATTTGGCCCGATCAACTCTCGCTCACCACGCATCACGACCATCGATTGGCCATGTCGTACGCCCTCCTATCCATTAAAATTCCCACGTTGCATTTAGACGACACGCTGTGCGTAGAAAAATCATTCCCTAACTACTGGGAACAGCAGGCGCAATGTCTAAAAAAATCAAATTAACTTATAACGAAAATACAATAATAAATACTGTAATTTAATGCGTTTTTTCTTGTAGTCTAA
>CAZKOM010000019.1:23563-29609 GCA_964554385.1 uncultured Flavobacteriaceae bacterium | reverse complement strand
CTCGACCTGTTCAACCCGAACGGTTAAAAGATCGGAGTTCTGATACAATTTATCAATCGAACTACATCCGTTTAGGAGCCGGTAATTATGGGCATATGTTAGGTGAATTGTATTTAGCGAATAAGGCTGCATCAGACTACAGTTATAATCTATCTATTCAGCATTTAAACGCAAATCCAGCAAATTCAATACGTGAGTTTTCAACATCTAGGATACTAGCACAAGGAGCAAAGTATTTCAGAAACTCATCCTTAGATACTAGAATTTTCTATAATCGCTATCAAAATAATTTTTTTGCTAAAGATTCAGCTTTTAATGGTGACATTTTAACTCTTGGTAAAATTGCTCAAAATTATGGATTGGGAATTGGGTATAATTTTTTGAGTCAAGGTAAAATGCCGAGCTTCTCAGCAGATATTGCATATAACGGATTTCAAAACAATTTTAATCAGCAAGAAATGGAAATCGCTGCGATTGGTAATTTGCGAAAGAAATTCAAAGAAGCAGAACTTGGATTAATTGTTGGAGGCACTTATTTAATACAAAATCAACGTGCTGGTTTACCAATATTAGATTCAGCTGCTCAATTCAATCAGTTATTTACCGACATAAAACCCTCGTTATCATTTGGTCATAAAGCTACTGGATTGAAAGTAATAGTTAGCGCTAATTCAACCTACTGGACTAGCCAGCGAGATACTATTAACGATTCAAAATTCTACATTGCTCCCTATTTAAATGTCTCCAAAGAACTTAGCGGATTAAAAATGCGTTTATATGGTGTAATCGATGGTGGATTGCAGAAAAATACCTTTAGACAATTTCAACAAATCGTTCCGTTTACTCATGATAGTATTGAAATCCGTAACAGTTTTGAACAAATTAACGTTTACGGCGGAATTCAGGGTAAGTTAAACGAACAGATTTATTTTAGTTTAGATTTTGGTTTTAACAGCGTTTCCGACATGCCATTGGTTGTAACTAAAAACGACAGCTTGAATAGTTTAAATATCATTTACGATGACGTAAACTCTACTTATGTAAAAACAAACATTCAATATTCTTTGGGCGATAAATTAAAAATTCAGGCTAAAATTAAATTAGCAGATTACTCTCCTACTTCTGAAGCCCAAGCTTGGCATTTACCTTCTTTTTCTTATTCCAGTAGACTTACCTATTCGTTGGGAAATTCAATAGAATTAACTGCAGGATTTGATGGTGTGGGTAATAGATTCAACAGAATTGCGGATGGTTCATCTTTTAAAACTGTAAAAGTTCCAGGATATTTTGATTTATTCGGTAGAGCGGATTATCGAGTATTAGGAAAAGGGAGAATTTGGATACAAGCAAGCAACATTCTATCAAGTCAGTATCAACAATGGTATGGATATAGAAATTATGGATTAACCATCATGGGTGGGCTATCTATCGCATTGTTTTAATAAATATTGTATTTTTGTATGTACATGTTATACGAAAAATCGGTAATTGATGCAATATTGAATGTGGTTACACACCACGAATGTGCCGTTATTGCAGATTTTGGAGGTTTTATTGTGCGAAGAAATCCAGGGTTGTTCAATTCCTTTTCTGGAGAATTAAAAGCTTCCACAGCGATTGTTTATTTCAACAATGAAATCAAATCGGATGACGGATTGGTTGCTGATGCTTTGCGCAATATAACCGGTGAGTCTTTTAAAACATGTCAACAAATTCTTAGCGATTGGGTAAAACATATTAATAATGAGCTTTCTTTAAAGAAGAACTATTCATTGTTACCTCTAGGTAATTTCCATACTAACTCAAGTGGAGGTGTTTTCTTTATCAGTTCACCCAATTTTAGCATTGATCCATACAGTTTTGGTCTACCCGTCTTCCAATGGAAATGGGACTTATTTTCTGAAACCAGTAATACATCAACCAGCAAGATCGATGTAGTTACAAAAAATAAATTAGAAGTTTCAAAGGAAAGTACAGCTAAAATTAAATCCGAAGAAAATTTAATTAGTACTGTAATTTCTGATAGCAAATCATCAATAACTATTGATGATGAGGGTAAAACACCATCAACTGAAATTGATTTTACAAAGGATTATGTAAACCTTTCTGAAATGCACGATGAATTGGATTTATTATCAGCTACTGGAAATTCAGAGAAGGAATTACTGAATACGGATGCAGAAAAGCCATCATTGCTTTGGCAAATTGCAGCTGCTATTGCAATTGTTAGTATTTCCGTTAGTTTATATTTTACCTTTTCTCAATTGTTAGCTTCGAAAAAAGAAAAATCCGCTGAACAAGCATCCATGATGTTGAGTCTTACAGAGGACATCGATGATAATCAGGTGGTCTTTGTTAAAGAAGATAAACCCAAAAGAGTTATTCATTCATGTCGATTTCCTTACGGAAATGAGGGAATGGATTTTTTAAAGAAAGAGTTAAAATCTAAGGACGGTAAATACTTTGTAACCGGAGGCGCTTACATAACAGAGAAATTAGCGTATGCTGAAGGATTACGTTGGCAAAAATTAGGGTACGACGTATGTCTATTATCTGCTAAAAATTCAAGTTTAATTAAAGTTGTCTTAGGAAGATTCAACTCTGAAAAAATGGCCTCTTTGTTCGTTGAGAACATTAGTGAAATGCCAACTGCAACAATATCTGTAGAAGAATTAACGTTTAAGTGGTAATGCCAAAGTTATGAGCCATGCTATTTACGAAAAATCGTTAACTACAAATACCAGTCAACGGACAATCTCTGGTGCAATCAGCGTTGCAATAATGGCACTGTTGATGTTGGTATTGTTTTTTGTTAGAATTACCCTACCCGATCCTCCGTTGATTAATAAAAAAGCGCCATTAGAACTAGACTTTGGTATGGTTCAACCGGCAGAGGTTAATCAAAATAGCGGTGGTTCTGGTGGAGGAAGTCAAGAAACACCTCCAAAATTGGGTGGTGAGCCTTCTATGGGTCCATCAACTTCTACGCCTTCAGGAGGTCCAGGTCAAATAGTTACTAACGATGTTGAAACAGATGCCACTGAGTTACCCCCTATTGATCCACCAACAAGTAGCAGACCTGCTCAAGAAAATCCAAAGTTTAAAGTCGATTTTACCAAAATTGGTAAGAGAAATGGAAAAGGTGGCGAGGGCGATCCAACAGGAACAAAAAATGGTGTTGGGAATAATCCTGTAGGCACTGGTCCAGGTTCTGGAGGTGGCAGTGGTGGTGGAACTTTTGGTGGAAATGGCACCGGAACCGGTAGAGGAAAAGGATCTGGAATACATCAAGGTTCATTAAGTGGGCATGAAATTCAATCTGATTTAAGAAGTATTCCTATTGCGGAAGGTTACGGTACGATAGTAGCGAGAATCATCAAATCCTGCGAAAATTGCCCTGTAACAATGCGGTTAAGTTTGGGTGGGGATTACAATTACACGGGTTCTGATGGAAACGCCATGGAGGTTCTGCGTTATTATTTCAAACCAGAACATACAAAATTAGTGGCGAAATCCTCCGAAGGAGCTAAATACCCTAGTTCTGGCGAAATACGGATAACTATTAAACGAGAATTTTAACAAATTCCTGTATCGATGAATTATAAAGAAACGTTAGATTTTCTTTATAGTAGATTACCTATGTTTCAGAATTTAGGTAAGGTTGCCTATAAAAAAGATCTTACCAACACACTGAAGTTATTAGCTCACTTAGGTAATCCTCATTTAGGTAAACGATGGATTCATGTTGGCGGCACTAATGGTAAAGGATCCGTGTCTTCAACACTAGCATCTATTTTTATAGAAAATGGATATTCCACAGGATTGTATACGAGTCCTCATTTAGTGGATTTCCGAGAAAGAATACAAACCAATGGACAATTAATTGAAACGGATTTTGTTGTAGATTTCACTCAAAAAATCCTCTCCGTTTTGGATGAAATTCAACCGTCATTTTTTGAATTAACCGTAGCTATGGCTTTCGATTACTTCAAATTTAAAAACATAGATATTGGAATCATTGAAGTTGGACTAGGTGGAAGATTAGACAGCACCAATGTCATTACTCCTATCCTATCTACAATTACCAATGTATCTTGGGACCATATGGATATGTTGGGTGATACACTTACAAAAATTGCGTTTGAAAAAGGGGGAATAATTAAAGATTCCATTCCGGTGGTTTTAGGACCCATGGAAGAAGAGGCTAAAATAGAGTTGATTAAACAATCTATTCAACGAAATGCTCTTCTGTTGGATGCATCGGAAATGGAAGTACCCCAATCTTGGCGCGAACAATTTTCACTTAAGGGGATCTATCAACGAGAGAATCTTAAAACCATTTTTACCGCGTATAAGTATTTGGAGCCTATATTCAAACTTGATTTAAATAAAAGTTTACAGGGTATTCGTAGGATCAAAGAAAATAGCGGATTACGAGGTCGATGGGAAGTGTTTTCTAATAAACCCTATATTGTTGCCGATACAGCACATAATTACCCCGGGGTTGAGCAAACAATGATTCAATTACAAGAACTAAATTTTTCGGGGGATTTACATATCGTTTGGGGAATGGTAAGCGATAAAGACAGAAGTAAAATTCTATCATTACTCCCCCAAAATGCCAGATATTATTTTTGTAAACCTTCAGTAATTAGGGGTTTAAATGCAAAAGATTTAGCAGAAGATGCGATAAATTTTGGACTGCAGGGTCTGGTCTTCGATACTGTTTCCGATGCAATTTTAGCTGCTAAATCTCAATTATCGTCCAAAGATGCCCTTTACATAGGGGGTAGCACCTTTGTGGTGGCCGATGCCCTTTTAGTACTTGAATAAAAAAAGCCCCTTAAGGAAACTCAAGGGGCTTTTACAAAATATCAGTATTTTCTTTTCATACTGATTTGTTTATATTCTTTACTTAACGAACACCGTTCATTAATTTAAGTAATCGTTTACTTAAGAAGAACAAGAATACTGAAGCAGCTCCAGCCATGAAAACAAAAATCATGAAGAAATCATACAAAGTATTAATTTGCATTCCCATAAAACTAGGCTTTTCAGGGTGTAAATTCCAAACTTGCATGCGTTCAACCTTTTTAGCTACTTTGTTTTCAACCACGTCAATGGAATCATGAGTCAATAACTTCTGTCCATTATCTATCAGCAATGCACGATCTAAATATTTATTATTTGACTTAATAACTTTCAAATGGAATACAGAAATTGCATCTCTTTTATCAATGGCAACTTCCTGTACTGTAGCATTTGGTTGATTCTCAGATTGTAAAACTTGTTCTAATCTTTCTTTTTCGAAGGCAATTCCAATTACAGAATCTTTGGCTTTTTCACCACCAATTTTTGACTTTGTAACGTTTAGTTTTGCTGTTTTAATTACAATAAAACTCTTTGGATCAGCCTTGAATACATTACTATCCAATTCAACACAAGTGGCAAGTGAATCAAATACATTTTGACCAGTAAATTCCGTGTAAGATTTTTCAAGTTTAACCTCTTCAGGATATAAACCCGATAGAATTCCCGCGAATTTATTAGCTGATGCCGTAGATAAAAACCAAACACCCATTAACAACGATGCTAATCTTGCTGGTGATAATTTGTTTACCATCGACAAACCAATGGGCGAAAGACACAATTCACCAAAGGTATGAATAGTATATAAACCTACTAACCAACCCATATTTACTTTCGTGGAAGGATCGATACCCTTTACACCGAAGGCAATAACTAAATAGCCAATGGCTAATAGGAATAGACCTAATGCTTGTTTGAAGGGTGAAGCTGGTTCCATGTTTCTTTTCCCAAGGAAACCCCAAATCCAAACAAATAATGGTGCAAAAATAACAATTGCAACCGCGTTAATACTTTGGAATGCGGATGCTGGTATTACTTTTCCAAAGAAACTACGATCGGTTTGTTCTTCGGCAAAATAAGTTAACGATGCACCTGCTTGCTCAAAAGCGGCCCAAAAGAAAATAACAAAAAAGGCTGCGATATAAACCACCCAAATTCTCTCCTTTTCAACTTTTGA
>CAZKOM010000019.1:0-23553 GCA_964554385.1 uncultured Flavobacteriaceae bacterium | reverse complement strand
CAAGAGGATGGGAAAAATAAAACTGCGGAGCGTAAAACAAGATTTCAAAAATACGAGAAAACACTATACCTAAGACAATCATCCACAAAGACATATCAAGCAAAAATTCTCTCCTTTTCAACTTTTGAAAGCGCGGGATCGGTAATAATATACCCTGGAGCTGCGATGGTAAGTGCAAAAATAATAGAACCAATCCAATCAAAATCGGCACCATATTTAAAGCCCAACATTGCTAAAACAAATACTCCAATCCATGTTATAACCGCGGACATTCTCACTGGCTGTTCGGCAGCATCGGCATTTGCTTCTCTAACTTGATTTGGTTTTTCGCCAATTTGTTTCCCCTCGGGTGTAACAATGTATTTGTTTTTGAGAGAGATAAACAAAATCAATGAGATAATCATTCCAACGCAAGCTGCCATGAATCCCCAACGAAAATCTCCTGGGTCGTCGGTTTCACCTAAGTAACCACAAACAATAGGAGCAATAAAAGCACCTAAATTGATTCCCATATAGAAAATCGTAAAAGCAGAATCTACCCGCTTATCTCCTTCGGGATACAATTGACCCACCATCGTACTGATATTGGGCTTAAAAAATCCATTACCAATAATTAAGAATAATAAACCTGCTAGCATTAATGTTACTGCCAAGGTGTTTTGTTGATAGTATGTACCTGCCAAGAACATTAAAAACTGCCCGATGGCCATTAATACCCCACCAACAATAATTGATTTCCTATTTCCCCAATATCGATCGGCCATGTACCCACCAATTAACGGTGTTAAATAAACCAACCCTGTGTAACTTCCGTAAACTTCAGCACTTAACGCTTTATCGAATAACAAAGCCTTTAGCATGAACAGAGAAAACAAGGCACGCATTCCATAATAGCTGAAACGCTCCCACATTTCTGTAACAAACAATACGTAGAGTCCCTTAGGATGCCCAGACTGTTGAACAGGGTCTGAATTTTTCATTTCATTAGCAGTACTCATTTAACAATAGGTATTAATAGATTTTCGAGGCAAAATAGAGAGAAAAATTGAAATATTGGCACGCAAATTATAAAAATTACGATATCCACAGAATTTCACAAAGGAAAATGTCACTTATGCCCGTAAAACATTTTATTTTGCAGTGAAAATGTCGATAACCCTGCAACAAATCCTAATGGATACCGGTTCCAGTTACCTCGGTAGTCAATTGGATTTAACAATTACGAAAGCGTCTACATTAAATGATGGAGATTCTAGTTCCTTGGGATTTTTATCTAATCCAAAATATGAGTCACAAGTTTATTCCTCGCATTGTGGAATTATTTTGGTTCCACAGGATTTTAAATTAAAGGAACCCGTACAATCAGAATTATTATATCATCCTAACCCCTACTTCGCATTTTGTTTAATTTTAACCAAATATTTTAACCCGAATATCCATAGTTCTGGTTATGAAGAAGGATGTTTTATTCATAATTCTGCTCAATGTGAGGCGGATTATGTAGGTAGAAATTCATACATAGACGGCAATGCAAAAATTGGAAAAGGAAGTAAAATATACCCAGGGTCATATATCGGTAAAGGTGCTCAAATCGGAGAAAACTGTATTATTTATCCAAATGTTACCATTTACTCAGGGACATTTATTGGAAATAATGTTATTATTCATGCAGGGACTGTTATTGGCAGTGATGGCTTTGGTTTTGCACCAGTAAACGGCAAATATTTGAAAATACCCCAAATAGGGAATGTAATTATTGAAGATGAAGTTGAAATTGGGTCCAATTGTAGTATTGACCGAGCTACTTTAGGAAATACTATAATTAAAACTGGAACAAAACTGGATAACCTAGTTCAAATTGCTCACAATGTAGAAATTGGGGAACATACCGTAATTGCTTCTCAAACTGGAATCGCTGGATCCACTAAGATAGGTGGTTATTCTCAATTTGGAGGTCAAGTTGGTATTGGAGGCCATCTTGTTATCGCCCCTTACACTTCAGCGGGTGGACAAGCAGGAATAACGGGGAACGTAACTGAATCTCATCAGAAATTAACTGGAACTCCCGCTACGGATGTTAGAGAGTTTCTCAAAGGCGTAGCGGGTAGTAGAAAAATTTCGGACATCTTAAAAGAGATGCAACAACTAAAGAAGGAAATTACAGAATTAAAACAGAGTAAACAAAAATAAAGATATCGCAGTAATGAATAATATTAATCCAAAACAAACTACACTTCAATCCACAATCGAATTATCTGGTGTTGGATTACATACCGGTGCCAATGTAATTCTTAAAATAGTGCCTGCTTCAGAAAATCATGGCTATAAATTCAAGCGTACGGATTTGCCTGGAGAACCAATTATTGAAGCTGATTGTGATTTAGTAACGGATACATCTCGAGGTACTACATTAGAGAAAAATGGTGCAAGTGTTTCCACGGTGGAGCATGTTTTGGCAGCATTAGTTGGCATGGAGGTAGATAATGCTATGATTGAGATTGACGGACCTGAAATGCCCATTATGGACGGTAGTTCTTTGCCATTTGTTCACGCGATTGAAGCTTGTGGGATTGTAGAATTAGATGCAGATAGAGAGTATTTTGAAATCCCATACAACATTCACTTCACTAACGAAGAAAACAACGTAGAGATAATCGCAATGCCGGTGAATGAGTATAGAATTACGGTGATGGTTGATTATAATTCACCTGTTTTAGGGAGTCAACATGCTGGTCTAACAAATTTATCTGATTTTAAAACAGAAATTGCACCTTGTAGAACTTTCTGTTTTTTACATGAATTGGAGTATCTTTTAAATAATAACTTAATCAAAGGTGGGGATTTAAATAATGCAATCGTTGTTGTTGACAGAGAAGTAAAACAAAATGAATTGGATCGATTGGCTGAAATTTTTAATAAACCAAAGGTTGAAGTAACCAACAGCGGGATTCTAAATACATTGGATTTACGATATCAGAACGAGCCTGCACGACATAAATTATTGGATATGATTGGCGATTTGGCGTTGTGTGGCATGCCAATAAAGGGTCAAATTATGGCTGCTAGACCCGGTCATGCAAGTAATGTGGCGTTTGCTAAAAAAATAAAACAAGTGATGAAAAAGGAAATTCGTAGAAAACAAGAAGGTGTACCATATTATAATCCCAACGAAAAACCTTTATACACTACGAAGGACATTATTAAAATGTTGCCTCATGCACATCCTTTCTTATTGGTTGATAAAATATTAAGTAAAGATGAAAAATCCGTGGTTGGGGTAAAAAACATCACTTATGATCAACCCTTTTTTAACGGACATTTCCCTGGGGACCCTATTATGCCCGGAGTTTTACAGTTGGAGGCGATGGCACAAGCTGGTGGAATTTTAATTCTAAGTACTGTAGAAGATCCTGAAAATTATGGTACTTATTTTCTAAAAATAGATAACGCAAAGTTCAAAGACAAAGTTGTACCTGGTGACACATTAATCATGAAATTAGAACTAATTGAACCCGTTCGACGAGGATTATGCGTAATGAGAGGTAGAGCTTGGGTTGGGGAAAAATTGGTTTGTGAGGCTGAAATGATGGCACAAATCGTTAAACTTGCATAAATCTAACCCCAGGCTATCATGATTCAACCCTTGGCTTACGTTCACCCTACGGCAAAAATTGCTGATAATGTTGTTATTGATCCATTTGTTACAATTCATGCCGATGTTGAAATTGGCGAAGGCACTCACGTAATGTCTGGCGCAGTAATTTTCAAAGGCAGCAGAATAGGTAAACATTGCAGAATTTTCCCCGGTGCATCCATTGGTGCTATACCACAAGATTTAAAATTTGAAGGCGAAGAGACCCAAACAATTATAGGCGATAATACTACTATTCGAGAATTTGTAACCATAAACAAGGGTACAAAGGCACTTGGCTATACTAAAGTTGGTTGCAACGTGTTGTTAATGGCTTACGTACATTTAGCGCACGATTGCGTAGTTGAAGATAATTGTATTTTGGCAAATAGTGTTCAAGTTGCCGGTCATGTACATATTGGTGAGTCTGCTATTTTAGGCGGATCTGCCCTTGTCCATCAATTTGTAAAAATTGGAAAACATGCCATGGTGGGTGGAGGATCCTTGGTAAGAAAAGACGTTCCGCCTTATACTAAAGCGGCACGTGAGCCATTAAGTTATGAAGGTGTAAATTCTGTTGGTTTGCGACGTAGAGGCTTTTCAACCGATAAGATTGCAGAAATTCAAGATATTTACAGGGTTCTGTTTGTAAAAGGGTTTAATGCTACCAAATCAATTAAAATAATCGAAACCGAGTTCGTGCCTACCACAGAAAGAGATGAAATATTATCCTTTATTAAGGAATCTGATCGAGGGATAATGAAAGGATATGCTAGTAAATAGCTATGAAAATCATTGTAGAAAACTGCGGCAAGAGTTTTCATAGACATTGGCTTTATAGAAATATCAATTATACATTCGAAATTCCCAATCTCGGGAAATCTAAGAACATTGCTCTTTTGGGTTCAAACGGAAGTGGTAAAAGTACATTTGGATTAATGCTACTTGGACAAATTGCACCAACAGAAGGTAGTATTATTTGGAAAGACGACAATAATGATATAATGTCTTCCTCTACCGTTATTTCATCCTCGATTTTAATTTCGCCTGGGTTAGAATTACCCGAAGAATTAAGTTTAACGGAGTGGTATAAACTACATAATTCGCTGAGAGGATTTACTGAGGGGTTTACTTTACCAAGATTATTGGAGCTCTGCAGTTTTCCTAAGACTACATTAACAAAATCATTGGCAACATTTTCTAGTGGGATGAAGCAAAGGGTAAAGTTAGTCACAGGTTTTTTTACGCATTCCTCTCTTTTGTTTTTGGATGAACCCCTATCAAACTTGGATGATAAAGGAATCGACCTTTACTCTGAATTAGTGAAAGACAATTCTAGTAATCGCCTTATTATTGTTGCTTCTAATAGAACCGATGAATATGCTTTTTGCGATACAGCAATGAAAATTCAAAACGGTGGCATCGAGACTTTTACACTTAAATAGTGTAATTTATTGCAGATATGATTAATATAGTCTAGCGATTTATCAATAATTTTCCTGCCGATACAATTTGATTAGAATTGTATGCTTTTACGAAATATACCCCATTGGGTAAATGTTCAATATTCAAACCAACACCGGATTCACCGAAATTTATTACTGAAGAAATAACCTGCTTTCCGTGAACATCGGTAGCTTCAATTTTGGAAATTAACACATTCTCCTGGACTTCAAAAAATACGCTATTAGAAGCAGGGTTAGGATATATTAACAACGGTGCGATACTTTGAAATAATCGTGTATTTCCCAAATTAGATTTAATTGATTTTAAGGAATTGGCCCATACCAATCCTCCTCTACCTAGGCCCGCTATAAATTCAGGAATTGAATCTCCATTAATATCGGCTAAATCGGGTGTTAACAAATACCCCATTCTTCCGGTAATTGAATCCCCCTTATGGGTATAGGATTTAAACCATTGGGTATCACCTACCAAAGAATCGGTAATTGAGTGTCCGTGAATCCGATACAATAATGGGGTACCATGAGCAGTTCCCAAAACCATCTCCATTTTACCATCATTATTAAGATCTGCAATTCGCGGTACTGCGTTTCCAAAACTGATAAAACCAACTGGATTTATATCGTATCGATACTCGTTTGCCTTTGCACCAAAAGCGCTACTGTGAAACCGCTCAAACTTATTGGTTCCATCGTTTTTAAATGCTACAACTTTACCATTATAAAATCCACATAATAAATCATTTTTACCATCACCATCAAAATCATAAATACAGGGTGCCGCTCCACTTTCCCCTAAAATTCCTGACTTAGGAATAATATTCTCTGAATTAAAAACCCAATTTACCGGTTTATTAACGCCAGCAGTATTTTCAAAATACACTACTCTTCCTGATCTAACGCCAATTAATAAATCTTGATCGCCATCATTATCAATATCCCCTACAGCTGGAATTGAATGGTGAAATAGCGAATCATTGCTTTTGGATATTGACAGATAATCCTCATTCTCCAATACAAATACGGCGGAATCCTTTTTCCCTTTATTTAAAAATAAGGTTAATTTATCTCTAAGTCCTTTGGTTACAGCATAATCGCCATTGTTTGCAATGAGTAAATCTAGATCCCCATCGGCATCCACATCTACAAATACAGGTGCTGATTTTCCACCAAAGTCTAAAGTCTTATCAATTAAAAAATTGGTTCTCTGAAATTCAAATTCTGTTTTACCCAAGGTTCCTTTATTTTTATAATACCAGACCTGTTGAGTTTCTTTACCATCCGGTACACCATTGGGTGCAACTATTAAATCCGGTAAACCGTCTCCGCTGGCATCAATAGTAAACCCTGCTGGAAATATAAATTCGTTAGCAAGTTTTGTATTGGCGGGAAACATGGTATCATACATCACCATAGTATCAAAGGCCGATTTATTTTCTTTACGACCATTTTTCAGTTTTGTAAAATTTGAAAACCCAATATTTGAAATTACCAATTCAGCATCTCCATCTGAGTCCTCATCAAACGTAAAACAAGCACTTCCATTGGCATGTCTTGGTTGGAGTTTCAGTTTAGATTCCGGCGGACATTCCCCTAAAACAATTGAATTATTAACGCCTTCATTAAAATAACCATAACAAACATCCATTATTTGGAATTCAAAGGTATCCGAAGACCACCCCATTTCGCTTCGAACATCTCTTAATTGACGATAAGTTAAGTTACCCGCATCATAGGTTAGTAAGTCTAGATCTCCATCCCCATCCATATCTCTTATTTCTGGCAAATCCAAGATTGGAAAACTTATAAGATTATATAAGGGTAGATTGTCCGTATCTGAATATTGATTTCGATAAAACAAATCGCCCAAATCAATGAATCTAAGTTCACCTGTACTGGTTGGCGTTTGTTGTTTAAAAATCCTCATTCCCCCAGTTTTCGTTGCCGTGAAAATATCCAATTCCCCATCTGAATTTAAATCTGCTGTTTTATAATAATAGTTCCCTTTGGGTAGTTGAGATTCATATTCCGGCTGATATTTGAACTGATCGTCTTTTATTCGGATATAGGTAAATAATTTTGCGTCGTATCGATCAAACACAACAATATCCAATTGTCCATCTAAATTTAAATCTAAATGACAAAATTGAGGCGCGTTTAGGCCTCCAATAAAGGGCTGTTCAATTAAAAAACCATTGATGTAAAATGGCACAGAAACAGTACTTGTTCTATACTGAATTCTTGACGTATCATTGTCTGATTCGGCCAAAAGTATCGGGGAATAGCCGATATTTACTATTATCACTGCCAGTAAACAGATTTTTCGTATTGATGATGTTAGTACTGATTTAAACATAAGTTTACTCCGAAAATACTGAATATTACCTGGAATTGAAATATGATTTGATATATTCCATTTCCTTTTGCAATTATTCCCACTGATTATTGATTTATTGTAATTTTACCAAATCGATGGGTGAAATAGAAAGTCTATACGAAATATTCGAAAAAAACGAATATAGATATTCTACAGATAGTAGAAATATTCATTTAGGAGATATCTTTTTTTGTCTTGTAGGTGAGAAATTTGATGCTAATCTTTTTGCCGAAGAGGCCTTAGGGAAAGGTGCGAAATTGGTTATTACAAACCGCGAAGATTTAAGAAACAAAGATGGATATTTCTTCACTACAGATACCTTGGTTGCTTTCCAGGAATTGTCTAAAATTCATGCGGCAAGGATGCCGGCAAAGAAAATTATCATTGGCGGTAGTAACGGTAAAACCACTACCAAGGAATTAGTGCATTGTGTGTTATCCGATATTGGAGAAACACATGTAACAGCCGGAAACTATAATAATCATGTTGGAGTACCTATTACCTTACTTGGTATCAGACCCTATCACAAGTTTGCGGTAATTGAAATGGGGACCAACCATCCCGGTGAAATGAAATTATTATGTTCTTTGGTAATCCCTGATTTAGGTTTAATTACAAATATTGGCAAAGAACATCTAGAAGGATTTGGTGATATCGAGGCAGTTGCAAGAGAAGAAAGCGAAGTGTATTTGCGATGTTTGGAATACAATGCCGCAACAGTGGTTAATACGGATGATTCGTGGTTGAATTCAATGTCGAAAAGACTAAAGAAAATAATTAAAATACAAATTCAAAGCGAAATTCACACCAGCGTTTCCTCCGAGAATGATGATGCATTTTCGGCCAGAATTATTAAGGAAATGCCTCACTTACAATTAACTGTATTGGGCAACGGTCAACTGATTGAAAATTGTCATTTTAACATTGCTGGATCTTACAACGCTTACAACATATTGTTTGGATTAGCTGTTGGATTTCATTTTGGCAGATCTGTTGAAGACTGTTTAAATTCAATGAAGCCTTATTCTCCTAAAAATAACCGAAGCGAATGGAGAAAGATTGGCAATACCTCCATTTTTTTAGATGCATATAATGCAAATCCGAGCAGTATGGAAGCAGCTATTCGTTCTTTTAATACGTTAGCTGGAGAAAAAATTTATTTCTTAGGTGATATGTTAGAACTTGGCGATCACAGTAAAGCTGAGCACCTACATTTATTAGATTTACTTAGAGAATTAAATATCGAGGAAAATGCCTTTCTAGTGGGTAACGAATTCTATACGCATTGTACAAAATATCCACTTCGATTTACCGATACAAGTAGTCTGTTAGCTTGGTTGGATACGCATCCGGTAAAAGCTGATTATGTATTTGTTAAAGGATCGAGAGGTGTAAAAATGGAAACTGTGTTAGAACATTTCCAGAACTAACACAGTTTTATTTGTTCAGGACGCCATCGTCCTGAATTCTTTTATAAATCTTATTGATTCAAAAGCATCACAGCTCCTGTAGCAAGCATATTTACTATGGCTAAAGGTATAAGTGATTTCCAACCTAATCTCATCAATTGATCGTAACGGAATCGTGGTAATGTCCAACGAATCCACATGAATACAAAAACGAAGAAGAATATTTTTGCAAACATAACAGCTACCTGCAATAATGATAAAACAGTTGGATTTGCAATGGCATCCATACCTGGGAAATTGTATCCCCCTAAATAAACACTTGCCATTACCGCACTTGATACAAACATATTGATATATTCTGCAAACAAGTAAAAACCTAACTTCATGGATGAATATTCGGCATGATAACCACCAATTAATTCGGTCTCACATTCGGCTAAGTCAAACGGTGCTCGGTTACATTCGGCTAAAGCACAAATGAAAAACAACAAGAATCCCAATGGCTGATACCAAATATTCCAATTTAAACCATGTTGTTGTTCTACCATCTCACGCAAACTCAATGTACCCGTCATCATAACCACAGCAATCAATGCCAAGCCCATACTCAATTCATAACTGATCATTTGTGCACTTGCTCTAATTGCTCCGTACAAAGAGTACTTATTATTTGAAGCCCAACCACCAATCATAATTCCATATACTCCAATACTCACGATACCCATTACATATAAAACTCCGATATCAACATCTGCAACTTGCAAGGATACGTTTCTTCCAAATATTTCTATTGAAGTACCCCAAGGAATAACCGCACTAGTTATCGTAGCAACAATCATGGCAGTTGCGGGACCTATAATAAACAACCATTTCTCCGCTGTTTTTGGAATAATTTCCTCTTTAAACAATAACTTGCCTCCATCGGCAAAAGGCTGTAATAATCCCAAAGGGCCAACGCGATTTGGACCAAGTCTGTCTTGGAAATAAGCGGCAATTTTTCTCTCCCCAAAAGTCAAGTATAGAGCAATCACTAAAGTAACCGCAAGGATTACAACAATTAAAATTAATTTTTCGAGAATTAACGCGTAATCCATATTAGGCTTTATTTAATAGCGGGGTATGTTGTGGAACTTCTTTTTCATAATGGTTGGCAGAAATTACCGATGTACGATCTATATGACGTGGACCTTCAATTGTCCAATCGGACTTTTCCTTTTTATGAAATCTGCAATCGTTACAAATAAATTCTTTTACTTCACCATATTGGTCTTTCCTAGCCGTTACACGGGCGATTTCATCTCCAATCATCCAAGCCACCGCTTTTCCGGAACATGTTGGACAATCTCTATGCGCATCCATTGGTTTAGTGAACCAAACCCTTGAACGGAATCTAAATGTTTTATCGGTTAATGCACCTACTGGACAAACATCGATAACATTACCAATAAAATCATTGGTTAAGCTATTTTCTATGTAGGTACCAATTTCGGCTGCATCACCACGTTTTAAGACACCGTGTTCTCTTTTATCTGTAAGTTGATTGGCGGTATAAACGCAACGATAACACAAAATACAACGTGTCATGT
Organism: uncultured Flavobacteriaceae bacterium; assembly: GCA_964554385.1. GTDB lineage: Bacteria > Bacteroidota > Bacteroidia > NS11-12g > UBA955 > JAGKXC01. The sequence goes on along the minus strand of CAZKOM010000019.1, from coordinate 13,087 downwards.
GTAATTTGATATACTCACCAATATCTACTTTATCAAAGGTTCTACGTTCAAATTCATAGCGAGTATTGGATTTACCATGTTCGTAGGCTAAATCTTGGAGATGGCACTCCCCTGCTTGGTCACAAATTGGACAATCTAAGGGATGGTTAATTAATAACATTTCAACTACACCAGCGCGTGCATCTAAAACACGCTGGCTAGTCTTGTTTTTGATTTCCATACCATCCATTACCGTTGTTGAGCAACTAGCTATCAACTTAGGCATAGGTCTAGGATCTTTCTCAGATCCTTTGGAAACTTCAACCAAACAGGTTCTGCACTTTCCGCCACTTCCTTTTAAACTTGAGTAATAGCACATTGCAGGAGGAACACTATCACCTCCCAACATTCTCGCTGCATTTAATATCGTTGTACCGGGATCTACTTCTATGGTATGTCCGTCAATGGTAACTTTAAATTTCGGTGTAGATTCTGACATATTGATTATGCATTAACGGGTTCAAAAGTCTTTTCTTTTACTAAGCCGTAATTAGCCTCTAAACAGCGTTTAGGCTCTTTTACATGCCATTCAAATTCTTCTCTGAAATGTCTTATAGCAGCTGCAACTGGCCATGCCGCTGCATCTCCAAGCGGGCAAATGGTATTACCTTCAATTTGTCTTTGGATATCCCATAACAAATCAATGTCTTCCATTTTACCATGTCCATATTCTAATCTATGCAATACTTTTTCCATCCAGCCTGTACCTTCTCTGCAAGGCGAACATTGGCCGCAACTTTCGTGGTGATAAAATCTAGAGAAATTCCAAGTATTTCTAACGATACATTGATCTTCATCGTAAACAATAAATCCACCAGAACCTAACATACTCCCAGTAGCAAAACCACCATCGGCTAAGCTTTCATAGGTCATTAAGCGTGATTCTCCCGCAGCAGTTTTTGTAATTAAATAATGCGGAAGAATAGGAACAGAGGAACCACCGGGAACGCATGCTTTTATGCGTTTTCCATTTTTAATTCCACCACAATATTGATCAGAATAGATGAACTCTTCAACAGAAACACCCAATTCAATCTCATAGACACCTGGTTTACTGATATTTCCAGAGGCTGAAATTAGTTTGGTTCCCGTACTTTTACCAACGCCGATTGCTGCGTAAGCATCACCACCTTCATTTACAATGGGCACAACCGCAGCTATGGTTTCAACATTGTTAACAACCGTAGGTCTTGCCCACAATCCTTGTACAGCAGGAAAAGGAGGTTTCATTCTAGGGTTGCCACGTTTTCCTTCCAAACTCTCTATAAGAGCTGTTTCTTCTCCGCAGATGTAGGCTCCAGCACCTGGACTTACATATAAATCTAGATCGTAACCAGATCCCTGAATATTTTTACCTAACCACCCATTTGCATAGGCTTCCGCTATTGCCTTTTCTAAAATTTGCAAAACATACATGTATTCGCCACGTATGTATATGTAGGATGAATTACAACCCAAAGCATAAGAAGAAACAATCATTCCCTCAATTAACAAATGAGGAATTTTCTCCATTAAATATCGGTCTTTGAATGTGCCAGGTTCGGATTCGTCCGCATTGCACAACAAATGACGAGGAATACCTTCAGGTTTTGCAATAAAACTCCATTTCATTCCTGTAGGGAAACCTGCTCCTCCTCTACCTCGAAGACCTGATTTTTTCACTTCTTCTACCACGTCTTCAGGCGACATGGATTTCAATGCTTTCTCAACAGCTTTATAACCACCGTTTTTGCGATAAACGTCGTAGGTGTTAATTCCCTCAACGTGAGCGTGTTCGAGTAATAATTTTCTAGCCATTGTTTTCTAGCCCCATATAATTAGCTACCGGTTTGTTTCGGTACATTTCTATCAATTGATCTACTTTCTCTTCGGTTAAATGCTCATGAAACTTCTCTCCAGCTTGTAGCATCGGAGCATATCCGCAAGCACCCAAACACTCTACCGTTTTTAAGGTAAAAATTCCATCAGCGGTAGTTTCACCATCTTTTATCCCAAGTTTCTTTTCGATATAGGCAACAATCGATTCAGCGCCTTCAATCATGCATGGACCTGTTCTACAAACTTCCAGTTTTACCTTTCCCACAGGTTGAGTGTCATACATGCTATAAAAAGTGGCAACCTCATATACTTCAATCGGTAAAATATGTAACAATCTAGCCACATAATCCATAACTGGCGTTGATAAATAACCAAAATGTGCCTGGGCGATGTGTAACACGCGAATTAATGCACTTTTCTGTTTTCCTTCAGGAAACTGAGATATTATTCTACCTACCTCTTTTAGTAAGTTTTCGGGAAATTGAATTTCTTGATTTTCTGTCATAGGTTAAGCGTCTAATTCTCCTGCAATTACATTCATGGAACTCATGGTTAAAATGGCATCACTTAATACAGAATCTTTAATCATTTCTGGGTAAGCCTGATAATATATAAAACATGGTCTACGGAAGTGCAAACGATAAGGCGTTCTTCCTCCATCGCTTACTAAATAATAGCCTAATTCGCCGTTGCCACCTTCCACAGAAAAATAAACCTCGCCTTTTGGAATTGCCGTCTCTCCCATTACTATTTTAAAATGATAGATTAAGGATTCCATACTTCGATATACTTCCTCTTTTGGAGGCAAGTAAAAATCAGGAACGTCTGCGTGGTGTTTTCCAGAAGGCATTTTTGCCAATGCTTGCTTTATAATGCTAACACTTTGGCGAATTTCCTCTTGTCTAACCATGTATCTATCGTACGTGTCTCCATCTTTTCCAACGGGTACGATAAAATCAAAATCTTCATAACTGCAATATGGATTCATAACTCGTACGTCATAATCCACGCCTGCGGCACGTAAATTTGGCCCAGCAAAGGAATAAGCCAACGCTCTTTCTGCCGAAATTGGACCGGCACCAATTACTCGATCCATAAATATCCTATTACGAGTTAACAACTTGTCAAATTCACCAAATTTCTCTGGAAACTCATCTAAAAATTTATTCAATTTCGACATAAATGTAGGAGAAAAGTCTCTTTCGAATCCTCCAACCCTACTGATATTGGTAGTTAACCTTGCTCCACAAACCTCTTCAAATAATTCGTATATCTTTTCACGTTCTTGGAAAACATAGGTAAAGCCAGTTAGTGCACCCGTATCAACGCCAATAACAGAATTACAAACTAGGTGATCAGCAATTCTTGCCAATTCCATGATTATAACACGCATGTAATCCACCTTTTTCGGAACTTCAATTCCGGCTAATTTTTCAACTGTAAGGTGCCATCCAATATTATTTATGGGAGATGAACAATAGTTTAATCTATCTGTGATTGGGGTGATTTGATTGTAGGGCCTTCTTTCTGCTAATTTTTCGAAAGCGCGATGAATATACCCAACGGTTTGTTCGGCCTCGATAATTCTTTCTCCATCTACTTTGAGCACATTTTGGAAAATCCCATGAGTTGCCGGGTGAGTTGGACCAAGGTTTAGTGTTGCAATATCCCCATCAATGGTGTCTCTACTCACCATTTGACCTTGTTTATTAAAAGTTAACTCGCTCATCGTCCAAAGAATGTATTGTTTTTGTCATCACGGGTTTCATCCTCTAAAGCATATTGCTTCCGTAGGGGATGGTAATCCATTTCGTCCATATTTAAAATTCTCCTCAAGTTAGGATGACCAATAAAATTGATTCCATAAAAATCGAATGTCTCACGTTCCATCCAATTAGCTCCAGCATAAACTTGAACCATTGAAGGGATATTCAAATCATCTTCCGATAAATAAACACGGATTCTTACTCTGTGATTTTCAACTAGGTTATGTAAGTGATAAATTACTTCAAATTCCGATCCTTTTCTTTCAGGATAATGTGCTCCACATAAATCGGTAAGAAAAATAAATCCGTAATTATCTCTCAACTGTTGAATTACTGTTACAACTTGTTCTTTGGAGATAACAAAGTTTAGCATACCATAATCATCCAATGAACTTACTGCTTTACTATCAGTAAATCCATTAACAGCTTTAATTACGATATCGTTATTTGCGTGAATAGACATTATTTTTCGGTAGTTTCAATGTTGTAACTTTCCAACATCTTCTTGTATTCGTCGGAATTTCTTCTTCTCAAACTTTCGTTTTTTGCTAATTCTTGAATTTTCATCAAGCCTTCTATAATTTGTTCTGGTCTTGGCGGACATCCAGGAACATACACATCCACTGGAATTATTCTATCTATACCTTGTAACACGGAATAGGTATCAAATATACCTCCACTGCATGCACAAGCACCTACAGACAAAACCCATTTAGGTTCGGCCATTTGATCGTATACTTGCTTTAGTACTGGACCCATTTTTTTTGCAATAGTACCCATAACCATCAACAAATCGGTTTGTCTAGGTGTAAATGCTAATCGCTCTGAACCAAACCTCGCCAAGTCATAGTTAGCGCCCATAGTTGCCATAAATTCAATACCACAGCAGGATGTTGCAAATGGTAATGGCCATAAAGAATTGGCTCTCGCCAAACCTATAGCTTTGTCTAAAGATGTGGCAAAAAAGCCTTGTCCTTCAATACCTTCCGGTGCTTCTCCAATTTTAACCATTTGTTGAATTATTAAATTATTTTTCCCATTCTAGGGCACCACGTTTCCAAACGTAAAGAAAACCCATTAGGAAGATCGACACAAAAGCTAATACCGCCATAAAACCTTCCCATCCCATAGATTTGAAATTTACAGCATAGGGATAAAAGAATATTACCTCCACGTCGAAAAGAACAAATAAAATAGCAGATAGAAAATACTTAACGGAAACGGGAAATCTGGCATCGCCTTTAATCTCAATACCACATTCAAAATTATCTTCTTTTCTAGCGGTTTTTCGCGATGGACCTAACAAGTGAGATAAGCTCAATGTTAAAACCACAAAACCTACCGCCACTCCCATTTGTAATAAAATTGGGATATAAGATTCTGGTGTACTCATGTTCGTGCGCAAATTTAATAAATCCAACATAGTTAAGCGGATTTTTGTTTGATATTTTGATAAATTCCAAATCAAAATTTGAATTAAATTTGTTTGATACTTAATTATGGCGAAAAAATTATTATCTCAAGCACTCATTTTATTAGGTGCTTCTTCAATTTTTGTAGTATTTAACGGATCAAGTAATGGTCGAGGAAGTGAAGACCGAACTGGTGCTCCAGGTAGTTCGGGAACCTGTGCGTCTTGCCATGGTGGAAACAACAATCTAAACGGTCAAATAAGTTTAGAATTATTGGATAAATCTACATCCACAGTGGTTAACGAATATATTCCTGGAAATACTTATACGGTAACCGTAAAAGCCACTGGTACATCCACCAAAATGGGATTTCAAAGCACCATATTAAATAGTAGTAATCAAAATATTGGTTCCATTGCCAACCCATCTTCGGGTGCTGCAGTATACACAAGTGGGAGAAATATTGCCGGGCATACTGCTGCTAGCAGCACAGGAATTTGGACCTACGAATGGACAGCACCATCTGCAAATCAAGGCGTAGTTACAATTTATGGAGTATCGGTAATTTCAAATAAAAACAATTCAGATAACGGCGACCAAGTAGTAACCAATAAAATAACTATTAACCCCGCGGCAAGTAATTCGCTTCAAGCAATAACTAAAAATGAAATACGATTATATCCAAACCCAAGTTTAGGAACTTTAAACTTCACAAAACAGGTTCAATCTATTTCAGTTTTTGATCTCAATGGAAAGGAACTATTAACGGCAAACGTAGACGGGAACCAATACATTCTTCCAAAATTAGAAGGGGGTATATATTTAGTTAAAATGAAAAATGATGGTGGATATTCTTATCAGAGAATTTTATTACACGAATAATTTCTAATTCCCTTTTCCGTTGATTTACCCACTGATATTGGGCAATTTTATGACCCAGTTCTGTGAACATCATTTTTGTATTCCTCGGTTATTAAGCCATTGGTGATAATTCTTGGCGTTCTTGTTGTGTTCGGACAGTGTTACAGCAAAATTATGTGTACCTGAATTATCCGGTTTTGCACAGAAAAATAAATACGGATAATTGGCCCCAAACAAAACTGAATCAATGGCTTTCGTATCTGGAATACACAAGGGTCCTGGAGGTAATCCATTAACCTGATAGGTATTATATGGAGAATTTATTTTGGTATCACTCAATAACACTCTTCCAGCTCTTCCCCGTGCATAAACAACTGTGGGATCAGCTTCTAAACGCATACCTTTTTTCAATCTCAATTTATAAACAGAAGCAATTTTGCCAAATTCTTTGGTTGCATTGCTTTCTTTAGTGACGATAGAAGCTAAAGTAACTGCATCAATTACAGACAATCGGTTATTTTCAGCTGCAGCTTTTCGTTGATTGTTCCAGAATTTTCCAAAAGATTCTTTGTACATTCTATCTAAAAAATCTCTGGGCGAATAATTAGATTTTAAGTTATATGTATTTGCAATAAAAAGACAGTGGGCTGTTTGGGTTGTTAATCCATATACTTTATAATTTGAATCTGTTGAAAACCATAAATTTAAATTATTATTTTGCCATTTCGAATTGGATGTATTTTTTTTATAATCCAAAATAATATCTTGGAAAACATCTGGCAAGGTTCCACTTGATCTTAAAACCCAATCAAAACTGGTTGCTTTATAATTTTTGACCATTTTCAATAAATTCCAAACATTTGTATTGGGTTTCACTGAAATAACAATTTTCTTATTAAAATCAACTTTCTGTTGTTTTGCCAACCAAGCGAAACTAGGATACGTTTTAATTCCCAAATTTGAAGAAATCAAACTATTTATAGAATCACTCGATATATTAGAATTTATAACAAGTTTTACATTTTTTATATTATTAGACTGCCATTCTTGAATAGATAAAAAAACAGTTAAACTCACAGAGAGAATTACCAATAGAACGAGGATCGATTTAAATTTCACAATACAAAATTGGGTAAATTAGTAGTTATTAAACAAACAATTTGCAAAAATTACAAAAACTGACTATTTGCAACATGCAGTCAGAATTTTATTCATCGAATTGAAGTAGGTTTGTAATATGAAAATTGCACTTGTAGGCTATGGAAAAATGGGGAAAGTCATCGAAGAAATAGCTATTGAGCGAAATCATCAAATTGTAGCTAGATTCAATTCACAGCACCCATTAAACGATGAAAACTGGGTGAATTGTGATGTTGCAATTGAATTTACAAATCCGGAAATTGCCGTTCAAAATATTGAGTTTTGTCTTAAAAAAGGAGTTGCTATCTGTATTGGAAGTACGGGTTGGTATGAGCACTTATCTAAAATGCAACAACTCTGTATTCAGAATAATGCTGCTATGTTAGCTGCTACTAATTTCAGTATAGGAGTAAATTTATATTGGAAAATTGCCTCTTATATTTCGAAATTATTTCAAAACATTCCCAATTATAATGTTGGCATAGTGGAAAATCATCATACAGAAAAGAAAGATGCGCCCAGTGGAACAGCAATTACATTGGCAGAAAAATATCTAGAAAACCAAGCGAACTATTCCAATTGGAATTTAACTGGTACTTATTGGGACGAAGATGTGTCAAAATTCGATGCTATAAAATCTATTAAAGAACTGAATAATAACACCTTACCCATTTTCTCATTAAGAGAACCTAATGTACCTGGCACCCATCAATTATTTGAAATTGGTGCTAATGATTTTATAAAACTTGAACATCAAGCAAACAATAGAAAGGGATTTGCTGAGGGTGCTGTTTTAGCGGCAGAATGGATATTTAACAAAAAAGGTGTATTTAGCATGTCAGACATGCTTAAATTTGAAGAATAATAAAACAAATTTGCTTTCATGGATAGTTTTAATTTAGGTCTATTTGCTACATTGTGGATTATCGCTTTTGTATTAACTAGGATTGGCTTAATGCGAATGTTTACCTTAGCCGGGAAAGCATCGTATTTAGCTTGGGTTCCTATTTTAAGTTGGTGGCACTGGATAAAAATTGTAGGCAGACCTACCTGGTATATGCTTGGGATGGTAATTCCAGGATTAAATATTTTATTTAGTTTTAATATTACCTTGGATCTGCTAAGAGCTTTCGGGAAAACAAAATTTTGGGAACAATTGGTAGGAACCGTTTTGAGTTTTATTTATTTTCCTTTCCTTGCATTTGACAAAAAACTAACCTACTTGGGTCAAGCCGGGACAAAAGAATGGAGAGAAAAACATATTAAACCATCAGGATGGGCGCGAGAATGGGGTGATGCGATATTATTTGCAGCCTATGTTGCAGGTGGAATGCGTGCATTATATTTTGATTTATATCAAATTCCTACTCCTTCTATGGAATCAAACTTAATGGTTGGAGATTATTTAGTAGTTAGCAGAGTGAATGTAGGTATGCGTATTCCTTTAACTCCAATTACCCTACCCATCGTTTCACCCAAAGAAATAGCTGGCATAAAAGCTTATGCCGATATATTAGAACTCCCATATATGCGATTACCGGGTTGGTATACAATAAAAAACAATGATGTAATTGTGTTTAACTGGCCGGCCGATGGAGAGCAATATCCTATTGATAAAAAAGATAATTACGTAAAACGATGTGTTGCTGTTCCTGGTGATACTTATGAAATGCGTAATGGACAGATTTATATTAATAACATAAAATTACCTACTGTAGGACGAACTCAAAAGCGATATTTAGCATTGATGAAAGAATTGGTAACTGAGGATTTTCTCTATGAAAATAATTTAGGTGATTTTCACTTACCTACAGAAAAAGATGCTCAGGTATATATTGAAGCTGCAAAGAAAAATGGTATCACTATACAACCTTATCTGTTCTACACATGGCCTGAAAATTTTGAAAAACTAAAAAAACATCCCGCGGTCTTAAGCATTTTTGAAGAAACTAAATCCGTTGACACAGATAAGCCAATATTTCCAGATACCAACGCAACTACATTTTTACGCCATCGTTGGGATGTAAATAATTATGGTCCTGTTTATTTACCAAAACGTGGAGAATCTATTACATTAACAAAAGAAAATTGGGATTTTCTAAAATTGGCAATAAATAAATACGAAGAGCAAGAAATTGAGTATTCCAACGGTCAGTTTATTGATAAAAAAAGTGGTCAAGCAGTTTCTTCCTATACCTTTAAAATGGGGTATTATTGGATGATTGGAGATAATCGATACAACAGTTTAGACTCACGATATTGGGGATATGTTCCAGAAAATCATATCATAGGAAAACCCTTATTTACTTTTTTTAGTAAGAAGAAAGTAATTTCTATAGATCCTGAAACCTATTTACCTGTAATGGGACATGGAGGACCTGTATACGACTCCAAGGGTTGGTTAAAAGGGATTCGTTACGATAGAATTTTCAAGTGGATTGATTAATTCATCTAGGAATTCACTACAGATCTAGAAAACAATTAGAATAATTGTTGCTCTTCGTACCAATTCCAACGCAATCCTAAATAGGTGTAATATTCTCGAGATGGTTGATGCCCAGTTTGAGTTCTAAATTGTGCAGCTAAATACACCCACATGTTGGGCATTAATTCATAAAACAACTGCGTTTTTGAATGCATGATATTTCCGACTTCACCCTGTAAAATATTTACATTATCTCCGGATACTCGTGTTCTGTAATCTCTCCTAATATCACTACCGAAATTCTCTCCTGTGGTTGAATAATCAAAACCACGAACCGCATAAAATGTATTATGCGTAAATAAAAAACCTCTAATAAATTCGGGTTTAAAACGAACGCTAAAATTCAGTTCTCTAAAATTTGACTCTAAAGGATGTGCTAATGCTTGGTTATAGTTTACTGCATTGGCATCCATCGATGAATGACTGTATGTAAATGGTCTAACCGAGTTTATCTCTGCTTGAAAAACAATACTTCCAAATTTTGGATAGATAGAATTAATATTGGGCTTAATGTAGGTGCCTATTTGATAACCATGTTTATTTCTCCAAGTGTTTCCTTGTATGAGATCACCAAATGAAAATTCATCCAGTAAAAATTGAGCATAGAACATTGCGTTTTTCTGTCGAATTTTACCATCAAACATGATTAAAACGTTATCAGGGGAACCTAAATCTCTTTCAATCGAGCGATAAAAAATAATTGGATTCCAGTAATTCATGTCCAATCCTCCGTTGGGTCTAGTTTGAAGTATCATTTCCGACAGTCCAAGTTCGATCCAATTACCTAATTTCTCACTTTCTTTTTTTATGAGCCAATTCGGTTTGGCAAATTCAAGACTTGCTCTGTGCATTGCCATATATTTTTTAGGCAACAATCGAGAACCGGATGGTTTATCTGTAGCAGATAACTCTTGATAAAGATTTTGATACCTAAACGGGCCAAGTCGTGTATTTAATTTCAAATACGCTGTTGCTGGAGAAAAATTACTAATGAGCAGACTTCTATAGCCGTTTCCAATATGCTGATTATCGTGGCCTGCGGACAATACTACATGGGTTTTGCTGCTTGCTGAATTAACAATATTCGCATAAATATTTGCTCTAGCTCTAAAAAAATCAGAATACCCATATAGGTTTTTATTCCAATATCCAACATTGGGAGTTACATTAAATGTATCTTGATACTGCGTGATATATTTTTGGAAATAAAATTGTGATTCAACCAATTGAGTAGAAAAAGAGAGATTCTTAGAAAATTGTCCAAACAGCTCAATACCTTTTGTATTATTTAAAAATCTGGATGTATATGGAGATTTTGGAGAAAATTCTGTGTGTAAAATTGGATTTACAACAAAAAAAGAACCTTTATTAGACGAATTATCCATCCAAGAAAAAAACCATGCCGGCGTTTTTAAAATTGTATTTTTACCTAGGGGTTTTAAAAATCTTAAGAACCTAGGTGTGTATTGTGGCATTAAAGAAAAATTGGGATGCGCATACGTAAAATATTGGTGTGGTTTTGTATTACGGATTGGTGGTAATAGTGTTAATTCCACATAGTCTACATTTCTAACAACTGTGTCAAAACCCCAACTTGCTTTTAATGATTTATATTCTTGAGGATAAAATCGTTCTGTATTTATTCCATGTATGTTAGACAACATCATGTATGTTTCCTGAAGCGAATTTGCGGGATAACTTCTAACCTGCGCTGATACGGAATTTGCTATGTAGAATCCTACAATTAACTGTAAGATTATTTTTTTTACTGCCATAAACTTGGCACTAAATTAGGGCTATTCTATCAATTTAATGAAATCGGCGGAATCATTTGATCCGACGAATTATAAAACATAAGAGAATGCACTGTAGGGGTAAGAAATTCAATAATGGGCATTTGTGATAAAAACTCCCAAACTTGTTCTTCGTTTTCGGCTTCTACGGAACACCACCACTTATCTAAATTTTCTGTTACTGCATACATCAACAAAAAACCCTTTTGAAACATATCTTCTACGAAATCTCGTTGTTTAGGAATCAATTTAGCCATTTGTATTCCCATAACAGGAATTGGGCTTTCAACTATAAAGATCGACATTAATTCTTAGAATTTAACACAACAGCATGAGTATCACCTACCACTTTTCCAGCAAAATTAACCAGAGATGAATTACCATATTTTTCTAATTGTTCAATTTCACTTGACGATATTAAATCTAATTCTTTTAACAATTGATGGGCAACTTGGTATTGAGGCCCCATTTTACCGTCATCAATTTTAATGGCTATACCCCATTCTTTTTCAGGTATTGCCAGCGAATAAACCCCGTCTGCACCTGTTTTACCTATAATTCTTCCTTTAGTAACGGCCATCAAATCGGTGCAATAGCGTTTCGTACCTGCCACCATCAATGGGAAGGTTGTAACCGCTTTAACAATTCGATTACAAGCATTGGTAAGTTCTGAATTTTTAAACTTCTCCGGACATATCAAATTTTTATATGCAATCGCTTGATTGTATAATGGCATACCAAAAATTGGTGCCGAACAGCCATCAACTCCTAGTACCAATTCTTCTTCCGGTATTTCGTAGAAAAGAGCAGTAATACGTTTAATTTCTTGGTGAAGTGGATGTGTTGGGCTGAGATAATCTTCCAATGTAAGATTATTAAATTTACAATACGCTAAAAATCCACTGTGTTTCCCAGAGCAGTTATTATGTAATGAAGTAGGTTCTTCATTAGCTCTAATTAATTTAATAAAATCTCTTTTATGTGTTGGTTGTTGAGCACCACATTGCAACTGTTTAAGAGACAACTTCAACTTAGTTAGCATGTGCTCCACTTTTTCTACATGCATCGATTCTCCATTATGAGAACCGCACATTAACGCCAAATCTTCATCGGAAAAACCAAAATTATCAAAAGCTCCGGAGATAAGTAATGGTATATGTTGAAAAAACTTAAGAGCCGAACGGGGAAACGAAATTTGGGCAGTATTACCTCGGCTATAAACAATTTCTCCTTCTTTATTTACTATGCAAATGGAACCTCGATGAAAACTCTCCACCACTCCCCCTCTTGTATTTTCTACTAATATTGGATTCATCGATTATTCTGGGCTAATAAAAATAACACGGCCATTCTTACGGCAACTCCATTTTCAACTTGCTGTAAGATGATGGAATGTTCTGAATCGGCAATATCGGAGGTGATTTCAACACCGCGATTAATTGGTCCAGGGTGCATTATACAAATTTCTTTATTCAATTGGTTTAGCCTTTCTATTGTTAATCCATACAATTTGGAATATTCCTTCAAGGATGGAAAATATCGTTGATCTTGTCTTTCTAATTGAATCCTCAGCATATTTGCTACATCACACCATTGTAATGCATGATCTAAATTGTGTGATACTTTTACACCAAGTTTTTCAATATTCCTAGGTATTAAAGTAACTGGTCCACAAACCATCACCTCGGCACCTAAAGCCTGAAGGCAATAAATATTACTTAATGCAACCCTAGAATGAAGAATATCGCCAACTATTACAACTTTTTTACCAGC
>CAZKOM010000018.1:0-29713 GCA_964554385.1 uncultured Flavobacteriaceae bacterium | reverse complement strand
CAGTACCATCTAAAATGTTTCTGATAGTACCATTAGGGCTCTTCCACATTTGCTTCAGATTGAATTCTTTAACTCGAGCTTCATCGGGAGTAATAGTAGCGCATTTAATACCAACATTATATAATTTGATGGCTTCAGCAGCATCCACGGTAACTTGATCGTTGGTTGCATCGCGATGCTCCATACCTAAATCGTAGTATTTAATGTCTAAATCTAGATAAGGAAGGATTAATTTGTCTTTGATGAAATGCCAAATGATGCGGGTCATTTCGTCGCCATCCAGCTCAACTACTGGGTTTGCTACTTTAATTTTGGTTTGGCTCATGGTAATTAATTACAAATATAGGTTCTGTGAATCGAGGATATGGAAAAAGTCAATTCCTTTTGGTTAATATTAAGGGAATTTAGGGAACTGTTGGAAGTCTGGCTGACGTTTTTCAAGAAATGCTTTTTTACCTTCCTGGGCTTCTTCGGTAAGGTAATACAATAAAGTTGCATCGCCGGCTAATTCCATCAATCCGTGCTGGCCATCTAATTCCGCATTAAAAGCACGTTTAAGCATTCTTATTGCCATTGGTGAACGTTGTAAAATGGTGTTACACCACTCTACAGTTTCATCCTCCAACATTTCTAGTGGAACGACTTTGTTCACCAAACCCATTTTTTCGCATTCTTCTGCGGTATATTGTCTGCAGAGAAACCAAATTTCTCTAGCCTTTTTTTGTCCAACGTGTCTAGCCAAGTAAGACGAACCAAATCCGCCGTCAAATGATCCCACTTTCGGGCCGGTTTGTCCAAATTTTGCGTGATCTGCAGCCAAAGTTAAGTCACACACCACATGCAGTACATGTCCGCCTCCAATTGCATAACCATTTACCATCGCAATTACCGGTTTCGGTAGGGAACGTATTTTTTTATGCAAGTCCAAGACATTTAATCGAGGAACTCCATTGTCATCTACATACCCACCAATACCTTTTACATTTTGATCTCCACCACTGCAAAACGCTTTGTCGCCAATACCCGTAAGAATCACAACACCAATGTCTTGTCTTTCTCTACAAATATCGAAGGCATCTAACATATCCATTACCGTTTGAGGTCGGAATGCGTTGTAAACTTCGGGTCGGTTGATGGTTACCTTAGCAATGGCACCGTGTTGTTCGAATAAAATATCCGAATAGGATTTAATGGGATTCCAAACTCTTGCACTCATAGGAAATTGCGTTGCAAAGATAAGCAACAATTTCCGCGTAATTCAGGAATTTAGAAGCGATTAACTCAAGTTTAAACTTAATCCAAGGGTAAGTAAACGCATAGGGTAAGCCTCGTTTGCTCTGAATATGCTGCTGGTAGAATAACTCATGTACAAACCTATGTCGCCATACTCCATTTGGAGGGTAGGCATAAGCATGAAGTCATTTAGATTGAAATCATCAACTACTTTGTTTTTTGATTTATCCTTAAATCTTGTGCGGAAGCTTGAATACACTAAATAATTGGCTGTAAATCCTGCACGAACCGTTAAATTGGAGTTGTCTATGTTGCTAGTGAAACCGAGAGCGAGTGGAACGCCAATGTAATGGGTTGATAATTGACTTTCAATTTGTTCAGGGTTAGGGTCTACCGTTGGGTCAAGTGTTTTATTAGTGAATACGGTTTTATTCGGTAGAATTACCGTGGTTGGATCTTGGAATCTATAATCGAAATTATCGTATCTAAAACCGCTAAAAAATCTAATTTTCCCTTTAATTAGGTTATACCCCCAAGAAGATTCTACCCCCATGTGATCGCTTCCAAGTCGTTTTAGTTGTGGCATTGCATCGGCTTGAACAGGCAGCAATGTTGTGTTGTTGAACGCATTAAATGAAGGTCCAGGTTCATTCATTTGATAGGCGTTGTTTAATCCATAGTAGAATCTAAGTCCGTGAATAACGGCTTGCGGTTTGGTTTGCTTCTTACGTTTAATTGTGTAAACCCCAGGAGTTAGTTCAACATCGTTGGGTAATAAAATCTTATAGTTTTGTTCGGTTTCAATGACTTTATTGGGCGGTTGGATTTCTGCCGGTTTTTCTGCAGCAGGAGCTGATTTTTCTACTGCATTCGGATTTTCGTTTGGGTTGGAATTTTTCACGATTTGCTTCACTTCTTTATTCTGCAAGGCTTCGTCCATGATTTTCACTACCTCTTTTACTAATTTTCCGTTTCCATCAAATTCTTTGTATTCATAGTAGAGTGTGTCATAATCACCGCTGAGAACAACTTGTTTTTTAACAGTATTCGCGTTTGCAATATTGTTTGTGGAAGTTTTCGAAGGTTCTTTAGGCATTGGTGGGAAAACTGGAGCTCCCAATGCGGGATTCTCTTGGTGTTTTTTTGCAATTTTTTGAACCGTATCTGTCCAAGTAATCATTGCCAGATTATATTCCTGCCATGCAGTTGTAGTAGTATTCGGATTCGTAGAAACCTTGCTGTTAATTTTTCTGATTAACGTGTCTCCCTTGAAGGTAATAACTGTATTTTTTGTTTCCTCTACTGGTGAAACTCCCTCCTTCGATTGAGCTTTTACACTTAGCATTGGTGTACCAGAAAGTAATGCTAATAAAAAGGGAAGTAAATGCTTGTTCATAATGCAATTTATTTAATTAATGTTAATGATTAGATGTTTGATATACTGGGACTTGGTTAATGTCTAATTCAAATCTGAAAGGGGGGATGAGGCCAACTTTTTCTTCTTTAATGGGTTGTATTTTAATATTTGGGAGTTGACCTTTTCGCATCATTTCTTTTACGTTATACGCCATAAACTGTCGTTTTGATTTTCCAGTAACGGGTTGAGTATGAACTAGGGTTATCACCGTTTCGTCTACATTGGTAAACTGCTGATTTGCTGGGGTTTGTTGCAAATTTGAGGATAGTTCAATGTTGTATTGTGAAGAGTAGCTCTCACGGTTGTTTTTGATTTGCGATGCTTGAGCAATAGTGGAATGATAATTTTCTGTTGCTGAAATTAAGGGATGTGTATTTTTTTCAGATTTTGGGACAATCATGGTATGATCTGCAGACTGCTTCTGTGAATTACCAGCCAATAAATTTGTTGGACTTTTTTGGGAATTAATCTTTAGTTTAATTGCTGGATGTTCGTTTTTAGTTTGACTTTGTTCAAGAGATTTTTCAGAACTTAACTTGTTGGATACTACACCAGAGTTTTCCATTTTGTTAACGACAAAAGCAGTTACTGTGGCGGGCTGGGTGTTTGGTGTTTGATACATCCAATTCCAAACGATAAATCCAAGAAGTATTATCGCGGCTGCGGTTGAATATGGAGTAAAGGCCGATCGAAATAATGTCAAAAAGTGTTTTTTTGACACGTCTTTTAGAGCGTTTGACTCAATGGGGACGTTAGTTAATTCACGATGGCTGAATGATTTGTTTTTGAATTGAACAGCATTTGGGAATTGCTTTAATCCTTGTTTATCCGTGTAGATCAGATTGTTTCCCCAATCCGATAGTGGTTGCGGAGTATTCGTGTTGATGTGGAAGTTTTCTTTGGGAAGGGTTGAAGTTGTTAAATAAGTACTTTTTAGTTGCTGGTATAGTTTTGCTATTTCATGGTTTTCTTGAATCTGTTTTTCCCAGAATATAAATTCTTTTCCAGAAAGATTCCCTTCGGCAAATTCAAACAACATCCATTCAATTTCTTCTTGTTTCATGGTTAGGCGGTTAACGGATTTGTACCAAGTTTCATTTTCATTGTTTGGCGAGCTCGGAATATATAAACCTTAACTTGAGATTCATTTAGGTTGGTGACTTCTCCAATTTCTGCATAAGAATATCCTTCATAATCTCGAAGCAACAGTACAGTTCTTAATAAAGGTGATAGATCGTCAAGGGCTTTTTGAAGTATTTCTTTTAGTCGATGATCTGATGATGTTAATTCTGTTTTTGGATGATCGCTTGCATTCAACGTTTCTATATCGGTCGTGAACTTTCTTTTACGGAATTCGTCAACTATACAATTATTAGCAATTGTAAACAGATAACTCTTTGCTTTTTCTAATTGAATAGTTGCGTGTTTCATCCAAAACTTCTCAAAGGATATTTGAACAATTTCTTTCGCGTCATCCTCGGTGCGTAAATGCCGAAATGCAAATCTATAAATTGCATCCGCGTACTTTTCCACGCACTGATTATAATCATCGGAAGTCATTGTCCTTGGGTTGTTATACGACCAACAGATGCAAAAGTTACAGTAACTTTGGAAAAATTTTATATTTATCGATGAAGTGGTTTGAAAGTTGGTTTGATACAGAGTATTATCATTTGTTATATAAGCATAGGAACTATGAAGAAGCACGGATTTTTATTGAAAAACTGGTGCAATTTCTTTCATTGAACGAAGGAGATCGCGTAGTAGATATTGGTTGTGGAAAGGGTAGGCATGCTATGGTTTTGGCCAATCTTGGATTAAAGGTATGGGGGATGGATTTAAGTGAAAATAGTATTTCGCATGCAAAGAATCAGGTTAGTGAATTGGCGAAAGATGGGGTTGATTTTGCGGTGCATGACATGCGAGAGCCTTATCCAATAATGGATTTAAATGCCGTATTTAATTTGTTTACTAGCTTTGGGTATTTCGAAAATGCTGCGGATGATTTAAAAGCGTTAAGAGCAATGGCCGGTGGTTTGATTTCGGGTGGATACGTAGTTCAGGATTATCTTAATGCTGCTCCGTTGTTAGCACAATCTGAAAATGGACTGCTTCAGCCACTTATATGGCAAACCATTGATGGCGTTGATTTTGGTACGGAGAAACGAATTGCCGATGGTAAGATTTATAAAAAAATCTTGGTTGAAGATAGAAGGGGTAAAAAGCAGGGGGAATTGCTTGATCAATTGGAGTATCAAGAGGAAGTTAAAATATATACCCCTTCGGATTTGATTGACTTACATCTTGATAGTGGTTTAGAATTGGTTAAAATGTTTGGTAACTATAATTTGGATGACTTTGACAAAGATTTTTCACCAAGAATCATCGTTATATCCCAAAAAAAATAGATATTCCGCACATGAGTTTAATGTTTATCCTGGATCCCGTAGACAAAGTGGTTTTTACATGGGTAAATTACGATTTTTCGCATCCTTGGTTAGATCCGTTGATGATTTTTTTAAGCAGCAAATGGACTTTTATCCCAGCTTATGTATTAATAATCTTTTTGTATTTTAAGAAATTCAGTAAGCGTGTTTGGGTACCAATTCTTTTAACACTTGTTGCTTTTGGTTTGGCCGATAGTATTAGTTCAAGGATATTGAAACCTTTAACTAAGCGTACAAGGCCTGTTTTTGAGGAAACCATGAATGCTCCGATTGCCGAGAAACCGGTGAGGTTGCCTCACGAAAAACCGGGTAGTAAGTATGGTTTTGTAAGCAGTCATGCAGCCAATATGTTTGCAGTTTTAGGATTGGCAACGATGATTTTAAGTTTAAATACAGAGAAAAGTGCTGTTTTTTATGGAATTGCTGCTGCGGTGGCATATTCCAGAGTTTATTTAGGGGTGCATTATCCAGGTGATGTTTTTTTTGGGGCATTGTTGGGTTATATAATTGCTAGATTTTTATTTTGGTTAGCAGAAAATCGGCAGTGGTTATCGGTAAGAAATACTGAGGTAGTTGTACCTTTGCGGTAAATTATGAATTCATTTGAGTACATTTTGGTGAATAAAGAGGTAGCGCCTTTTGTTGCCTTGATTCAATTAAATAGACCGAAAGAGTTGAATGCATTAAATCTTCAACTCATGGGTGAAATTCGGGATGCATTATTAGCATTAGATGCGGATGATTCTGTTCGAGCGATAGTCATTACGGGTAACGATAGAGCGTTTGCAGCAGGTGCAGATATCAAACAAATGGCTGGTAAATCAGCTATTGATATGTTGAAAATTGATCAATTTACCACATGGGATACCATTCGTAAAACAAAAAAACCGATTATCGCGGCAGTGAGTGGATTTGCTTTGGGTGGTGGATGTGAATTGGTTATGCATTGCGATATGATTGTAGCCTCCGAAACGGCACAATTCGGTCAGCCAGAGATAAATATTGGTGTTATGCCAGGTGCCGGTGGTACCCAGCGATTAACAAAAGCAGTGGGAAAAGCATTGGCAATGGAAATGGTATTAACTGGCCGATTTATTTCCGCCGATGAAGCGAAAGCTGCGGGATTGATTAACAAAGTTGTTCCTGTTGAATTGTACTTGGAAGAAGCTATAAAAATGGCCTCTGCCTGCGCCGATAAGAGTCCCATTGCCATACAGTTAGCGAAAGAAAGCGTGTTAAAATCCTTTGATACTCATTTGCAAGAAGGTTTATATTTTGAGCGAAAAAACTTCTACTTACTGTTTGCTACTGAAGACCAAAAAGAAGGAATGGCCGCGTTTGTTGAAAAGCGTAGGGCTAATTTTAAAGGACAGTAATAAAAAAGGTAATTTTTTTCGCAGGTTTTAGTGCCGTTGTTTGCGGTCCTAATGCATTTTATACGTTCTCGGAATGAAGTTATAATTTGCGAGGAAGAACAACTAATTGCTTTTAATTCTAACGAGTCTAGTTTACTGGGGTTAATACCGCATTGATAAACTCGTAGGGTTTGTTAATTGAAGCGGTTTTCTTCCAAATGCACACTAGAACCGAGGTGTTTTGAGGATTGTAGTCCCAGTAAATCAGACTTGGGTATAAGTCTTTAACTGATTGCCGGATCGCTTCGTAGGTGAAGGTTAGTGATTTTTCTACCGAGGAATTATTCGCGGGATTCGAAATTAGGGGAACACTATTTACAGCGCTTGGGATTCCACCTGCGTTGTTGATCGCCGAGGCTCGGATTACATTTTTATGTATTACATAGGAATTAGGTGAACCTGCTTGATATCCTGAAACAGAATCTTCTAAGATTAGAACAGATACGTGGTAGTCGCCCTGTAAAGCACTATAGGCAGCTGTTTTATAGGTAATTTCTATAGAATTATTTGAGGTTGCTTTTGCTTTTGCAGCAATTCCCATACTCGGTGATTTACCTGCAATGTTTTTGTTATAATGGAATAACATATCTGCATCCGTGGTGGACGCGTTTCCTAAATAACTATTATTCATCCAAAATGTGGGTACAGCGGTGGAATCAGGTCCGGCGGTATATCGGTGTAATTCGGTAATAAATGGAGAAACAAAAGGGGTGTCGTTGGTAGTCGATTTGAAATATAAGGGAACGAGATAAGTTAGTGTTTTAACCTGTAAATTAACTCCTATAATTGATGGATCTGCGGCGATGGTAGATAAGAATGCAGGATATGCCAAACTTCCACTGGCAGTTGTATTGGTAGATCCTGAATACAACAATAGTGCTCTTTGCGTAGGTGATACGGTTAATGGCAGTTCAACGGGCGGTTTGGGTTTCTCATCTTCGCAAGAGGATAAAAATGCAATGAATAATAGCGCTACAGCAGTTATTGATATCCTTGTAAATTTCCAGATTAAGTTCATGAGTAATTGTAATTTGAGAAATACGAATGTACGATATATTCATAAAAAAAAAGACCGCCTACAAGGCGGTCTTTTTTGAAAGCGAATTACTTGTATTAGTCAAAAGCGGCAGTAGAACCGAATTCAACTTTTTGAGTGTTCATAGTTTGAGGAGCTAAACCGCCTTTGTTAGCAGAAGCGATGAAGTACCACTCAGAAGGATCACCGTATGGGATCTCAACAGAGAATGAATACTCAGACAAAGAACCAGCAGCTAATTTAGCAGCGTCAACAGCAGTGCTGAAAGACTGCATGTGGATGTGAACGTGGTCGTATTCAGTGATTACGTACACGGTGCTACCAGATGAAGTAGTGAAAGCCGTACCTTTTCTGTAGTAAGGGTGGCCAGCAGTATTGTAGTAGTAGTTCATTTGTCCGAACCACTTACCGCTTGCATCAGTTGCAACACCTGCAGGGCTAATATCTACTTTTTTCATTAATAAACCGTCGATTTTATAAGCACCTGAAAGGGCTTCTTTACCGATACCCAATTTAACTTTTACGGTGTAAGTGTTGTTTGATTTTGCAGTTGCATCGATAGACAAACCACATTTCGCACCTTCATCAATAACCGCTTGTGCTTTTGATTCCCACATGGTTCTGTTTACAGCACCACCAACACGGTTGATAGCACCTGTTGGGTAACCAGCAACGTTTAATGCAGTAGCGGTTGCAGTAGCATCAGCATTCTCTAAATAGTCACCTACGTGGTAAGTAACAGGGTAGAATTTGTTAGCGCCAAATTTGGTGATTAATTTTTCCGCAACAACGCGTCCGTCTGGGCAATACTGACACCAAGCACCGCTGAAATACTCTAATAAGATTTTCTGGGTGTAGGTTGTTGGAGCTGTTGTGTTGTTGTTGGTCGGCTCATCAGGCTTACAACTCTGCATACCACCTGCCAATATCAAGGCAGCAGCAGCTAAAATGGAGAATTTTTTCATAAGTGTATTAGTATTCGTTTGTGTTGAAAAGCAAATGTAAGGAAATTGAAAATAGATTTCCAAAAAATATTCAAATTATGATGCATAGATTACCTTTGTTGCATGAGCGGAGCCATTGCTAAAAATAGTTTTTGGGCCTCTATAGTCAATTATACAGGCAGTGTAATTGGCTTATTGAGTACGTTTTTTCTGTTTCCATTGGTTTTTTCACCCGCAGAGAATGGAGTATTTCGTTTATTTATCGAGATGGGAGCTTTATTAGCAGGAGTTGGGCAGTTGGGTACAGGGTATTCCATTTGGAAGTTTTTTCCTGTGTTTAAGAATGAAAAAAATGGTCATAATGGTATAGGATTTTGGTTAACCCTGGTGCCGATGGTTGGTATTTTAATCGTATCGTTGTTTTTAGCTTTTGGAAAACCGTGGGTAATTCAGTTTTTAGGTAAAAAAGGCAATGCGTTTTTACCCTATTACAATTTGCTATATCCATTTGTGTTTTTCTTCGTCTTTAATACGGTGTACGAGGTGTTCTCAGCAGCTATTGGCAAAATTGTTTTTGCATCATTTCTGCGTGAAAACGTGGTTAGAATTGGGTTAGCAGTGATTGGTTATTTATACTATCAAAGTCAATTGGACTTCTGGAGTTGTATATTAAGCATATCCATGGTTTACGGAGTTGTTTGCTTCCTTAATTTTGTAAGCGTCAGTGGTACAACCTCTATAAGCTATCGACCGAATTGGAATTTTATACAGCGGTCTGATGGGTTGAAACGAGAATTTTTAGGATATACAGCCTATTTGTTTTTTACTTATGTGGCGATGTTGGTTTTGCAACGTTTGGATTTTTTAATGGTTACAAAAATTCAAGGAATGACAGATACCGGAGTTTATAGTATTGCATTGAGTATGAGTGTTTTGATTGAGATTCCTACACGCAGTATTTTGCAGATTGCCAATCCCAAACTATCGGAGGCTATACACAATAACGATCAAGCAGAAGTAAAACGATTGTATGAGAAAACAAGTTTAAACCAGTTTGTATTAGGTTCGTTGGTGCTTCTTGTAATTTGGATAAACATTGATGCATTTTTTTCAATAATGCCAAACGGTGAATTGTATCGCAGTGGGAAATATGCTGTTTTATTCTTAGGAATTGGCAAGTTGTTTGTTTTGCTTCAAGGAAATTCCTCGGCGATGCTGATTTTCTCTAAGCGTTATTATTACACATTGATCGTAAATGTGGTTGCCATTTTTGCGGCTATTCAGATGAATCAGTGGTTAATTCCCATGATGGGGTTGAACGGTGCGGCAATGGCTACGGGGATAGTTTGGTTGGTATCGGGTGTGGTATTGGGGATTCTAGTTTGGCGGGTTTACGGCATGCAACCGATAAACAGCAATGTGGTCTTAGCCATTTTAATCATGGCAGTGTTTATAAGCATTTCTGAATTCTTTAGGCCCTTTCCAAGTCAGCCCATACTTTCCGCCATGACAGGGAGTTTATTGTTGATACCTGCTTGTTTATTGGTGATTTTCAAACTGCGAATCAGTGAAGATATAATTAGTATGGTAACCAAACTTACCGCGAAATTAAAAAAGTAGATGCTGAGCCGATAATATTAAATCAGTAATCGGAAGTGGGGGGATCGTGATTAAAAAAGACAAAAAGTAATTACCATCGTTGTAGTCATTTATGGATGTTTGGACTTTATTGGAAGTCTATTTTTCTATCTCTTTTTAATTATCGAGTATTGTCTTTATAGACTAAGGCAGTAAGGTATCAATCGATTTTCGTGGAAAAGCATCCACATACCCTCCAGGGGTTAGGTTGTACACTGCAATATTTTTAACGGTTGCATATCGTTGCGTTTCCTCATAGCCTGAATGTACTTTCACTAAGCTGTGAAATAATTCTTTTAGCGTAATTTTCCCTGTAGTTCCATCCGGATTTTGCTTTAGTAACGGATGTTTCTGGTTTTTATCTTCGTAAAAATGACTTTCGGTTCTGATGATGGTATTATCATCAGCAACATTAATATTGATATGAAAGTTGTGGTCGGCACCGGCAAAATAAATGGTTTTAAATCCATTTTGAATGCACGTCATGATGCAGGAATTGATTACATTTTCGCATTGGGGAGACCCAAGTCTAAGATTGTATAGCCAATTTTTCAGGGAGTGTAAACCATTAACCACGGTATAATTATAGGTGTGGAAAGAAATGTTCTTATTTGAAGAGCTTATGTGCTTTACTATAAAGCTCTTGGCATATAGTTGTGGTACAAAAAAAGTAATTGGCCAATCCACTGTTTTAAGCGCTTCCCATGTTTCATTGATCATTCGTTGTGTTTGTTCAAAATCTGGTTTAAACGATACAATTGGGTGTTGTTTAGGGTTGGTATATACATCTTCCGAAAAATCAAAAAAATACATGTCCAACATTAAATAATAGGATGGTTTTAGTTGGAAGAAATCGGGTTGACAGCTAAATTTATTAACTGCCAACAAAGGAACACTTATAGTATTTGATTTTAAGAACTCTAGTGCACCTTTTGCCGATGGTCCGGTTCCTAGAATTAAAATTTGCGGAGTCTGAGGTAGATGTTTGGGAAGAAAGAACTTACTTCGAATTAAAACTTTAGCAATCGAAATTGCGGATTGAAATAAGGAAGCAATCATAGGGTCAGGGTACTTTGAACGTATTGATTTACCAATTCTTCCAAGGAATGATGTCTTGAAATAATAAATTCAACAAATTCTCTAAACGCTCCATCTCCGCCTTTCTTTTCACCGATCCAGTTAACTTCTTTTTTTACGTACTCCATGGCATTTGCCGGGGCACCGCTGAAACCTACTTCTCTAAGTAATGAAATGTCGCCAATATCATCTCCGATGTAGGCAACCTCACTTAATGATATACCCAAATTATTGCACAATTCCTGGGCAACTTTTAATTTGTTTTGAATACCCAAATAAACATAATTAATTTTTAATTTTTCTGCTCTACGGGTCACAATGGGGGTGTTTTCACCAGTAATAATTGCTACTTCAATACCTAACATTCTGCAGAAAATTAATCCAGCACCGTCTCCTGTATTAAATTTTTTAAATTCATTATCGAATTTGTCGTAATACATCCCGCCATCGGTCCAAACACCGTCAATGTCGGTAATAATTAACCTTGGTAATTCCGTTAGGAAGCTCATGATTTAAGAGATGTGTTTTGGATAAATAATTTCGTTTTCGGGAATATCATCTTTTGCAACTGCTCCAATGATACTGTGTTTTTCGTGCCACTTAAACCCATCACCAGGAGAAAGTAGATGAAGATCGTTTTCAGATATTACCGTACCTTTTTTAATTAACTTATTGGTAGCGATGGAACGTTCTAATTTGTGTTTAGCACTTACCGTAGAATCACAGATGAATACATCTTCTACTCCAAGGGATCGTTCCATTAAGCGTATATCGCGAACCATACGATGAATTCCATCTACTCCCAAAGAACCAGCTTGGTCCGTACCTTTCATTCTACGATCTAAGGTGATATGTTTTTCAAGGATTTTTGCACCCAGTGCAACAGCGGATACTGGCGCCGAAATTCCCACAGTATGGTCAGAATAGCCGATGGTAAAGTCGGGGTATCTTTTTTGTAGTGCTTTTATAGATAATAAGTTGGCATTGTCTGGGTGAGTTGGGTATTCCGAAACACAGTGCAAAACGGAAATATTGCTGTGATAGCGTTGAATGGCTTCAATAGCTCTATCAATTTCATCGAAACCGCCCATTCCAGTAGATAATATTATGGGTATTTGAGTTTCTGCAAGCGCCGAAAGTAGGGGTAAGTTGGTAAGGTCTCTGCTAGCAACTTTTAATCGATCGGGCATAAAGTATTTAGTCATCGAAAGGCAGCCCGTTGCACACAGTGTTTCTACAAAATCGAGTCCCAAACTTTTAGCATATTGGTATAGTTCGAAATGTTGTTCGTCTGATAATTCTAATTTTTGACGATGTTCACCGTAGGTTTTACCGAAGGAGTGCGGGCTGTTGTATTCCCGGTTCATTTGTGAAGCTGAAAGCTCTTGGTTTAAATCCCTTTTGGTTAGTTTTACAGCGTCCATTCGAGGCAATTCCATTTGGAATAAATCGTCCTTCACGGGTCTTGCCGCTGCATCAATAATTAACTTGGCAATGTCTACAGAACCGTTGTGGTTTTGACCTATTTCGCCAATGATATAAGTATGTGAATGAGACATTCGATGAGTTATTTTTGGTATTTACTAATTTGATTAGCCATCAAATTTACCCAATTTTTATTGGATAATAATGTGGGTTTAAATTCTAAAAAATCCTGATTTTGAAAATTTGGGAATAACTCCTGAACAAAGGTCCAGTCAATTTCGTCATCAATTGTTAATCGAATTTCATCAAATCGCTCTTTCCATGATGCTGGTAATTCAAATAGTTGTATTTGGAATTTATCTGGTTGACTATAAATTCCTATAGTCACATGTTCGTTATACCAAGGGTTGTTGGCAAGATGAACGGATTTTAATGCGGATATTTTTACAATTTCGGAAAAAATCCCCGCATGTAATTTTATTCCAGGTATTTGGTTAAATGCGAAGCTTAAATAATCCGCAACGGGGAATTGGGTTACTTGTTCGACCAGCATTTGCAGTAGTGTTTTAGAAATGAATGGGTTGTCCGCACAAATTCTAATAATATGCTGGTCATCAGGAATTGAAAAATATTGTGCTGCTTGGATAAAGCGGAGTAATACATCGTTTTCATTTCCTTGAAAATATGGCCAATTGTGTTCAATAGCGAGTCTAACCAATGGTTGATTTTCGGTGTTTTCCGATGTGACTAGGTACGGAGTATGCCCGCTATCTTCAATTTGTTGGAAGATCCGCTCAATTAAAGTTTGTCCGTTTGGAAGTGTTTTTAAAATTTTACCGGGCAAGCGGGTAGATCCCATTCGCGCTTGAACGAAAGCAATCATAAAGTAATTCAAAGATACTATTCAATTGACTTTCTTTTGTTGTTTTTGGGATGAAGTTGTTAATTTGCGCTACAATAATCATGTTGAATCTAATTTTATTCGGTCCTCCAGGTGCTGGGAAAGGTACTCAAAGTGAGAAGTTAATCGCCAAGTATAACTTGTCTCATATTTCTACTGGTGATTTATTACGTGCAGAGCGCGCAGCAGGTACTGAATTAGGGAATTTGGCAAATGATTTCATTTCCAAGGGTGAATTAGTGCCCGATGCCGTAGTGATAGGAATGGTGAAGAATTTTATGATGAGTCATAGCGAAGCCGCTGGTTTTATATTTGATGGATTCCCAAGAACTATCCCTCAGGCCGAGGCATTGGATGTAATGTTGCAAGATTTTGAGGCTTCCATATCGATTGTTTTAGGGCTAGAAGTGGAAGAAGATGAGTTAGTGAAACGATTGTTATTAAGAGGTCAAAGTAGCGGTAGGGTGGATGATCAAGACGAAAACACTATCCGAAATAGATTTCAGGAATACCAAAATAAAACCTTGCCACTAGCGGGATTTTACGCAGGCCAGAATAAGTACGTAGGGGTGCAAGGAATTGGGGATATTGATGCGATATTCAATTCTTTGTGCAAGGAAATAGATGCGGTTTTATCCTAGCCGTTTGTGTTTTTATCTCCTTCGTTCACTGATGAAATTAACCAACGCAAACAGCGCTGGAAATGGATTTTTCTTGATTTAGATAACACTCTGTGGGATTTTGATGCCAATGCAGAAGAGGCATTGAAAGTGTTGTATCGAAGGCATTCGATGCACCTGCATTCTGATTATCATGTAGAAGCTTTTGTGCGTTTGTACCAAGATGTTAATGCTGCATATTGGAGAAAATATGAGCGTGGGGAAGTGGATAAGGAAACGTTGCGTACCGCTCGTTTTACGGATACATTCGATCAAATGGGTATACCATCGGCCATTCAACCAACCAATGTTTGGCAGGAGTATTTGGATATTTGTCCGGTAATGACCGTTACTATGCCTGGTGCATTTTCGGCCTTACAACAATTATCCCAAAAATATAAAATTGCTCTTTTAACCAATGGTTTTGAAGCTACTCAAACTATGAAGATTCAGTCCAATGGATTTGGGCCGTTTGTCAATTTTATGCAATCTTCCGAGCGGGTGGGTCTGGCTAAGCCGTCCATTGATTTTTTCAATGAAGCTTTAAAAACCGCCGGAATATCTGCGGACGAGGCCATGTACATGGGGGATAATTGGTTAACGGATGTAGAAGGTGGTTGTACTGCTGGATTGGCAACATTTTGGTATCAAACCGAGCATATGCGTGAATTGCCTGAGGCTCAGCCTACGGAAAATAACTCCAATTCAGAACTACGCAAGTTTTGGTATTGGGATTATGAAAAAACAACGGAAAACATGAATTCTAATCCAAATTATTTTGGTAGAATTCATGATTGGTCCGGCTTTGCATCTTGGTTGCTGGCTTGATAGCCTCAAAAAAAATTGGTATTTTTGTATAATTATGATTGGAAGAGTTTTAACCTTAGTTGCTATTGTATTGGCTTCTACCTCTTTAGGCGCGCAAGATTTGACATTTGGGAAAGGTAAAACACATGAGTTTACTATCACACCCGCGGGTCCAGACGATTGCCCAATATATCTAACCAATAACTCAGGTAAGCCTATGGTTATTGCCTATGAAAAGATATCTGCCGATTATAATGCCGGCTGGATTATTTCTTTCTGTGATAATCAAAACTGCTATAGCGACTTTGTGCCTTCGGATACGTTTACCACAGTAGCGGCGAATGAAACCGTGAACATCAAAATATCGATTATGTCCATGGGTAAAGCGGATACTGCGATTATTAAATATGCTGTTTGGAATAAATATGCAAGTACAATTGTTAAAGATACATTGGCTTGGACAATCTACATGCCTCAATCAGCATCATCAAGAGAATACTCCATGAGTTTGGCTTCTGCATATCCAAATCCTACTTCGGATTATGTGATTTTGCCCAATGGTGCAGAGCAAATAACTTTATTTGATGCAAAAGGAAGTCAAATAAAAAACATTGATGTTGTTAATAACCGATTGAGTTTATCGTTACTCCCTGTGGGTGTTTATTCGTTGAAATTTGAGGTTAATGGTCAGTTGACTTCTCAAAATATCATTCGCAAATAAATTATATCAATGCTGGCGGGAGTACAGTGGATTGGTTGGCTCCTGTCTTTGTTGGCGGCGTTGCTGCTAACAGGATACCAATATTTATGGGTGTTTCAAGCCCAACGCAAGGCTGAATTAACGGAACGAAGATGGTATTTTCCAATTGTTTTTAGATTTTTGGCTTGGATGACCTTGTTTATCTTGTTGCAGGGTCCTTGGATAAAGATGCAACGATCTACAGAGGTTAAACCTAGGGTTGTGATTTGTTTGGACAGTTCCGAGTCTATTACTACAAACGATCAAAATCGTATTCAAAAAGCAGCCAAAAGGTTGGAAGAATTATTGCCAAATTGGAGCGTGGAAAGACGTTATTTCGGTGCCGATGTTTGGTTGGGAGATACTGAATCTTCATCAAACTCAACGAGTGTTGGGAAGGCCACTGTTACCAATTTTCAGCGTGTATTTGAACATATTCAACAAGAAAAATACAAGTATGGTTTAGAGGCGGTGGTTATGATGACCGATGGTATTGCCAATGATGGCTTGTCTCCTCAGTCTTTAAGCCTTCCCGAAGGAGTCTTGTTTTCGGCAATAGGCGTAGGTGATACCAATCAATATGCGGATGTATTTGTTAAAAGTTGCTGGTTAAATAAAGATATCTTCTTAGGGAATTCTGGCGAAGTAGAAGTGGTGGTTGGTGTAAGGAATTCCAGAGCTAATGTTACTGCTAACGTATTTATTCAAGGAGAATTGATTGGTAGTCAGACATTTATACCGGAGGATAGGATAGAGTCTAAAAGATTGATATTTAGTTTGCCCAAACAGTCTTCGGTGGGTTTAAAATCGGTTAAAATTCAACTCTCATTAGCAGAAAGTGAGAAAGTCCTTGCAAACAACTTTAAGTTGGTCACGTTTTCGGTAGTAGATAATAAAAAAACGATTGGGCTGCTTGGTGAATCAATAGATCCCGATATGGGAGCGATAAAGCGGGCATTAGATGGGTACGACTTGTTGGAATGTAAGTATATCGATGGCTTTGATTTTGAGAGACAGGGATTAGATGCGATAGTATTATTTGGTGTGCCGATTCAATCAGGTAATTATTCAGTGGCGGCGACAAGATTGAAGAAATGGATGGAACTGGGAAATTCCATTATGATTATCCCCAAAAAAGAATCGGATTTACGGATTATAAATGAATTATCATCCGTAGCTACATTAACGATTTCGTCAACTTGGCAAGAATCCCAGGCGGTGATAAATAGTCAATATTCCGGCTTTACGATGGATCAGTTGTTACAAGGACGATGGTTAAAGTTTCCACCATTGCAGTGTCCTTTGCAAAATTTTACTATTACGGATAAAAGTAAAGTTATGATGTATCAGCGGTGGTCTGGAGTAGAAACAGAAATTCCGATGCAGTGGTCAGAAGCTGTGGGTAGAGGGAATTTAATGGTATGCTTAGGTAGCGGTTTTTGGCGTTGGGGTTTGGTTGAACAAAAAAACAATCAAAATCAGGATGGATTTCAACAATGGTTGCGCAGGGGGTTGGGGGTATTGACTTCGGGTAATAATAACAAAGAACGCTTGTCGATTGTGTTGCCCAGTGGTGGGGTTGATGTTGGCGTTCCTCCATCAATAAAATTGGTGTATAGAGATGTGGATGGCGTTGTTAATACATCGGTAAACCCTAATTTGTCATTGGAAATTTTGGCTACCGAAAAATCATCGGAATTAAAAACACATAAACCAATTAAAATTTCATTGCAGAAAACAGAAGGTGGATTTCTAGGGAATACATTTCCGTTAAACCCAGGTATATATAAAGTATCGGCGGAAGTAACGCTGGGGAGTGAGCGATTCTTGGATAATGACTTATTAGAAGTAAATGCAATATCCAAGGAGAAGATGGTAAATAGCGCAGATTTGGATTGGTTGAGGAAATTGGCAGATTCTAGAAAGGGTAGTTTTGCTTATTTGGGTTCGGAGGAGGATGCTGATAACGGAAAAACGTTGGTGAATAATTCTGAAATGGAGCTTGCTGTTAGAGCTATGTCTGAACAGATGAAACGTTCGGTTTCGGCTGAGAAGATTTTGAAGGTTGAAACAAGAAACTGGTATTGGTATGAGTTTTTGTGGTTGTTTTTAGGGGTGGTGGGATTGCTGACCTTGGAGTGGTCTTTCCGAAAATGGTTAGGTAAGTATTAAATTTGTAGAATGAAACGCGTTGTTGTTGGCATGAGCGGTGGAGTGGATAGCTCGGTTGCTGCTTATTTACTACAACAACAGGGGTACGAGGTGATAGGTCTTTTTATGCGTAATTGGAATGATGCTTCAGTTACGTTGGAGGATGAGTGTCCTTGGATAGATGATAGTAGGGATGCAATGTTGGTTGCGGAGCAATTAGGGATTCCATTTCAAGTATTAGATCTCAGCGGTGTCTACAAGGAGCGGATTGTAGATTATATGTTTTCTGAGTACGCTGCGGGTAGAACGCCAAATCCGGATGTTCTGTGCAATCGGGAGATAAAGTTTGATGTGTTTTTAGCAGAGGCGTTGAAATTGGGGGCCGATTTTGTGGCTACAGGCCATTATGTGCGTAAGGGTGAGCAGGTGTTGAATGGGCAGGTAGTTTATTCATTAAAAAGCGGTTTAGATAAAAATAAAGATCAAAGTTATTTTTTATGTCAACTAAATCAATTTCAATTATCTAAAGCATTATTTCCGATTGGCGAATTGCAGAAATCGGAAGTGAGGGAAGTGGCTGAAAAAATGAATCTCGTTACGGCTAATAAAAAGGATAGCCAGGGATTATGCTTTATTGGTAAAGTGAGTTTACCTGAATTTTTACAGCAAAAATTGCAAATTAGAGAGGGTGAAGTAATAGAAGTTGATCGGGAATCTCCTGTTGTGTTGTCGCATTGGGAGAAGGTTAAATCAGGTGTGGTTGAGGATAAACAGTGGCATATTAAATTACTCAGAGTTGACGGAAAAAAGATTGCTACACATACAGGGGCGCATTTTTATACTCGCGGACAGCGAAGGGGGTTACAAATTGGCGGTAAGCCATTACCTCTATTTGTTTTGGATACAGACGTACAAGAAAATATCATTTTTGTTGGCCAAGGAGAAGATCATCCAGCGTTGTATTCTGCGGGATTATATGTTAAACAGGATGAGGGGCATTGGGTTCGGCCTGATCTTGAAAATGCTGTGCTTAATACCATGGAATTGGTGGAGAATTTGTATTGTAGAATACGTTATCGGCAAGAATTGGTAGGCTGTAGACTGAGGAAATTGACGGATAATGAAGGTGCTAATTTGGGTTATGAGGTTGTTTTTAATGTGCCGTTAAAATCGGTTACTTCGGGACAATTTGTGGCGATTTATTTGAATGAAGAAATCGTTTTTAGTGGGGTGATTTCTTGAGGGATTGTCATGGTTGTGTAAAGTCTTGAGTATGTTGTGGAAAATGAGCATAACTGCATAGGCAATAGACAACCCTTTTTTACGTTATAGTGTCTGTATACACAATTACTAACCGGTTTTGAAACATATATTTAGCAATTTTAAATTGCGGAGTTTATTCTTCGCGGTTTTTTTCGTTTTTGGGCTGAGTAAATCGCATGCCCAGATTACTTCTACGGGTAAGACTTTCTACATGACATTTATGGAGATGGAAACACGAAGTGGGGGATATCCTGATACACTGCTGATTTTTGTTACATCTCAAGTCAATACGAAAATTGATTTAGATAACCCTCGATTATCCGGTAGTTTAAAAACCTATAATATCACTGCGGGACAGGTTAATCGAATTGCGGTAGACAATATGTATTATTATCCTACAGGTTCTGAGATAACAGCGGGTACGGATGCAAATACTAAAAAGGGATTGCGTATAGTGGCTAAAGACCCTGTTAATGTATACTGCTTGAATTTGGAATTGAATCGATCAGACGGAACCTTTGTTTTACCCTACGAAAGTATACCTGCAGCGCCTGAATTTTTCGTGGCAAGTTTTATGCCCAATGCCGGAACTAATGGTTTTCCAACACCAAACCGTTATGCTGAAAGTGAGTTTGGAATAATTGCTATGGATAATAACGTTAAGGTGGAAATTACTCCTACCTATCGTACCGCTGGAGGTAAAGTTGCAGGTACACCTTACACTGTAACCTTGGGGAGGGGTCAAACTTATCAGGTGCAATCGGATGAAAGAGACGGCACTAATAATACGGATCCTGCTTTACAATCTTGGGCAACTGCGGGTGCTAAAATTGGAGATTTAACGGGTACTAGAATCCGGGTGGTTGAAGGTTGCGGTAAAATTAATGTGTTTTCTGGTGCGCGTTCCATACATGTAACCAAGGGAAATTGCGGTGGTGGAATAAATGGACGCGATCATTTATATACGCAAGTATTACCTATAGTTGCATTGGGGAAAGAATATATTTTGATGCCATTTAGTGGTCAAACCGGCGGATACGCTTATAAAATTGTAGCGGCCTACGATTCCACTAAAGTATACATCAATGGAAATACCTTAACAGAGACCATTTTAAAGAAAGGTCAGTGGATTTATAGAAACGTAACAGCTGCAACTGCTACCACTATAAGAACAGATAAACCTGCTTATGCGGTTCAGTATATGAAGAATGGTGTTTGTTCAGGGCTTGGCGGTAATAATGGTGATCCCGCTATTTTGATTTCGCCCGATGTGAATCAGCGTTTATTGAAAACAATTGTTGGAACTGCAACTACAAGTAACATGAATCAACATTGGGTGAATGTAATGGTGGATCAAACGGCAAAGAGTATCGTACGACTGAATGGTAACTTGGTTCCAAGTTCATCATTTACCGATGTAACGGCGCCGTGGAATAGTAAAAAATATTCTTATGCGATGATTAAAGTAAATAATCCAAGTTCAAATTCTATCGAATGTGACAGTGGATTAATTGTAGTAGCCTATGGGGTTGGACCTTACGAGAGTTATAGTTATTCGGCGGGTGCTGTTTTTGAAAATACCAGTTACGATATAAAAGTTACTAGGAAATCACTTTGTCCTAGTGATCCTGTAAAATTAGAAATGGTTGTAGAGGGAAAGCCAAAGATTAGGGGGTATTTATGGAATTTTGGCGATGGCCAGACGGATACAGGCAAAACAGTAATTCATAAATTTGCGAAAATTGGTACTTATTACATCGTGGTGAAGATGCCAGTTTTGTTAGACTGTGGCGTAGTAGATACCATTATACGAAGTAAAATTATAAGTTTTGTACCGGGTCCGGTATTTGATTTTGATGATACTATAACTCAGTGTGCAAAAACTTTGAATTTTACCATTTCAGCTCCTGTGTCCTCTAAGTTCTTGTATAAATGGCAAGATTCCTCAACGAATAGATCGTTTACTGCCACCAAAGATGGTAAAGTATGGGTAAGAGTAAGGGATACTGCTACTAAATGTGTAGCTATCGATTCCTCTTTTATCCGCAGGACGGATCCATTAACGGCTCAAATTCAATTCGATACCCTAGATCGATGTTACAAAACCAATAATTTTGTGTTGCGAGATGGTACAAAGTATAATAATGATGGATGGGCTTCTTCGAATTGGAGATTATACGACTCTTACAAGAAAAAGTTTACAACACAGGATACTCAAGTGTTTAAGTATCGATTCGATACTATAAGTACCAATAATTTACGCTTTATAGTTACATCCAAGAAAGGTTGTAAGGATACATTGGATACAACGTTGGTGGTTTATCCGTATCCGTTAGCGCTGATAAATTCAAAAGTTACCTATTTCTGTCAGAATAAAGAATTTAGTTTAGTTGATTCATCTAGAAGTAAAGAGGGGGTTGGTAAGTCGTATTGGGATTTCGGTAATGGGAAACGCGATACAACTTTACCCTATTCGGTGAAATATAAATTTACTGCCGAAGGTAATTATCGAGTTCGACTAATTTCAGAGACTACAGTGGGTTGCAGGGATACCATAGATTCTATGTTTGTAGTTGAACCTGCGCCTATAAATTCTGCAAACTTTACCACAATCAATCCTTGTTTTAAAAATAATTTATTTGATTGGGAAGATAAAACTACAATAAAATCGGGGACATGGTCTGTAACTTGGAACTACGATAAAACGCAATCTTCTACGAATACAAAGGTTACGGGATATAAGTTCTCGGACACTGGAACGCAGCGTGTGATATTAAAAAGCGTTTCGGATAAGGGTTGTGAGGATACCGATACTTTTTCAGTGTATGTTGCAAAAGAACCAAAAGCATTCTTTGTAGTTAAAGATTCGAGTATATGCTTTGATAATCACTTTTTTACATTTGATGATAAATCAACGGTAGGGACTGGAAAAGATCCGTTGGCTTTACGCAGAAGTTGGGTGTTTGGCGATAATACAGTAGGCACCGCGAATACTATTCCCAACAAGACATTCCCTAAAGCCGGTAAGTTCTTTGCGCGTGCAATAGCCATTACCAATATGGGTTGTAAGGATAGTTTCCAACGCGACATTGAGATTTTGGGTAATCCCGATGCGAGTATCAAGGTGAATGCAGCTGATCAGTGTTTAAAGGGAAATGTATTTAAGGTAAAAATGGAATTCCCGTGGGGTGGCGCTGGTGCCTTAACACATTCTTGGAGATTTGGTGATGGCGCTACCAGTGCTTTGGATAGCGTGTCGCATACCTATGCTAGTCTTGGTAAATACAGAATTACTCATGCAGTAAAGTCTAACAAAGGCTGTGCGGATTCTGCTTGGATCGATGTAAACGTAGTGGAAACTCCGGTTGTAGCAATGTCCAGTAACAGAGATACTGCTTGTTTAGGCGGTGGAAAATTTGATTTTACAGACAATACTACATTTAGTGGTTCTTATGTTTCTAGTTGGGACTTTGGTGATGGTACTTCATCCAACACAAAAAATGTATCGGGTAAGAACTTCGTAACTGCCGGTAAATTCGCCGTAAAATTACGTGTAGTAACTGGTGATGGTTGTATTGATTCTGCTACCAAACAAATTGAAATAAATGCTGTTCCAAAAGCGTTCTTTGTTGTGAATAAGCCTGTACAGTGTTTGCAAGGCAATAAGTTTGTATTTAGTAATGGATCGAATGGAAATGGTGCTTCAGGGGTCAATTATCAGTGGTACTTAAACTCTGTATTGATGACAACCGCAAACAATCTGCCCGATGTAACAGCTCCCGATACAGGTGATTATAAAGTTAGTTTGCGAGCAGTTTCAGACAAAGGTTGTGCAACGTCTATGGATATGGATTTGCGCGTCAATGAGCATCCTGTAGTAAGTATTACTGGTGGTGTGGCGTGTGCATCTTCGCCAATGAATTTTACATCAACTGCGAGTGTTAAGCGAGGTTTTATTGCTAAATATGATTGGAATTTTGGTAATGGTGGTACAGCGAGTCAGGCAAATCCTATTTACACGTACAATGCGCCAGGATCTTACAATGTTGTTCTGACAGTAACATCGGATCAAGGTTGCGTAACAACAACTTCGGCTTTGCCTGTAACAGTTAAAGTTAAACCTAAAGCTGATTTTACTTCAAAATACTTATTGTCGAGAGGTTTTGAAACCGATTGGAAGTTTGATTTTACCGGTCAAGACGCTGATAATTACAGTTGGTTATTTGAGGATGGTCAGTTTGCGTCAGGGCAGGGTCCAATATTAGCGACATTTGCGGATACAGGAAATTTTGCGGTGTATTTGCGCGTAGTTAATAGCTCTGGTTGCTCTGATAGTGTAAGGAAGTATATTTTCTTAAAACCAGAGTTGTTGCGTCATCAGATAAATGCCTTTTCGCCCAATGCCGATAATTTGAATGATGAATTTGCACCGGATAAGTTTTCTTTTGGAGTAACGAAATACCGCATGCGTATATTCAACCGATGGGGTGAAATTTTATATTATACAGAGGATCCAAGAAAAGGTTGGGATGGCTCTGATTCTAAAGGTGGACAGTGTCCTGAAGGTGCATATGCTTATCAAATATCTTTCCGTTATATTGATGGTAAAATGTACACCTTTGAGGGTGTCGTGATGTTGTTGAAGTGATAAAACGAACAAATTTATTGGATGCGACTTCTCATCCAATGTGTAAAGAAAAAGGCCGCAATTGCGGCCTTTTTCTTTATTGTCACCTGGTTAAATAGGTTGTAAGATTTATATTATGTTATCTTCTGAAAGCACTGGATTTTATTCAGAAACACTCGATGTGATTTCTTAGTAATATCCCCCGGTCTCAGTTAAAATTAACCTAAATATGCCTTAAGAATTTTACTCTTACTAGATTTTCTTAATCTACGCAATGCTTTTTCTTTGATTTGTCTAACCCTTTCGCGAGTTAAACCTACTTTTTCGGAAATGTCTTCTAATGTGTGAGCCGCGTTACCGTCTAGTCCGAAGTAATATTTAAGAACGTCGCGTTCTTTGTCCGATAAGGTGGAAATTACACGATTGATTTCGTTTTGAAGTGACTCGTTTAATAGAGGCATGTCAGGATTTGGCTCATCGTTTTGGTCCAGTACCCCTAATAGTGTATTGTCTTCTCCTTCTGCTAAAGGAGCGTCAATGCTAAGATGTCTTCCCGATGAACGCAAAGCATTTTCAACTTCCGTTAATGGAATTTCTAAAGATTCTGCGATTTCTTGTGGGGTTGGTTCACGTTCTAACTCCTGCTCTAATCGGGCAGAAGCTTGTGTGATTCTACCAAGGCTTCCAACTTTATTAAGAGGAAGACGTACAATACGGCTTTGATCGGCCAAAGCCTGTAAAATACTTTGACGAATCCACCAAACGGCATAGGAAATAAATTTAAAACCACGGGTTTCATCAAAACGTTTTGCCGCTTTGATCAGTCCCATATTTCCTTCATTGATTAAGTCACCCAGTGTTAGGCCTTGGTTTTGGTATTGTTTAGAAACCGATACAACGAAACGAAGGTTGGCGTTTACTAATTTTTCCAGAGCTGCTTGATCGCCTTCGCGAATTCTACGAGCCAATTCAACCTCTTCTTGAGCATCGATCATTGGAACTTTAGAGATTTCGTTAAGGTACTTGTCGAGCGATTTGTTTTCGCGGTTGGTAAACTGTTTGGAAATTTTAAGCTGCCTCATCTATGAAGTGTAGTGTGTTTGTTAGAAAAGTTGCCTTGTTTTTGCGTAATAAATACGAATATATTCAGCCTTGCAAATATACAAAGATTCTGCCAAATTGTTTTTAGAAAAAATGGAATAAATGATGGCTAACAGCAGCAACGCTATCTGGAATCGAATCAACAGAATTCTCCAAATATGTTGATATTTGAAAAATAATAAATGCGCCGATGTAGGCAATGAATCCGTAGGCGAGGAATTGAATTATTGGCCATTTCCAACTTCCAGTTTCTCGTTTCATTACAGCCATAGTACTCATGCATTGAAGTGCGAAAGCATAGAAAACAATTAAACTCAGCGCATAGGGAATACCGTAAAGGGGTCTTCCTGTTTCTGGATTTATTTCGGCTTGCATTTTATCTCGAATTCCCTGAGTGTCATCTTCTTCGCTTTGAAATAGAGTTCCCATCGTTCCTACAAATACCTCACGTGCAGCGAAAGAAGAGATTAAGGCTATGCCTGTTTTCCAATCATAACCCAAAGGCTGGATCGCAGGTTCGATAAATTTACCGATATGTCCTGCATAACTGGCTTCAAGTTTATTAGGGTTATTTTTCATGGCCTCTTTTGGACCGAAGTTGGATAGTCCCCATAAAACCATCGAAATTAAAACTATTACCTTTCCTGCTTCGGTAAGGAATGATAGGCATTTTAACCATGCTTGATGTATCACCGTTTGCAGGCGAGGCTTTTGGTATGTAGGCAATTCCAAAATGAATTCTGATCCTGTGGCTTTGGATTTAGTGAATAAATTTAGTATGAATGAAAGAATAATTGCTACTACAATTCCTGACATGTAGGCAGCGGTAATTACAAAGGTTTGAGCATGAAATGGTCCCCAAAAAGTACTTAAAGGAATAGCAATAGAGACTAATAGTACATATACCGGCAAACGCGCACTGCAGCTCATTAGTGGAATAACCAACATGGTGGCCAATCTTTCGGATTTACTTTTAATGCTTCGAGTTGCCATTATACTAGGAATAGCACACGCAAATCCCCCAACCATGGGAATGATGCTGCGGCCGTTTAATCCTAGTTTTCGCATGACTCTGTCGGTAATGAAGGAGGCTCTCACCATGTAGCCAGAATCTTCTAGAATGCCGATGAAAAAGAATAAAATAAAAATTTGTGGAACAAAAACAATTACACCTTCTAATCCGCTAAGTAAACCATCTGTTAGAAAGTTGGTTGCCATTGATTCAGGAAGTGCATTGGTTAGCGAATTAGAAATCCATTGGAAACTCGTTTCGATCCATTCCATCGGATAGGCAGCCAAACTGAAAACCCCTTGAAATAAAATCAACGTGATTAAGGCAAACAATAAGTATCCGCAAATGGCATGGGTTGCCCATTGGTCAAATTTAAGCGTAAGGCTTTGCCAGTTGTTGAGTTTCTTAGCGGTACATGTTTTAACGATCTCTTCAATAAACTTGTACCTGTCCAAGGTTTCTTGGCTCAGACCTTCCAACTTGACGCCTTGCCAATGCGCAGTAAGCTTTTCTTTTATTTGGGTGTTTGGGACAATGAATTTTGGAACGCAAGCTTCATCAATGATTTTCCATACGGGTTCCGTGTTTTTGTCGTTTCTTGGGTTAAACCAAACACAAGGTACCCCTAAGGTTGCTGTTAAAGATTCTAAATTTATTTCAATTCCTCTTCTTTCCGCGGTATCCTGCATTGTTAATACGCAAGCAGTAGGGATGCCGAGTTCAGCAATTTGAGAATATAACAATAAGTTTCTTCTTAGATTGGAAGAGTCTAGCACCACGAGTAAAACTTCGGGTTTTTCCTGTTCTTCCAATCCCAACGTATACTGAACTACTAATTTTTCGTCTTCAGCTTGGGAATAAAGACTATAAATCCCAGGCAGATCAATTAGGGAGTAAGCAGTTTTGTTATGGGTAGTTTGGCTTTCGAATGCTTCTACCGTAGTTCCTGGTAGATTGGATGTCTTTTGAGTTAAACCTGACAGTCGATTAAACAGCGAAGATTTTCCACAATTGGGATTGCCGATGAATGCTACGCGTTTGTGTTTATTCATCGTTCTTAATTCTCGCAGGGCGCTACTTCCAGCAAACTTGCTTCTTCTGAACGTAAACCTAATAGGTAGCTATCAATTTGATATGCGATAGGGCTTCCGCCTGCAGCTGAAAAGACGCGCGTGATTTCGGTTCCAGGAACACAGCCCATTTCTGCTAGTTTTAATGAAAACGCACCCTCTTTAATCGAGGTAATTCTTGCTTTCTGCCCACAACTTAGTTGTTCAGCCGTGTTTGAAGAAAAATCCGTTTTCTCGGTTCTCATTATTGCAAATTTAGAATGATTTTAAATAACAAACAAGTAGGCTTACAAATGTTTGCTGTTTCGTTGTCAAAAATACTGGGGATAGGCATGGAAATACCATGACAAAAATCAGAATTAATTATCATTCTAAGGTTACAAAGACATCTTGTATTCTAGAAAATATGCAGTTATGACAATTCTGCTGCTATCTGGAACAATTTCCATGCATGTTTGGCTTGGGATGTTAGCATAATCCAGCCGTTTAGTGTTTTAGCCCCTTGTTGCTGAAAATGCTTCATTAATTTCGTTTCCAAGGGGTTGTAAATTAAATCAATTAAGGCGTCTGTAGGATGGACAGATTTTTCAGGTATGTATGGCATGTTGTCACAATTGGGGGACATGCCTGCCGGACTCGTATTAATCCAAAGTGTATTTGGCATTGGTTTTCTATGTACAAGTTCTTCCATGCCTAACACACTGTCTTTGCTGTTTGGGGTTCTACTGAATTGTAAAAAGGGTATTTCTTTGTTTACTAACAGCTGCTTAACCGATTTGGATGAACCTCCATTGCCAATTATTATGGCTTGGTTAAATTGTTGATCTATGCTGTTTACGGAATCTTCAAATCCCATGATATCGGTGTTGAAGCCGATAAGATAATGGGCACGAAATGTATCAATTTCTGCATTGAGCTTTTTTTCAGAGAAATGACCAATTTCTGATGGCCGGAGTATTTCTGCATTGAGTTCAAATAAATCCAGTTCTAGATTTTTAAGTTGAAATCGAAGTTGATGTAGTGCTTCCGATGTTGCGGGTATACATATTACCGTATTTACTGATTTCATGTGATACGCATCGGCCGAAATAAAATCTAAGTAAGGTATAATGTTGGTTTTATGGGGTAACGTCACGTTAAAACCACGAATATCGGGCGCATTGATAATAACGGTTATCTCTTGTATCTTAGGTAAATCCCACAGCGCATAGCCCCAATGCTGATAGGGTGTTAACGAGAAAAATTCTTGGAAAATTTCGGGTGATTTCGAATGTGAAACGGGGTGTCCGATCAAACCAATTTGGTGTTTCATTGCAGGTATTAGCAAAGTTTTGGACAGATTTTAAGGGTTCGATCAAGGCTACATTGAATTGCCTAAAATTAGGGCGCATGGATATCGCTATTTGCTAATTTTGGCTTTTATCGCTTGGAAAACAATAGGTAATAAACTGATTCCAATAATACCAAAAACAACCAGTTCGAAGTTTTTCTGCACCCATGGAAGTTTACCAAAAAAATACCCTGCACTGCTTATGGAAGTTACCCATAAAACCGCCCCAGAAATGCAATAGCCAATAAACTTGCGGTATGACATAGTGCCTAATCCAGCGGCAAAAGGCGCAAAAGTTCTAACAATGGGCACAAATCTGGCCATTATAAGGGTGTAGCCACCATGTTTTTCGTAGAACTGTTCGGTTCTTTCTAAATATTCTCGTTTTAGTAATTTCCAGTTCAAATCAAACACCTTTGTACCAAACTTTGAACCAATGAAGTAGTTGATATTGTCACCCAACAACGCGGCACAAATGAGCAACGGAATAAGGATAAAAATGTTTAACGTATTATCCATAGCAGCAATGCTTCCGGCTGCAAATAGCAGGGAATCCCCTGGCAGCAGCGGCATTACTACCAATCCAGTTTCAACAAATACGATAAGAAAGAGTATTACGTAAGTGAAACTTTTATACTCTGCAACCAATGCCTGTAAGTGCTTATCTAAGTGTAGCAACCAATCCAAGGCAACGTCTATAACGGATAGCAATGTCATTACTGCAATTTTACAATAAGAAAGCGATTCCATCGTTATGAAAATGTATATTTGTATTGAAACTAAAAAACGGATGTTGATTACAAACAAAAATGCTCGAAGATTTGCTGTATGGGTAGTGATGTTGATGGGAGTTATGGTTATCAGCAGCAGTTGTGGGTCTGCGAAACATTCAACCGCTAAAAAACCAGGTGGTTGCAATTGCGGCTTTTAGGTCTATTTTCGCTAATTTTGCGGCGCTTTTAACAGAACATGACAACTCAAAGTACATACATTCCTTACAAGGTTAAGGATATTTCTTTGGCCGAATGGGGTCGTAAAGAAATTAAAATGGCCGAGGCTGAGATGCCCGGTTTGATGGCTTTACGTTCCGAATACGGTCCGTCCAAGCCTTTAGCAGGAGTGAGAATTGCTGGTTGCTTGCACCTGACAATCCAAACTGGTGTTTTGATTGAAACATTGGTAGAGTTGGGTGCTGAAGTTACCTGGAGCTCTTGCAATATCTTCTCTACTCAAGATCACGCGGCCGCTGCAATCGCTGCTGCCGGTATTTCGGTGTATGCTTGGAAGGGTATGACTAACGAAGAATTCGATTGGTGTATCGAGCAAACATTATTCTTTGGAGAAGGTCGTGAACCTTTGAACATGATTTTGGATGATGGTGGTGATTTAACCAACATGGTTTTAGATCAATATCCTCAGTT
>CAZKOM010000017.1:24476-31568 GCA_964554385.1 uncultured Flavobacteriaceae bacterium | reverse complement strand
ACCGATTCATCCGATGGGGCATGCGAAGCATCCATGGGAATTCCTGGCGAAACCGACAAGGGCTGGTTGGTATTCCCAGCCGATGAATCCAAACTCGATAACCCTTGCACCAAAGAAGGAGCGGCTCCTAAGCCCAAACCTACAGCTCCTAGTTGTTTGATAAACCCTCTTCGATTGGGTTTACAGCATGAGCAACCGGGTAAATGGGATTTCTCCTCATTGGAATTTGTGGTATTGTTTGATTCGTTATTGGGAATATTGTTATTGTAATTTTCAGCCATAGGCTTGTATTTCATTTAAAAGTGATAATTCAATATTAGGTTATAATGGGTTAAATTAACCTTATTTATCTCGAATTTCGGCAAATATCCTTGTTGTTCGATGGCTTGTTTCAAGACTATCAAAAACTGAATCTCCAACCCTTCAAAAAAATCTTCCATGCTATATCGAACTTCCAAATTGGCTTGATAATAGGCTGGAAAACCATATTTATTTAATTCGAAATTATAGATATTGGGCAGTTTATATCTGCCGATTCCTACATCCACTTTCAGAGGCAGTTCCGTAAAACCATAGCTGTACAGCGCATTCATCGCCCATACATCGCCGTAACCTTCGTTTCGCTCTCTGGGCATGAACGTGTAAAACGGATCTCTGCCCCATTCTCTAGGCATCAAGTAGCGTCCATGGCCGGTGATTCGAGTTCCATTAAAGGTAATTCGCTGGTTCTGATTTAATTGTTTCCCCAATCTAAGCCCAAATACAAAACTTCTATTTTGGGGCTGAAAATACGCTTTGTTGATTTCTACATTGCCTCCATTCCCCAATGCATGTTGATGAACACCTTGAATTCCATAAATCCAAGCTCGATTCTTCTCTCCTATTTTACCATCCCACTGGGTCAAATAAGTTTGAAAAATCTTATTCACCGTTTGCGACCACAAAATCAAATTCCCGCGGTTGGTTTTCATGGTATATCCCGCGTACAAAACGGATGAATGTGGCAGGTTACCGGCATATTGCGACTTAGAACCATCGGGATTCACACCCACACCGTATATCCCCAACGAGTGCCCAACCGAAAACCATCGGACGGTACTTCTAGGGGAAATTCGATCAATCGCACCCAATTGCAACAATCCATTTTTTCCGAGTTTTTTTTCAGCTAATACACCTTGAACCAAAGTAGGTCGCATCCTTCCGTCTTGTGGATTTAAAAATGGGGTTCGAATATGTTGTTTACCCGCTTTTACGATTAAACCCTTGGATAGCAACGAGTATTTTATGTACAAATCTTCCAATCGATCCAAATCATCGTGATTACCAGGATTTAACACATCAAACAATCCCACTTCATAGCGATTGGGTTGATTTGAAAGTTGATCTATTTTGGTTAAATCGGACGAATACACATCATAGATGGCATATCCACTAATTCCCAACTGAAAATTTCGATAAACGCCGGTTTCATAGCCGATGCCAACGCCAATTGCATTAGCGAAATAATCGGAATAATTAGGCGCATTGTTGGTAACCATACTATACCATCGGGCATGTCCAAAAAAGTTACCCGAACGTAAAAAATCTTGTAACGACTTTGGCTTTACCTTAACACTTATGGAATTTGTATCCAAGCTCACTCTTTCGTTTGGATGTACATAGGGGTGATCCTGCCCCAGCAAGTTATTGTGGCTAAAAATGAACGGGATAATTATTAATAATCCGATGCGAATACCAAACATGAACAGCGAAGTTCGCGGTATCCATTGGCATCGAGTGTGACAAAAGTCACGAATAAATTTAATCGTTACCAGTAACTTGGATTTCTAAGTTATTCAATTTCCGATTTGTCTAAATTCGAAGTGGTCAAACTAAACAATCAGAAATCTCAGAAAATAAATCGGCCAACCTAAATCAGCTAAATATTAAATAGTCTAACTTATAAGTTAATTTCGAGACTAGCGAGTTAAAATTGGTTAACCATTCACTATTTATAATTGAGCTTTATATGAGGTAGGCAAATTAAACAGGTTAATTGCGTTTTGGGTAGTGGTTTTGGCCACTTCTTGTAAAGAGACTGATTTCACCTCGGCCAATTTCTGGGCCACCAACAAGGTGTAAGAAGGTTCGTTTCGGCTACCCCGATGAGGAACTGGAGGTAAATAGGGCGAATCTGTTTCTAGAATGAGGTGTTCC
This sequence comes from uncultured Flavobacteriaceae bacterium, assembly GCA_964554385.1. GTDB lineage: Bacteria > Bacteroidota > Bacteroidia > NS11-12g > UBA955 > JAGKXC01. The sequence continues at coordinate 29,372 of CAZKOM010000017.1, read as the reverse complement.
AAACTTATTCGAGAAAGCACTTCCGGTAAGCCTGCATTTTTATAGGTAAGTACACCACCAATTCCCAGATAAAAGCCTTCCAATTTTAAAATTTCCTGAGCCAGTTCGTAGCTTTCAGAGAAACAATGAAACACACCCGTTAATCCTTTACCCTTAAATTGTTTTAATAATTGAATGGTCTGTTGCGTTGCATTTCGAGTATGAATAGCAAGCGGCAGCTTGTGAGCTACAGCGAACTCAGCTTGTAATAAAAATGCCTGCTTCTGGATTTCTTCGGTTGTTTTATCCCAATACAAATCCATACCCATTTCACCCACAGCCACATAATTATGACTGGGAAACAAATCGAACATTTGGGTTAATACACTCTCATAATCAGCTTTTACATCACAAGGATGCAGCCCCATCATGCCATAACATTGATTGGGATAATCCTGCATCAGTTGATGCAATCCGGGTATTGAATCGAGGTCGATATTCGGCAACAAAATCTGCTGTACACCAGCTTTTAATGCTCTTTCAATGGCCTGGGATCTGTCTTCGTTGAATTTATCGGAATAAAGGTGGCAATGCGTATCGATTAAATGAACCATTTCTAATTACCAGGTAAGTTTTTGTTTATTTAAAAAGGCATCGATTCCTTTGATACAGTCTGGGGTGGCGCGGGCATGAGCATTCATGCGGGCGGCATAGTCCAGTGCTTGATCACGATGCATGGAAGGTATTTGTCTAAGCATTTCTTTCACCGTGGAAACTGCCGCCCCGGATGTGCCTTCGGCACATCCCCGCGCCACCGCACCCACTGCTTCATCAATCTCCTCTGAATTAACAATCCGCTGCACTAATCCCATTTCCTTCGCCTCCGTGGCATCCAGAACTCTTCCTGTTAATAACAAATCCCGTATGGCACCGCCCCCAATTTTCTCTGCCAAATACACCATCACCAACGCCGGAATAAACCCAATCTTCACCTCCGTATATCCAAAACTGGCTTCGGGTGTAGCAAAACATAAATCAGACAGGGTTGCTAAACCGCACCCCCCGGCCAAGGCCGGACCTTCCACCTGGGTAATCACCAACTTCGGCGAATGATACATCGCATCAAACATCCTCCGCAATCGCTGAGAATCCAATTCGTTCTCCTCCAAACTGTTGTTGCGCAACTGTGTCAAATACTGCAAATCCGCCCCCGCACAAAACGGTTTATCCGACGATTTTAAAACGATCACCCGTACATCCTCCCGCGCATTGGCTAACAAAAACGCTTCCGTCATCCCCTCAATTAACTCAACACTCAACGCATTGCGCTTCTCCGGCCTACTCATCACAATCCAAGCAATTCTGTCTTCAACAAAAAAATTCAACACAGACATTGCGCAAAGGTACAACCCAAACTCCGTACTTCTAAAATACATCCTTGATCCCGCAAACAGGAAACTTCCCGCAGCAAACTTCCACCAGCCAGCAGCATATCTCCACTAGCAAACAGGAAACCTCCACCACAGAACAGTACATCTTTACCTATTCCGCACCTGCAGAAATGGAAAGACTATTTCGCTTCGGCACCACTCCAAATTACTTCACCACAACACCTCATCCTCTTCATCCGACTTCATCTTACTTTACCGCCGCACCCTAAACATTCACTATCGCACCAATACCATTCCATCGGACTTTATCTCACTTCACCACCGCACCTTTACTACCTCAATTCCCCGCTGAATTCGATACTTTTCCAAACTTTTAGCCAACTTACTTTCCCATTTCTTCCGTGTTTCCACCGTCCTCCCCCATCGCACCAACCAAGCACTATCGTAATCATTACGCCTTTCCATGTAACCACTTTTCCCCCTTATCCATTCTTTCCTCTTTATCGTGATCACCAAATTCCCTTTCCGTTTATAGGCCCAAAACTCCTTACCGCCCAATTTCCCCTCAAAGTAATCACTTCGATCTACCCATCTTCGGCGATTCTGCTCAATCCAAAACCCAGTTGCCAGTATCAACCCCATGGAAACCACCCACAGCATTTCAACCCTATTTCCAAATCGAACTTCCAACCACAAACACCAACAAATCCAAGCAATCAGTATAAAAACAAAACAGACCGCCACCCAATCCCAATCGGTTGAAAACAATTGAGACATCGGCAAATCCAATACAAGCAGCAATTTTCGCATCACCCAAGCATACAACCAGTCCACCACCCTTCCCAATCCGCTTCCAAGCAACGGAATCCAACCAAAAATCAAAACAACTAAAGCCGCATACAACAATATCGTAAATAAGGGAACCAACAGCAAATTCACCGGCAAAAACCAAACGGGGAAGGCACCAAAACCACACATAATCAATGGAAAAGTGAACAATGTAGCAGCAATATTCATAGCCACCGAGCCCAGCAAGAGCTGCCAGCCGGCATCCATTTTCTTGGCTCCAATTACGCGATGAAACCATTGATGGAAGCTACTTTCAGCCCGGAAAGTCTCCGTTTTCATCCACCAGAAATCCCGTAAAATGGGATAAAAAATCAGCAAAGAAAGTACCGCCAAATAACTTAATACAAACCCTAAATTATACATCGAATACGGTTGAATTAATAATTGAACATAAGCGCACCCAAGCCAAACATGCAAACTCGAAACGCGTTTTCTAACCCAATACTTGGCCAACCACATCCACGAAGCCGACAACATAGCACGTACAACTGCAGCACTTCCACCGGTAAGTATGGCATAAAACCACCCTATAATCATCATAACAAGTAGCAAAGCCTTGTTGGGTCGAGGCAAGCTACCAAAACCCGTAAACACCCACAAAATCGCGCCCATGACCAATGCCACATGCATCCCCGATACGGCCAAGACATGCATCAACCCGCCAACGCCAAACGCTTTAACCGTTTCTGAATCAACTTCCCTCGTTTCCCCAATCAACAAGGCAATCGCCATCGAAGAAGACTTCAATGACAGATGCTGATGCAATTGCGTTTTCATCCAATCCAAACAACGTAAACGCAAATCCATTAATCCATTCATGGATAAATAATCCTTCCAATCCCCGCCTCCCAGTTTTAGTAAATCGAACGCCAATACGCCCCCAGCTCCACTCCCAGCACCAACCTCTAAATTCTGCGGCTTTCTTTTCGGCCAAGTAAGACGTCCATAATATCCTTTCGAGCCAAAAATCGTGCGCCAATCCGTATCTTCTGGAATACCGCTGAACTCAAATTCACTTAACACAGAAATTGGCATTACACATCGGTGAAAAGGGCCTACCCAAGGCTCTGAATCGTTCCGCCAACGAGTGATTTTCACCCAGAACCTCCCATTAACTCGAGCCTCTTTCGACACCGAATCCACGCAATCTATGGCTATTGATCCTTCCGATTCAGATGCCCGAAATAAATCATAACTCTCCACTAATTCCTCAAACCGATTGCTGGGTAACTCAGGCGGTAATACCCAACCTCCAATCCAAACATTTAGGAGATAAATGAAGGTCGATCGAAACCAACGATAAATCCATGTAATAGAGTCCTCTTTTCTTTTCCGATATTGAACTATTGTCCAAATCAACACTGAAAACAACAAAGCAGGTACCAAACAAATCCAAACCAACCGAAAGCCTTGCGTAAAATCCCTGCTTAACAATAGGGCGAAAAGCAAGTAACCCGTAAGCAACCCTAATAAGGGGAGTAAGAAAAAATGAGATCGATAAAATCCCAACAATTGTTGTTTCACCAAGATATTTCGCATAGTTTCAGTCCGAATTACTCAGACCCCACCATGCGCTAACTCGGGAAAATTCGCTTTATCAGGCGAGGCATGTCCGAGGCAGCTTCATCTCTACGACGCCAGTTATTCTCATCGTACCAACGCTCGTAAACATCCATCCTGCCGCTTCCTGTAGGAGCTTGAAGTAATTCGTGAATAAATGTACCCATTCGCTGGATGTCACCCCCAAATAACAAATTTGCGAATTCAAAACGACGTGAAATTGGCATTTGATTCACAATGGCCTCCACATTCATCCCCGATAAGGCAGGAGGTGGCAGTTCTCCATTTTCGTTCAATTGCACTGAACTGCTTGTATCAACGGGTCTCTCGGTATGGGTATTGATGGCCGATATCGGTGGAGGAGCAATCTCAACAGGTGGCGGTGAAACTACCTCGGCGTCGGGAGGCACCACTTCTGTCACAGCTGTCACCATTTCCACAGACGGCGTAAGCACAACAGTAGTAGGCACTTCTTCTACCGGTATCTGCGGAGTAACCTTAGCAGCAGGAGGCACAACTTCTGTCACAGCTGGAACTTCTTCAACAGAGATCGGCAAAACAATCTCGGCAACAGGAGGGACAACCTCAGTCGCAGCTGACACAACATCAACGGGGGGCGGCAAAACAACCTCGGCAAGCGGCAAATCTAATTCTGCCACTGGCGGAATAGCAACATCACTGGTCAATTCAACCTCAGCCATTGGAGAAACTACCTCCACATTTTCTAAATCAAATTCAGGCAACTCAAATTCCGGAAGCTTAAATTCTGGAGAATCAAAGTCGATATTGGCAATTTTCGCAACCGCATCTTCCTCAATTGCATTTTTTGCAACCTCATTCTGAATTATACTACTATTTTTTTGTCCTCCTAAAACAGGTACTGCTGCAAAAAACAAATCCTGCTGTAAGGGTATCTCTTCTTTGGGCGCCACATCCTCTTCCGTCGATGAAATCACTGATGACACATTCAATTCAGTATCAACCTCTTCGGCAACATTTGCTTCGGCATCGACTGCCAGCAATTTCTCGTCTTCAACGGAAATCTTGATCTCTGCTGGATTTTCTGCCTCAAACAGCCCCTCATCCAATCCTTCCTGCTCAAACAACTCCTCCAACT
>CAZKOM010000017.1:0-24466 GCA_964554385.1 uncultured Flavobacteriaceae bacterium | reverse complement strand
TCAAGATCAGCGGCAGCTTCAACTGAATCAACTGTCCCAAAATTAAAACCCATTCGGTTGATTTCCTCACCCACCGGAATATCCAATTCTTCCTCTTCATGGTCAAGTTGAACATCAAATTCACCCGCCGAATCCGTTAAATCTTCCGTCATATCAGGTAACATAGACATTACCGCCAAATCAGATTCTATATAAATTCTGGCCGAAAGCAATTTCAATTCACCCAATAGCTCGATTTCTTTCTCCGAATCTTGGTTGTTTTGGAGTTCCTGACGTAATATTGCCATCGATTCCAGCAATGCATCGATGGATTTCTTTTGAAGTTCCATGGTTGGTGGTAAAATTAGTAAAACAACAAGTATTTCATGCGGGAATTTATTCTCATTTATGGCTGTATGTTCGCTGGTAAAACCACGAAATTGATCGGATTGTACAACGAAAGCGAAGTTGGCTACGACGAAAAAATTGCGGTTAAGCCCCTGCTAGATAAACGCTACAACCCCAACAATATCAACGCTCACAGCGGATTGCAAATGGTTGCGCATCGCATCAACAAGGCCGAAGAATTATACCCATTATGCAACGAACTGATTAAAGAAGTGTACATAGACGAAATTCAGTTCTTTGGACCCTATATCGTGCATGCTGTATCCGAATTAATGATGAATGGAATTCGTGTGGTTGCTGCTGGTTTGGATAAAGATTACCTTAATCAGGATTTTGGTCCGATGGCCGATTTAAAACGAATTGCAACCCAAAAGATTCAAGTCTCTGCCAAATGCCATGTTTGCAATGCACCCGCAAACTTTACTTACCGCGAACCGGGAATCGAAACACAAATTGCCGTAGGCCATACCGATATCTACCAAGCTCGATGCCAAGAGCATTGGACCCAAGGCATGGACGGAAGATTATAACGCCGTTTACCTTTTGCTTCGATAGCGTATTACGTCCTCAAAAAAAGGACACCCATGAAGAAAATTCAGATCGCTATCGAAAACCCATGCCACGAAAATTGGAACAATATGACCCCAGAAACGCAAGGAAGATTTTGTCATTCTTGCGAAAAAATTGTAATCGATTTTAGCCAAATGTCCGATTCGGAAATCCTGCAATTCTTTAATAAACCAAAAACCGAAAAAATTTGCGGTCGATTTAATTCCGAACAACTCACACTTCCAGCAGAATCAAACCAAACCCAAAAAAATTGGGATCAATCCAAATTCACTGCTGCCCCCAACCAACAGCCGCCTTTAGATTGGCATTATTCTAAATTTCAATCTCCTTCCAGTCAAATGATGCCGCTACATAGAAAGCAATCTATCGTTCCACCCAACGCCAATCTGCAACCAACCCAGCAATTGCTACATTTTGCCTACATCCTCGTTTTAGTATTGGGAATCGGAGTTGCATCCTGTAATTCGGATACTACCAAAGGGGAAATTCTAATCGGCGATACTACAGCCATGATAGTTACCAATAAAGAGGAAACTACCAGCGGTGACACTACAAAAAATCATTCCGCCAATAACACCCACTCCACCAACAACACGATTATTAATGATAAAAAAGGCGAAAATCCATCCCGAATTTTAGGTAAACCAAAAGTTCAACGCATCGAAACAATAGAACCAATCATCATGGGGGAATGTGTTATGCCATACGAATTTGATGATCATGACACAACAGACATTGCTCCCAAAAGGGAACCCATAAAACAATACAAAAAACAACCGGCTCTACCTCCGGAAAAATACCCTGACCAGTCCCTATACACAACTGGCCCTTACAAACACGAATTACCAACGCCCTACAATACCAAAATCAACAAACCAGACTCCACCAACAATCGGTAAATCCGTTTCCATTGTATGGCCGATTGAAACAATAATAGCAATCCGTAATATACCCCTAAACCCATAGCGCGAAATGCATACCGTTGGAAATACAAATTCAACTTCCTCCATTCATAATAATTAACAGTATTGTCTTCCAATAAATTATCGCCCTGTACTATATAACTCAACCCCACCAAAATAAGGACTACTGAAACCAACAACCAAAAATAGGGCACCCACCAAAACTTGGGGAAGCTCGACAATTCCGGATCTTCTTGTCGATACGATATTTTCTTATCACTAAAATTTACTGCAAACAGCAACCACACATTGGGAGAATTGGAGATTCGATCTTTCGATTTTTCTAATTGCTGGATCAACAACACATTCAACATGAAGAATCCAATAAAATACAACATAAGCCCCTGTGTGCGCCATTCTTGAACCTCGGTACGCCATAGACCTTCCCCTGACATTTTTTGAGTTTCATTCACCCAACCAAATTCCCCAAACCACCAAAATCCAACATCGCGCGGCATGAATAATAATAAAGTAATCGAAACCGCTATAACCATCGGCGATACCATCGCCAAAAAGGGATTTTTTTTACTTGCCAAAAACCCATATCCACCCACGAATAACACCAAAATAGTGCCCCAATCTTGCAAGAACCATTCAACCAAAGACCGCAATCCAAACGGAACCGAAAACGCATCCTCACTAAAGATAATCCACACGATCCAAGGAAATCCCGCGGTAGCAAATCCTGCAATCAGCAACAATACCGCTACTACCAACAAACCCTGTGCGATTCCTTTCCCCAATTTTTCCCAAGACAGAATATCCATGATTAAATCCCATGAATACACAATGAGTAAGGCACCTAAGAATAAAGTAAGATGCAAATTCATTCCAAATCGATCAAAGTGACCTGTATCTTCTAACTGCCACTTTTCTGAATTTGTGGAAGAATCCATTATCCATGATGGCAAGTTTTCAGCAGTAAAATCCCAATTGTAGGGATTCAATTTAGAATCTGTCACCCATAACGGTAGGCAATCAACTTGAATTTGAATTAATATAGCAGTGAGTACAAACGCAATTAGGGGAATTCCTAATAATTGTACAAAGAAACTTGGATCAACTTTCGCAGAGGTTACCGTCTCTTTTTTTGTGGACCACCTCCAGCCCATTGTTGATTATTTAACAGCTTGAATTTTTCCGAGATCAGGAATGGCTCTTCGCAAACTCTCTTCAATTCCTGCGGTCATTGTCATTTCACTCATACTGCAAGAACTGCAATTACCAGTTAATTTCAATAGTACGTCGCGCTCCTCAGAAACTTCTACCACCTCTACATCTCCCCCATCGGCCTGTAAATAGGGCCTAACGGTGTTCAATACCTCTTCTATTTTGTGGGTAAGAGTTTCTAAATCCAGGGTAGTACTCATGAAATAATACGAAATACAAATATACCGAACCCGGCGCTAAAGTCCAAAAAATAGTATCATCGAAATCCCTTCATCAGACGGTATATTCCAACAATACACACAATGACAAACACCTAAATAACAACCACTTAGCTCCGAGATATCGAACAGGAAATACTTAAAAAAACTACTTCGACTGTAAGATACTAACCTGTTGAGCTACCGCAGCAGCTACCGCGTGGAAAGGCTGTAACAATGGAGAATCGGGAGTAATTTTACCCGTATCCATGGCCGACATCAACTCAGGATTCAACGGAATCTCCCCTAAAAATGGCAGGCTATATTCTTCGCTGATTTGTTTTCCGCCGCCTTCGCCAAACAATCGATATTTTTTATCTGGAGCGTCATCGGGAGTGAAATAACTCATATTCTCCACTACGCCTAACAACGGTTTCGCTATTTGCTCCATCGAAAACATTCCCAATGCCCTACGTGCATCGCTCAATGCTACCTCCTGTGGCGTGGTAACCAATACTACACCCGTTAACGGTACGGTTTGCACCAAACTCAATTGAACATCTCCTGTTCCGGGAGGCAAATCGATGATTAAATAATCCAAATCGTCCCATGCCGCATCTTGCACAAACTGCTTAAATGCCGATGCAACCATAGGGCCACGCCATACAACAGCTTGCCCACGGGCGGTCATCAATCCAATGCTTAGCATTTTCATACCATGCACCTCTACGGGAACCATAATTTGCTTGTCGCCTCGTTGCACCATGTGAGGCGCTTCCGTGGTTCCAAAAATAGTGGGGGCTGAAGGACCGTAAATATCTGCATCCAAGTATCCCACTTTCGCGCCCAAATGAGCCAAAGAAAATGCCAACCCCGCGCTAAGTGTGCTCTTTCCAACACCACCCTTACCCGAAGCAACCGCTATTACGTGTTTAACCCCAGGCAAAATTTGATCCCCTTGTAAACTCCGCTGCACTTGAGAACTTACCGCGATATTCACCGCAATTTGAGGATCAACCATCACTCTAATAGCCGTCTTGCAAGCATTCACCAACATATCTTTCATGGGGCATGCCGGCGTAGTTAATACCAAAGTAAACGAGATGGTATCGCCAATTTCCAAATCCTGAATCATATTCAGGGTAACCAAATCTTTCTTTAAATCAGGATCATCCACGTGCGACAACGCCGCTAATACACTTTCTTGTGTGATTGCCATAAACAATTATTTTTTACCGCTAAACAAAGAAACAATGCGTGCGAAAAAGCGTTTTTCAAATTCCCAAAAATACCGTGCCTGCCCAAAAATCGCCCCATAAATCAACAACAACAAATTGTAAATGGGTAAAATCAGTATATAATAGGCCATATCAAACCACCAAGCCTCATGGATAGGCCAAGAACGAAAAATCCGCTTTAAAAACATTACCGAAAAACCAGTAAGCGCAAACACCAATAAAATCAGCCAAACCTGAGTGGCACTTTGCACTTTCCAGCGCTCTTTTAGTTTATTTACAAAACTCACAATGCAAAAGTACGCATAGTGATCGCCCCAACCCTAACTGTTGACAATCTCTTGACAGAATTCCATAAATTTTCGTCTAAGTTTGAACTTCAAACCAAAATCCCAAGTCAATCAAACACCATCAGAGCCCAACCAAAAGCGATAGATAGCACCTCAAAACTCATAGTCAATAACCTAGCATCTTCTGCTACAATTACAGTATTATTCAAATCTACCTTTAACAACGCAAATACCGAGTAAAAACATGGATTTTACGAATATCGTCACTCCCCAGAATCCGGAATTAATCCTTTTCCCTTTACCCATCGGCGAACGCAGCAATGCTTGGATGCTTACCGATGAGTACCTTAAAGAAATACAAACCATTACCACCTGGGTGGCCGAAGAGGCAAGAACCCTTAGACGATTTCTGTCTTCGTTGAAATTGGGAATCAACATTCCCGAACTAACGATTATTGAACTCAATGAGCATACATCGCAAAAAGAACTAGAGCAGCAATTATCGCAATGGGTTAACGTGCATCCTACAGGGAAACTCGGACTATGCTCCGAAGCCGGTATGCCGTGTATCGCTGACCCCGGCAATTTAGCTGTGAAATTTGCCCAAATTAGAAATTGGAATGTACGCGTGATCCCTGGCCCCAATTCGTTACTTATCACGTTGGCGGGCAGCGGTTTAAACGGTCAATCCTTCACGTTTCATGGATATCCACCAGTGAAAGACGACCAACAAAAACAGTTGTTATCTACATTATGGAAGAATTACCCCAAAAATCATAGCCATATTTTCATTGAAGCCCCCTATCGGTCCGATAAATTTTTTCAATGGTTAATAAAGCAATTCCCTCCGCAAACTGCTCTGTGCATTGGCTATCAACTTCATACCGCAGACGAATGGATTAAAACAAAATCGTTATCCGATTGGAAAAAAATGAACATTATTTTGGGCAAATCGCCTTGTGTTTTTATCATCGGCACGTAACAAACACAAAATCTTGCTAATTTTGCAGTAACAAATACGTTACGCCACTACATCATGAAAGATATTTTTGAGAAACTTCACGATCGGATGGGTCCTTTGGGAATGCACGCCGATGACGCTCACGGTTATTACACTTTTCCCAAATTAGAAGGTCCTATTGGTCCAAAAATGGTTTTCCGCGGTAGAGAACGACTAAACTGGAGTTTGAACAACTACTTAGGTTTGGCCAATCACCCCGAAGTTATGCAAGCCGATGCAGACGCTGCAAAGCAATTTGGTATGGCTTACCCTATGGGTGCCCGTATGATGAGTGGTAATTCAAACTACCATGAACAATTAGAGCAGGAATTGGCTGCTTTTGTAGGTAAACCCGAAGCAATCCTATTGAACTTTGGCTACCAAGGGGTATTAAGTGCAATCGATGCTTTGGTGGATAGACATGATGTTATTGTGTACGATGCCGAGTCGCATGCATGTATCATCGATGGAGTTCGTTTGCATATGGGAAAACGATTTGTATTTGCCCACAACAACGTAGAGAGCTTAGAACAACAACTAAAACGTGCTACCAAATTAGTAGAACAAACTGGTGGTGGTATTTTGGTTATCACCGAAGGAGTTTTCGGGATGAGCGGATCTCAAGGCAAATTGAAAGAAATTGCAGCGCTTAAGTCGAAATATAATTTCCGTTTATTTGTTGATGATGCCCACGGATTCGGAACCATGGGTAAAAAAGGTGCTGGAACTGCCGAAGAACAAGATTGCACCGATGGAGTAGATATAATTTTTTCCACCTTTGCTAAGTCTATGGCTGGTATCGGTGCATTTATTGCCTCCGAGCCACATGTGATTAAATTCTTACGATACAACTTGCGTTCTCAGATTTATGCCAAAGCATTACCTATGCCGTTGGTAATTGGTTCTTTGAAACGATTAGAGTTAATCAGAACCCGTCCAGAATTGAAAGAAAAATTATGGACGATTGTGAATGCATTGCAAAACGGATTACGTGAAGCTGGCTTTAACATTGGCATTACTACAACTCCAGTAACCCCTGTTTTACTGAATGGAACTATACCCGAAGCAACTCACCTAACCCACGACTTACGTGAAAACTATAACATTTTCTGTAGTATAGTAGTTTATCCCGTTGTACCAAAAGGTGTAATCATGTTGCGATTGATTCCTACAGCAGTGCATAGCTTGGAAGATGTTGAATACACGCTTAACGCATTTAAATCTATCAAATCCAAATTGGATGCTGGCGAATATCGCCAAGAAAAATTAGCAGCCTTCGCATAATTTGGTTGTTGCCACAGGGCAATGAAACCAATGCGAAAAAAACCTTTTCAAAACCTATTCATTGTGGCGACCTCGGTCGCCACAATTGTTTTTATCAAAAATTGCCACACCCGATCATCTTCTAGCTCCATTCTTTGGAGTACTAACAATAACAAAAGGAAATCAACTACTTACAGTAAGGAACCCAAATTCAACACGAGGAAAACAGACTACAACAAAGATCAAGAAAAACACAAATACGGTCCATATTCGTATTCCAACAACACCTACAATCGTTCCAGCAACTATATTAAACCCAACCCCAACAAGCCAATTTCACCGAAAATGGCGTATCAATTATTGCAAATTCTTTGGGGAGAATCGCAAAAAAATCGAAATCTATTGTTGCAAAAATTGCAAAAAGATTCAATTCAGATCCAATCCGAATTACTATCAACGTACGAAAATCAAACACCGAAACTTGTTGATTTCAACCCAAATGACAGTCTTCAATGGTTCAATATTCCTGGATTTTCAAAAAAACACTGGTACAGCATTAAAAAATACCGCGACAGACTGGGGGGATTTCAAAACCTTAATCAAATACAAGAAATACCCAAACTGGATACTTTTATAAAGATTGTGGCAATCAAAAAACTCAGTCCCACACCATCCATCGGAGTTATTCGAAAAATTTCAAGCCAATCAACCTGGAAAGAATTATACCAACATCCTTATATCGGATCCAAGTATGCCAAAATCATTTTCGCCTATTATCAAGCTCATCCTAAACCAACTGCGGAAGAACTTTTATTGATACAAGGCATACCATCGCTCCATTTACAAAGATTATGGCCCTATTTGTCGAAAAACAAAGAAGATTAACAAGGTTTCAATTGAATTTGTTGAATTTTCAAACCCTCTGGCCGTAAATTTGTTTCGCTTATTAGTATGATGAATTTTGCCGAGAACGAAAGCGTACAAATGGTGCGTAATACTGTGAGAGATTTCGCAGAAAAACACATCAGACCCAACGTCATGATTTGGGATGAAAGTCAAGAATTCCCAATAGACACCATGAAAGGTTTAGGGGAATTGGGATTATTAGGGGTATTGGTCCCCGAAGAATACGGTGGATCCGGACTCTCCTACTTTGAATATGTAGCTGCTATAGAAGAATTAGGCAAAGTTTGCGGCTCCGTTGCATTAAGTATGGCTGCTCACAACAGTTTATGTACCGGTCATATTTTGCAATTTGGTAACGAAGAACAAAAGAAGCGTTGGTTACCAAAATTGGCTACTGGAGAATGGATTGGTGCTTGGGGACTTACAGAAGCAAACACTGGATCCGATGCGTTACGTATGCAGGTAGTAGCAAAAAAAGACGGTGATCATTGGGTACTAAACGGTGCTAAAAACTGGATAACCCACGGAATCTCCGGAAATGTGGCTGTAGTTCTTGCAAGAACTGGAGATTTATTGGATTCTCATGGTATAACTACTTTCGTTGTAGAACGTGGAACTCCCGGTTTCCGCGGTGGAAAAAAGGAAAACAAATTGGGAATGCGCGCTAGCGAAACCGCAGAAATGATTTTTGAAGATTGTCGCGTTCACGAAAGCAATATCCTCGGAAATATCGGAGAGGGATTCATCCAAGCCATGAAAGTATTGGATGGTGGCAGAATTTCTATCGCAGCCCTATCTTTAGGCATTGCAAAAGGTGCCTACGAAGCAAGTATCAAATACGCAAAAGAGCGTGAACAATTTGGTAAACCCATTGCCAACTTCCAAGCCATCGGATTTAAACTAGCCGATATGGCTACCCAAATCGAAGCAGCTGAATTATTAACATTGGAAGCAGCAGACCTAAAAAATAAAGGAAAAAGCGTAACCAAAGTTTCGGCCATGGCAAAATATTATGCTTCTGAAGTGAGTGTTAAATGTGCGAATGAAGCGGTTCAAATTTTCGGAGGTTACGGTTATACCAAGGATTTTCCCGTTGAAAAATTCTACCGTGATTGTAAGTTGTGCACCATCGGTGAAGGAACTAGCGAAATCCAAAAATTGGTAATTAGCCGAAACGTATTAAAAGCGTAATATTATTTTGGAAAATAAAAAGTAAAAAATTATCTTTGTGACCCTAAAAAAAGAAAGTATAATGCTGATTATAAACGTTAAAGAAAGCGACTCTCTAGAAAAAGCACTGAAGAAGTACAAGAAAAAGTTTGAAAAAACTGGCGTTGTTAAAGAATTACGCTCTCGTCAAGCCTTCGAAAAACCTTGCATCACCAAGCGTATGCAGAAAATTCGTGCCGCTTACCGCCAGAAAATGCAATCTCAAGAGGTTGTAGGATAATTCGCTGTACAGTTATATTTTATGTATATAAAAAGCCATCCAAAGGATGGCTTTTTTCGTTTACTTTGAGCAACAACGCCTTCCAAAAACTACTATGAATAACCAAGAATCGGTGCTGCAGCAACTATCCCAACAATACTTGGTTTATTTAGAGAAAACAAAACGGATGTCGATCCATACCGTTACAGCCTACCAATTAGATTTATCGCAATTCTTACTTTTCCTTGAAGGAGAGGCAATCACAGAACCTACGCAGATTAAATCAAGCATCATCCGATCCTTTATGGCTCAATTGCTAGAAGAAAATCTTACTCCCAGATCCGTTCATCGAAAAATATCTTCTATCAGAGGCTGGTTCAAATTCATGCGTAAACATGGGATTTTAACCTCAGACCCCATGGCTAAAGTCCTGCTTCCTAAAATGCCAAAAACACTAGTAAAAGATATTCCGGCCACCGATTTGATGAACCTCTTTAATCGTTTTCCATGGAATGAACAGGAAAACGGAGATAGAGACCGACTCCTGTTACTGCTATTTTATACAACAGGCATGCGATTGAGCGAATTAATCAATTTGAAAGTTTCGGATATCGACTTCTACCGGGGCTCACTAAAAGTGCTAGGTAAACGCAATAAAGAGAGGTTAATTCCAATTCACCCCGAAACCAGCGATATGCTTAAAGATTATCTCTCGCGTCAGAATAACAAAATCGAAAATTCAAATACAGGATTAAAGAACAATGGCACAATTAAATCCAATTCCCATAGTCCTATTGCAGCCAAATTCCTATTTCAACGGGCCAACGGAGAGCAGCTATACCCCATTTATGTTTACCGACTCGTGAACAAGTATCTCAAGTTATTTTCCCATGCTTCGAAAACGTCCCCCCACGTATTACGACATTCCTTCGCCACCCATATGCTCAATAACGGAGCCAATTTGTTAGCAATAAAAGACATTTTAGGCCACGCTAATTTGAGTGCCACTCAAGTTTATACCAAAAATTCTTTTGAAAAGCTGAAAAAAATACATCAACTCCATCCAAGGGAATAACAAAAAAGGCGTAAACCTGCCTATTTAACCTCAACTGGATAACATCATTACCAAAAGTTAACTACAACCGAGAAATCTATATATCTAGTAAAGTGAATCGCAACCCTCTCTATTTAATTTAGACTGAATCTGTAAACTCAATTAATTAAGAGGACTATTTATCTGTAGCCACTAATCGATAGTTGCCAAAACCTTCAACTCAATGGCAATGGGTGTAGGCAAGCAATTAATTTCTAGCGTAGTTCTGCATGGTGGATTTTCTGAAAAATACTCAGCCCATAATTTATTATAGATAGGAAAATCATCCTTCATATTAGTTAAAAACACCGTAACATCTACGATTTTATCCCAACTACTACCGGCATCTTCTAAAATCCAACGAACATTTTGAAACACACTTCTAACTTGGGTTTCCATGTCATAACTCGCTATTTCACCTACCTCATTAAGCTCCACTCCTGGAATCTTCTTTGTTCCACGCTCTCGTGGTCCTACACCACTTAAATACAACATATTTCCAACGCGTTTTGCGTGAGGATACAATCCCACTGGCTCAGGAGCCTTACTGCTGTTAATTCCGTCTGTCATTATTTATAAATCAAAAAAGTAAATCGCTTCAAGTAAATATTAAGGTTGTTTATTTCAGTTTTTTAAATTGGAGTACGACATGCAATTAAGACACAACGCTCTCATCTTCTAAATTATTACAATTGAAAATCCTCCGCGAAAAACTCTACTTCTTTTTAGGTGCTGGGGGCGGCCAAACATTTCCCTCGTATTTTGTAACTGGTTTTTTGGGTGTTGAAGACGAATTTGTGATTGTTTGAGTTCCATTACCCTGTCCTGTTGCTGTTTGTCCTGTTCCATTTTTACTTGGAGCACCTCCAGTACCCGCATTATTTCCTCCAGCTGATCCACTTGAACCTACTCCACCTACACCTGATTTTGGCGCTTTTACCACTGGCCAACCAATTGGGGTTTTATATAACACAACACCGTAGTTATTACCTTGAGCTTCCATCGCCCCTGCCACTGCAATTCTGCGGTTATTATGCGAAAATTGTGCACATTGAGCATTAGAAACAATCCCCTTAAAAATTGCAACACAATTACCTGTTTCCACATTCCAAACCCGTGTTTCACCATCGTTACAAGCACTAACAATATACTTTCCGTCTTTTGAGAAATGCACACTATTTATCTTCCAAGTATGTCCTTCAAACTTCTTAACAATCGCTCCTGTTGCCACGTCCCAAACAATAACTGTCTTATCCAAACTACCGCTAGCCATTAATTTCTTATTGGCACTTAAATCTAAACTCGTTACCCCAGCTGTATGTCCCTTGTACGATCTAACCACCGTTCTCGCAAAATCAACTACCTCGATGTCAGCCGAGTTACTAGCAATTACATACAATTGCTTAGTTCCAGAAGACAATAAAAAATCATTAATGGGCTTCCCATAACTGATAAATTTAGGCTTCATGTTATTTAATGGCTGAGCTATGTCATACATCCGCAAAGTCCCATCCAAGGACGATGTGTAAGCATACTTTCCTACCCCATCAAATCGAACCGATGTTATAGCATCCTTATGATCTTCAGTACGAAAAACCAATTCACCCGTATTCACATCGTGTACTCGAAAACCAAAATCTTTGGAGCCACTACCAAGCCATTTACCTTCTTTGTCAAATGCCAATGTGGTTATTGCTGACCGATATCCAGTGAAATTTTTCACCGCATTACCGGTCCCAGCTACAGAATCCAACTCATATACGATTACTCTATTATCCCAACCTCCCGAAGCCATCAATTTGCCATTAGTGGAATATGCAACCGCATTTACATAATTGCTATGTCCCATGATTTTTTGTTGGATTACAAAACCACTATCGATCACGATAGGAGATGCCGGCGGAGGAGTTGGTTTTTTCGACTGAGCCTGAAGCGCCAAACTCCCTGACAACGAAGCAATTACCGCAATTGGAGCATAGGCAATTCCAAAGGATCGATGCAAGAATTTCATAATAATCAAATTTAATTCAAATTAACTAATATTCAGGTGTTTGTGGAAAATCTCGTTAAAAGAACTCTATTTTTCGACAACCCCCTCAATCACTTGTTCAGAAAAACACACCCCCAAACGCTCTAATTCTGTCAAAATGCTTGTATACCAGCGAGTTCCCCAAGGCAGTTTTACACCTTTTTCTTGCCGATCGCCATCTAAATAGGCAATCAATCCAATTGCTAAAGGCAAACCCACAGTCTTTGACATCGCCGTCCTATCCCCACCCTCACCTACAACCTGTAAACTCGAATTTATGATCTTTTTCCCTCCTAAATTATTCACTAAAACAATACGATGATACATCACCACTTCATCCCTATCATGCTCATTTAACTTCCAACATACCAGTAGTAATCTTTCAAGAAATTGAGCGGCTGTTTTACCTTTAAACCAACGCGGATCCGTTTCAATTCTTGAAAACCAGTAATCATCATCTCCCAGTGGTAACCAATTCAATTTTTCAATAATCGATAAATCGATGACATTCTCATGAATCAAATGCCCCAACCAGGCCTGTTTATTAGCAAATCCCGTTACATAAGAAAATGCGCTGTGGGCAGAGACTACTGAATCAGGAAAACGAATTTGAGTACTTGTTAGATTAGCTAAAACAAGCTGCTGCCAAGCTTTGCAATACCCGCTTCTTCGTAAAGTACCTCGCAACAATTTATCGGCATTCTCCAAACCATAAATTGCGGAATACCCCAAACTATCTCGATTAGCATATACATCAAATTTACCAATACCGGGTATACTAATTGATTCCGCCTTGTCAAATAATTCCAAAGGAGATATGCTTACAACCTTTCCTTCCTCACGATAAATACTGTCACTCCCTTGACCAGCTAGTATCACATTGGTTGGATTCCAAGAGAACTTATACCCCCAAGGATTCCCAACACAATCTTCTTGATTAACCAATCCACCACAATGACTTTCAAACGATATTATTCTCCATTGTTCCGCCGGGCTCAAATTGTTATTATCTTGGTCTATTGAATCCAAAATCGCATTTGCAGATAAATGATCAATTCCTGGATCCAAACCCAATTCATTCATCAATAAAACACCTTTTTGCTTAGCTAATGAGTCCAAATCCCTCATTTCTTGGGATATATACGATGCAGTAAATACGGAAACTCCACAGTTGATCGCCAACTTTGCCACTATAATATGTAAGAAGGGCGGCAAAAGACTCACTACTATACCATGCTCAGTAATAATAGATTGCAGTTTCTGTTCATCCGTTACATCTAAAGGCTCAAGTTTAACACTATCGTTTATTTTAAAAGATTGTTGTAACCGAGTAAAATCTTGATCACAAACAGTCATCTCCCAACCACGCTCCTTGCATTTAACTGCCAAATATTCAATCAAATAACCAGCACTCCTACCCGCACCTAAAACTAGAATTTTCATTGTAGCATCTCCAATTTTTGTTGTCTGATTGCTTCATACATCAACAAAGCCGAAGCGACCGATACGTTTAAACTATCTACCTGCCCGTACATAGGAATCTGAATATTCTCAACCTTACCACGCCAAAATTCAGACACCCCATAATGCTCTGTTCCTACAATAATTACGCCTCCCTTTCCTAATTCAACATCATAACAACTTTTAGAATTTTCCATAAAAGTACTGTAAAGCTGAATTCCTACATTCGTTGCTATTTCTAACAATAATTCCTTGGAAATCTCAATTATTGGTACAGTAAAAACCGCACCCACACTATTGCGAATTACCTGTGGATGCAATAAATCCACCAACCCCTCACATACCAAAACACCGCGTATACCTGAAGCATCTGCTGTTCGTAAAATCGCACCTAAATTTCCTGGTTTTTCAACCGATTCAACGGCCAACCACAACTCTTCTCTCTTGGGCATCCAAGTATTAATAAATCGGTTATCCTGTTTAAAAACAGCCAACGCATTTGCCCCTGTTCTACGTACTACGATTTTCTCCCAAGGCTGACTCGTCAACTCCAAAAATTCCGCATCCCCTTGATATTCAATCTGTTCTAATAAATCCTCCCAAACAATTCCAAACTGAGGCTTAGCCAACGTAACAAGTTTAAATCCTCCACGAATTGCCGTCCTAATTTCAACAATACCTTCAACAACAAACAACCCTCTTGTCTGTCGAACTTTGCTTTTATCTATCAACAACTGAACTTCTTTCAACCAAGGATTTTGATTGCTAGATATTAGCTTAAGATTTCGATTCATCAAACTATTGAATTAATTATCTACCCAATGTTGATTTTTCTTTCTACGTAAGAATGCTGCCACAACCAATCCTACCAACCCATTAACAAAAAGTTTATTTGAAACTTCTACTATCATATTCGAAAAAGAACCTAAATCAGTTCGTTTTACTTCACTGATGGCAAAATCTATCTGATCGTTATCAAATCCCAGCACACCATATGTATTTTTAACTTGCTCAACCCTCAAATTTTTTGTTTGATCAATCAACGATACATCCACCCAATTCATCAAAACAAAATCAGCCAAACCCGAAAACAATAATGCTATCATTAACACACGAATACAACTACCGAATGCTCTCCAAAAACTAAAAACACCAAATCCACCTGTATGAGTGTCCATGTTGCTTATAGAAAAATAACTACCTCCATTATCCTCCCATAGCTTCCTATCTCCTTGCGTTCCAATTACCATTGCTACAATGAGCACTATACCGGTCACCAAACCAAAGGCTGGAGCATATACAAACTCCCACGTCCCACTTTTATAAACCACCAGTTTACTAATAAAAATCAAAACTCCGGCCAAGGAACCTTGAATATATGAAGGAAGTACGCGAAACGTAAAATTCCGAATATTAAACATGTTTTACCTCCATATAGCAACTATGAATCATAGTCCCTTTCACTCTACCCAATAATTTCTTACCTATAAACGGTACATTCCAAGCAATCGAACCATTCTTTTGAGGACCTGTAATCTCCGTTGTTTCTGAAGTACTAAAAAAAGTAAACGTTGCATCCGCTCCTACACTAATTTCATTGGGTTTCACACCAATAAACTCAGCATTCTTCTTGGTTAGAATTGGCAGCCAGGAGTCTAATAATTCCTCACCTAATGAATCCAACATCATTGGAAACATGTAAGATAATGTTGCTGCACCCCAGGCAGAATAATCAAATTCAACTTTCTTACTTTCCACATCTTCAGGATGATGATTACTGAAAACTGCATCAATTACTCCATCAATCACAGACTGTCTTAAAGAGGCTCTGTCCTTTTCCGAGCGTATCGGTGGAAGTACCTTTAGATTTTCATCAAATCCCAAAACATCCTCATCTACAGCAAATAAATTCAAAACAGGCACAGCCGCTTTTACTAACATTCCCGCTTTTTTTGCAGCAGAAATCATCTGTACAGACTCTGCTGCACTGATGCCAATACTTCTCAACTCAGTTTGATTATATTGAGCCAAATGTAGATCTACGGATAACTCAATGGTTTCTGCAATGGTTGAAATACCCTTCATCCCCAAATGCAAATTCACTGTTCCTTCATGAACTTTCCCATCTGCACTTAAAGATTTATTCAGAGGATAACTTAAAAAAAGCAGACCTAATGAATTGCAATACTGCATTAACTTTTGTCTAAGGCCCGCAGATGCAGATGGATGTAAGCCGTCACAAAATGCAGTTGCTCCAACTGCAGCCATCTCAGCAACTTCAGCCATCTCTTTACCCTCACCATTCACTGTAGCCAAGCCCAGCGGATGTAATGTTGCGCGTTGATTCACACCCATCTGTTTAACTTGAGCAATCACCGATTCATTATCAGGTTTCGGCGAGCTACCAGCCAATGCATAGACATCGGTAAAACCTCCCATTTGAGCCGCTTTTGTATAACTTACTATCGTTTCTTTCCAAGGCTCTCCAGGGTCAGGACAAACTCCAAATGGATCTATCCAACCTGCAGATACCCAATAACCCGTCATATCTAAATACTCATGACCCGAAGACATTAAATTCTCTCCAATTTCTTTTAATTTACCATCTACAACCAGCATGTCTACTACCTGTCTATGCAATGGGTGTTCTGGAGAAAACAATCGAGCACTTTTTATAAAAACCGAATGACTCATTTCAATACAATGTTAAATCTTAACTTTTATTTATCCTTGTTTAACTGATTTATTTTTAAACGTCTGCAGTACAATCTCCAAGACCAAAAAGAACACAGAAAACCATAATAAATACTTCCATGTTTTTTGTGAATTTGACTTGTCTGTTGCTTGGCGCAACATCCCTGTTTCCACCTGTTGAAAATTTATTATTCCCAATTTCTCTGAAATGAAATCTACATCCTCTATTTCTCTCAACGCGCTTTCATTTCTTCCTATGTTCATAGCAAGCAACCGTCCTTCATCCGAAGAAACTATACTGTAAAATCCAGAATAATCTGGCTCTGTACCCCAATAAACACCCCCATTCCCAAGTATATCCTGCTGCCATTCTTTGATCCAACTCTTCGCGTTTTTCTGAGTAGAAATTGAATTTCCCTCGGTTCCCAAGTAGGTTATTGACACCGACCTTTCTTTGCTAGGTTTAAGTCCAGGAATTTTAACTACCGCCGAAGAATTCACTTGACCAAATAAAGGATTGTCGTTTTTATTGTTAGACGAAATAATTTCGGTAAACACAGGCAAAGACCAAGGTGACCTCATCCATGCTTCAGAGCCTTTATTTAGCGCGTTGACCCATAACCAATAACTACCGGTTCCCCATTTTTTCTGCACAAGCATAGCAGAGCCATTTTCGCCAATCAAAACCGAATTATAATCTGTTAAATTCGACAACTGCAAATTATATGTAAACTCCGGAGTTGAAGTCCCATCATCAGGCAAATCGTTAAAGGCATTTCGAAAAACAGGATTTGCAAATCCTGATTTATCCAGTAAAAATTTTTCCGATTTGTTTTTTCCTTTTAGCAGCCCAAATGGTGTAGTTACAGTTACATTTCCCTCCACAGGCACATCATTGAAACACTGAAAGATCACGCCGCCAGCATCCATAAAGTCTTTGAGAGCCATCATTTCACTGGTATTTAAGCCATCCAATCCTATCAAAACAAGCGATTGATATTCGGCCAATTGTTTAGGTACTATGGGCCTTGTCACGGCAGAAACAGCCAAAGACGATTGCACGGCAAACATCCGCTCCAATTGAATGTTTCTACCAATTATTCCTACCTTTAATTTCCAAGCAGGAACAGTGTGAATAAACAATTTATCATCCCATGGATATGCATCCTCTACCTTTTCTACTACAAGTCCTTGTCCTTCTACTTTTATTTTTTGAGAATTTCGATTTTCTGTTGCATCCTTTAGATTTATCGGCAATTCCACCAATGAAGAACCTTCTGCCTCAATTTCCACTTTCTTATTTCCAAGCACTTTACCCGAAGATTTTAACGTTAGAGATACAGACGAAACTTGAGAACTATAGTTTTTTAATCGCACTTTTACAGACGGAACAGAGGAAGAATCCTCGGCACCTGTCGTAAAAGCAGTATCAATCGAAACATTATTTACTTTAACCAAAGGATAACGAACTAATTGCCACTCTTCCGCATTCTCAGCAATACTATTCTTCCGTGCAGAATTGGTATCTCTGTCAATGGACGACTTATCCATTTGTCTTGGGTTGATTCCATTATTTAAAATACCCACCGCAGAAGATTGCTCTAGATCCGTAAACACCAAAACCTTTGTCCGACTTCTTATTAAATTAAAATTAGATTCCCCCAATTTAATCGCTTTTTCTACTCGAGACTTCCATTGTAACCAACCAGAATATTGAATACTGCACGTAATGGTATCAACGATCGTAGAAACTTCTTGAGCTGTTAACCAGCCTGTGTTATCATCAGTACTTTGAGTTATAAGACAAACCAAATGATCTTGAGGTAATTCCTTCAAAAACTGTTGAATCTCCGAACGCATTTTTTCAAACGACATTCCATCATCATTCCTTACCGAAGCAGATAAAGAATTATCAATCACTAAAACATATCGATCAAAATCATTTTTATTGCCAACTTTATCATTGCACGTTGGCAAGGCGAAAGCTAAAATTATGCAGGTTAACGCCACCGTTCTGCATATCCATATCAACCAATTCTGAAGTTTACGTTGTTGCTGAGAAACTTGTATTTGCTGTATTAATCGATAAACTCCGGGAAATGCCAAAACGCGAGTCCGTTGGAAATTTACTAGATGGATGATCAACGGAATTAACAACAAAAACAAAAACCAAAGAATATGTGTTTGCTGAAAATCCATAGAACTGCGAATTTACGCAAATATTAACGCCCTAACATCTACAACCTTTTGCAAAAATCGCAAAAAGATGTGAGGAAAAGAGTGTTAAAGACGATTAAAACAAGCCGTTTAAGGTAGACTGTACTTTATTGATTATTTCAGATGCATCATCCGCATTTTCCTGAAAATCCATATCGTCTACATTAAAAATAAGTAATTTCCCTTTGTAAGTAGAAATCCAAGCTTCGTAACGTTCATTTAATCGTTTCAAATAATCTAAACGAATCGCATCTTCGTAATCTCTTCCTCTCATTTGAATTTGGTGAACCAATTTAGGTATTCCTGCTCGTAAATAAATCAACAAATCCGGTTCTTGCACTTGTGAACTTATACTTTCAAATAAGGATTTGTAATTTTCAAAATCACGAGTACTCATCAACCCCATTGAATGCAAGTTGGGAGCAAAAATATGAGCATCCTCATAGATTGTACGATCTTGAATTACCGTTTGCTTACCCTCTCTAATTCGCTGAACATTTTGCCAACGTACATTTAAAAAATACACTTGGAGATTAAAACTCCAACGTTGCATATCTTCATAAAAATCAGAAATATACGGATTATCATCCATATCCTCTAATTGCATTTCCCAACCATAGTGCTTTGATAGCAAATGGGTTAGAGTAGTTTTACCAGCACCTATATTTCCTGCTATGGCAATGTGTTTGGCCATACTGCAATAATACTATTTAACCCTTGCGCTAACCAACTGAAACCCGAATAAAAGTTTTACACAATTTCCATTAGACCACCCCCTTCTATACCCGTTCAAATTGTACCTTTGTAACAGCATGTCATCCTCGGAAAACCCTTCCAAAAACAACACCCCATCTAGCAAAAAGTCCAACAAAAAAGAACAATGGACTTTATTTAAACGGGTGCTCTCTTTAGCGAAATTCCAACGCAATTGGATGATTTTTGCCGTAGTCCTAACCATTCTACAAAGCGCTTTAACTGCATTTCAACCCTACCTATATAAAACAATGATCGATTCGGTTATTGTACCCAAACAGTTTCAATTGTTGGACAAATGGGCTTTGATACTTCTCATATGGTTGATTGCACAGGCATCCCTTGGATTTATCAACTCGTATATCGGCGAAAGTATTGGGCAATCCGTTATCCTTAAAATGCGGCAATTTGTCTATGAACATTTGGTTAGACTAAAACTTAATTTTTACGATAAAACACCAGTGGGAACAGCTGTTACAAGAAGTATCTCGGATATTCAAACAATCACCGATTTATTTTCTTCCGGGGTTATTACCATCGCGGGAGATTTAATTCAGATAATTATTATTCTCGGATGTATGCTGTATATGGATGTTACATTAACGCTAATATCCCTTTCCGTGGTGCCCCTATTATTGTTCGCAGCCAATCGATTTCGAAAAGGTATCCGTGATTCTTTCCAAGATGTTAGAACGGAAGTTGCACGCTTAAACGCATTTTTACAAGAACGCATCACCGGAATGCAAATTGTACAACTATTCAACAGGCAAAAAGAAGAAATGCGCCGATTTGACAAAATAAACCAAGCCCATCGCGATGCCAATATAAAATCGGTCTATTACTACGCCATTTTCTTCCCTATAGTAGAAGTTTTGGTTTCTCTATGTTTTGCTTTTATTGTTTGGTACGGTTCAGGACAACTGGTGCAATCCCATATTCAGTTTGGCGAACTTACAGCCTTTATCATGTTTATCAACTTGTTCTTTCGTCCGGTTCGAGCAATAGCCGATCGATTTAATAATATTCAAATGGGAGTAGTAGCGGCTCAGCGAATTTTCGAGCTGATTGACGCTACAGAGTACAAAGAACCCGACAGTCCCAATATGGCTCCCGTTTTTCAGGGCAAAATAGAATTTAAAGATGTTTGGTTCGCTTACAACGATGATAATTGGGTATTAAAAGGAGTCAATTTCACCATTCAACCAGGTCAAACACTTGCCATCGTTGGCTCTACGGGCAGCGGAAAAACAACTATTGCCGGATTGGTAAATCAGCTTTACTCCCATCAAAAAGGCGAAATATTATTGGATGATTTATCCGTTAAAGATTTAAACCTTACGTCTGTTAGGCAGCAAATTGCCTTGGTACTACAAGATGTTTTCTTGTTTTCTGGTTCGATTAATGACAATATCCGACTGCACCATCCCGATATTGACCTGAACAAAATGAAGTCGGCTGCCGAATCTATCGGTGCATACGAATTTATTGAAAAATTACCCGGTGGTTTCAATTATAATGTAATGGAACGAGGCATGACATTAAGTTTGGGACAAAGACAACTTATTTCGTTTATTCGAGCCCTTGCTTTTAACCCTCGTATCATTTTATTAGATGAGGCCACCAGTTCCATTGATACAGAAACTGAACAGCTAATTCAAGCGGCCATTGCTCGCTTATTGGAAGGAAGAACTGCTATTGTAATTGCGCATCGATTGAGTACAATATCGCAAGCCGATAAAATCATTGTACTGGAAAAAGGAAATATAATAGAGGAAGGAAACCATGAATCATTGATTGCAGATCAAGGACATTATTCCAATTTATATCAGACTCAAATTCAAAGTTAACTTAGTTTCTAAGTTCATTAAAAGTCGCCGATAACAACGGGTAGTAACCAATTGCTACCAATTATGGCTTTAAAAGTTCATTCTAAATCAACAATTTCAACATTAAGCTGCCGGTTCTATTCGTGCTCAACAAGATTCTTTTTTGGATTAATTCCTAGATTAAACTTAAAAAAAAAATGGCTACCAAATTGGTAGCCATTTTTATATAACAATAGAGATCGATTATGCTTCGGTTTCTACTTCGTCATCAGCAAACTTGGTAGCCATCAAACGATCGTATTCCTCGCGCGATCCAGCAACCACGTGCTCATATGCACGGATACCAGTACCGGCTGGGATTAAGTGACCTACAATTACGTTTTCTTTCAAACCACGCAATTCGTCTACTTTACCCGAAATAGCAGCTTCGTTTAATACTTTAGTAGTTTCCTGGAACGACGCAGCGCTCATAAAGCTCTGTGTACCCAATGAAGCCTTGGTAATACCCTGCAACACGTACTGAGCAGTTGCTGGCACCGCATCGCGATATTGAACAGGGCTCATATCTTGACGACGCAAGGCGCTGTTCTCTTGACGTAAGTCTTTCAAACTTACAATCTGACCTGCATGCATCACTGCACTCTGACCTGCATCGGTTACTACCTTCTTATCCCAAATCCAATCGTTTTCGCGACGTAAAGTAAATCTGTCTACCAATTCGCTCTCCAAGAAACGTGTATCACCTGGATCCACAATTTCCATCTTCTGCATCATCTGACGTACTATTACTTCAATGTGCTTATCGTTGATTTTTACACCCTGTAAGCGATATACTTCCTGAATTCCATTCAACACATATCGTTGAACTGCTGCAGGTCCTTCAATGCGCAAAATATCTTGAGGAGTAATTGCACCATCACTCAATGGTTGACCAGCGCGAACGTAGTCTCCATCGTGTACCAAAATATGCTTAGACAATGGTACTTGGTAGTGTTTAACCTCTCCGTCTTTGGATGTAATAATAATCTCCTGGTTACCACGTTTAGAAACACCGTAGGTAACAACTCCGTCGATTTCAGCAACAACAGCAGGATTCGATGGATTACGTGCTTCAAATAATTCTGTTACACGTGGAAGACCACCCGTAATATCTCGGGTTCTAGTAGCACTGCGTGGAATCTTCGCTAAGATATCACCGGCCTTAACCTTAGATTTATCTTTAGAAACCAAAATAGCACCTACAGGCATGTTGAAGATCTTGATGTTATCTTCACCACCGTCAACCTTAAACTGAGGAGTACGAGTTTTATCTTTTGTTTCAGTAATTACCAACTCAGACAAACCAGTTTGCTCATCCCCTTCTTCACGCATGTTCACCCCTTCTACAATGTTCTCGAAAGACAAGGTACCATCGATATCAGAGATAATTAAGGTATTAAATGGATCCCAAGTACAAAGGATATCTCCTTTTTTAACTTTCTGACCTTCTTTAACCATCAAATGCGCACCGTAAGGAATGTTGTAGGTAGTAATTACAGTCTTAGATTTAGCTTCCAAGATTCTAACTTCACCAGAACGACCTAATACGATTTCAGTATTTTTGGTTTCTCCGTTTTCGTCTGTTTCCACTTTAGTTACTGTACGCATGCTATCTAAACTGATAACACCATCGTATTTCGTGTCTAACGTATTTTCTGCTGCGATGTTCATCGCCGCACCACCCGTGTGGAACGTACGAAGTGTTAACTGTGTACCAGGTTCACCGATAGACTGCGCTGCAATTACACCCACAGCTTCACCCACGTTTACTCTGCGACCCGTAGCTAAGTTTCTACCATAGCACAAAGCACAAACACCAGTAAGAGTTTCGCAAGTAAGTACTGAACGAATCTCAACCTCTTCAACACCAGCATCTTCAATAGCTTGTGCATAGGCCTCATCCAATTCTGTTCCAACAGCTGCAATTAACTCACCAGTTTGAGGATGATAAACATCATCCAATGCGGTACGACCTAAAATACGCTCGTACAATGATTCTGTTACTTCGTCATTATTGATAATCGCCGACATGTTGATACCACGCAAGGTACCGCAGTCATGCTCTGTGATTACCACGTCCTGGGCAACGTCATGCAATCTTCGTGTCAAATAACCTGCATCCGCAGTTTTCAACGCCGTATCCGCAAGACCTTTACGAGCACCGTGTGTAGAAACGAAATATTCCAATACGTTCAAACCTTCTTTAAAGTTTGAAATAATTGGGTTTTCAATGGTATCCCCACCGGAATTACCGGTATTCTTCTGAGGTTTAGCCATCAATCCACGCATACCTCCCAACTGACGAATCTGCTCTTTAGATCCACGAGCACCAGAATCCAACATCATATAGATTGGGTTAAACCCTTGTACATCATTTTGTAGATCGGTGATTAGAATTCGAGCCAACTGGTTATTAACACGTGTCCATAAGTCAATTACTTGATTATAACGTTCGTTGTTGGTAATAAAGCCCATATCGGCATTGGATTGAATCTCCAATACTTCTTCGATGGCTTTATGCACTAATTCCTCTTTCTCTTTTGGAATACGAACATAGCTCAAGTTGAAGCTCAATCCACCGCGGAATGCGTAATGGAAACCTAAGTTTTTGATATTATCCAAGAAGTCTGCTGCCTTGGCAACACCGCTTAAACGAATGATTTCAGAAATAATATCACGAAGATTCTTCTTCTTTAATACTTCGTTCAAGAATCCAACTTCCTCCGGTACTACTTGGTTGAAAATTACTCTACCAACCGTTGTATCCAACAACTTGGTTACTAACTGATCGTTTTCACGCACGGTTACTTTACATTTAACCTTTGCATGTAAATCAGCGCGACCTTCGTTGTAAGCAATAATCGCTTCCTCTGGTCCATAAAAAGTTAAACCTTCCCCTTTTACGATATGCTCGGGAGTAGATTTACGCTCTTTAGTGATGTAGT
>CAZKOM010000016.1:0-31664 GCA_964554385.1 uncultured Flavobacteriaceae bacterium | reverse complement strand
TACGTTTGTTCATAAAGGCATCTGTACCTTCTTTAAAATCGCTTGTACCAAACGCTTCGCCAAATTCATAAATTTCGCGTTGCATGCCGTTAACATTGGGCTTGTAAAAATCGTTAACACATTTGAAAATCTTATTCACCGCACTAGGACTTTTGGAAGCAATTTTAGCAACCAACGCCTTCGTCTCTTCCATCAAAACTTCCTGTTCAACCACTTTGTTTACCAAACCAAAACGCTCAGCAGAATCGGCATCAATACTATCCGCAGTCAACAACAACTCTAACCCTTTTCCTTTTCCCACCAATTGGATCAATCGCTGAGTGCCTCCATAACCCGGAGGTACACCCAAATTCACTTCTGGCTGGCCAAATTTTGCATTCTTACTCGCCACACGAAGATGACAAGCCATGGCCAATTCACACCCACCACCCAAAGCAAAGCCATTTACAGCAGCTACAACAACCTTGTTTCCTTCCTCAATTGCGTTCATCACATCATGTCCGTTAGCACTCATTTTTGTGGCCTCATCCACTGAAAAATTCGCAAATTCACTAATATCTGCCCCCGCGGCAAAAGCTTTAGTGCCGGAACCTGTTATAATCATTCCATGAACGGCGTCATCCTCATTTCCCGCATTTACAGCATGCTTGATTTCCTGTAAAGTCTCAATGGTTAAAGCATTTAACTTGCTCTCACGATTGATGGTGATGATTAAAATGTTATCCTCGTTATGAGTAATTATATTGTTGTACATAAGAAACTTAATTAAAATGATCGATGATTAGAAACCCACTCTCGAATATACGATGCTATGTCTTTAGTGTCCGTACCTGGAGGAAATAGCTTGGCAACACCCAATCCGTTTAAATGCTCAACATCACTGTCCGGAATAATTCCACCACCGGTTAATAATACATCGTTGATCTCCTTCTCCTTCAATAAATCCAATATTCTTGGAAAAACTGTGTTGTGTGCCCCACTCAATATACTAACCCCGATAACATCCACATCTTCTTGAATAGCAGCCTGTACCACCATCTCGGGTGTTTGACGCAAACCCGTATATATAACTTCCATCCCCTCGTCTCGCAAAGCCGATGCAATCACTTTTGCACCCCTATCGTGGCCATCTAATCCAACTTTTGCCACCAAAACCCGAATCGGTCTATTCATTGTTTTATCAATCGATTACTGCAAATTTACACTTCCTGAAACGTATTGCACCAATTCACCAGCATAAACCTTTCTATCGTTTAATAAAAATTCCCTTATCTGGGCCATTATTGCAAATTTACTAACATCCGTTTGCAAACATACTTCTAGGTCCGACTCCGCATGCATCGATTTAAATCGTTGTACATGATTAGCATCCGCCAAATACCCAAAAAAATCACCTCCAGCATCCTTAAACATAGATAGTGCCGCCCGTGAAGCATCATCCTCTATTTCAAACCCTCGCTTCTGCAGCAATGCGATCATCGCACCAGCAAACAAGGAATCCTCCAAATTAAAACGATTCTTCCAACCCGCACAAAACAACACCACAGGTAAGCCTGACTCAACAATCGCATCCACAGTAGCAGTTAAATTATAAAA
Source organism: uncultured Flavobacteriaceae bacterium (assembly GCA_964554385.1). Lineage (GTDB taxonomy): Bacteria > Bacteroidota > Bacteroidia > NS11-12g > UBA955 > JAGKXC01. Next base: position 30,068 of record CAZKOM010000016.1, on the reverse strand, counting down.
GGAAGATACCCATATTTTTTCTGCATCCTTGCTCATCACCAAAGCCTGGGTGCCATTGGTGGTGGTAATGACAATAGATTTTCCCATTACCTTTTCCGATGTAAACTCTTGAGGAGAATTTCCAAAATCATAACCCTCCAACTTATAACCATTTCGCTCACCTGCTAACAAATATCCCCGTTCGCGAAACACTTCGGAATCTTCTGTGCCCGAAACAGCCAGCATACCCTTACAACCATTGTCTAAAGCCACACTAATGGTTGTAGTAGCCCGCAAAATATCAATGATTACTACTTGTTTTCCAGAAACTCCTTCCGATAAATACGGAAACAACGCTGGCGAAAACAACGTCTCTATCGTCCTATTCATGCTTTATTCGTATTTGTAAAATTCATGGCAAAACCCAAACCCAATGTGCAAAATTGCAACGCACCATCAGCGGCCTTTTCAATGGTTTTTTCAACAGTTTCTCGCTCACTCTCCCCCCAATGCCCCAATACAAACTCCACTTGTCTACCTTGTGCAAAGTCATTACCGATTCCAAAACGTAATCGAGGATAATCCACTGTACTTAAGCTATGTTGCACACTTTTTAACCCATTGTGTCCACCATCACTGCCCTTTCCCCGCATACGCAAACTACCCAATGGCAAGCTCAAATCATCGGTAATTACCAAAATATTCTCTAGTTTAATCTTTTCCTGCTGCATCCAGTAACTCACAGCCTTGCCACTTAAATTCATGTACGTATTCGGCTTTAGCAAGATAATCTGCTTTCCACGGTGAGAAAACTTAGCCAAACTTCCATGTTTTACACCACTCCATTCAGCCGAAAACTGCTTTCCCAATGCATCTACAACATCAAATCCAATGTTGTGGCGAGTACCATCATATTCCGCCCCTATATTTCCTAAACCTATAAGTAAAAACTTCATTATTAATGCGTTACTTGTCCAAAATTATATTTGTTGTAGCTATTTTTTTAGCACGAATCGACGGTAAAATAGCGCTTAAACCACCTAAAACAAATGTTAATAACGAAATCCATCCCAAGTCTTCCACCCTTAATTCAACTGGATAGGCCATGGTAAACGTGCTCTCAGTCTTAACCCAACCGTATCGATCTTGCAATAACACCAACCCAACGCCCAATAAAACACCCAAAATCGTTCCGGCAAATGCCACCATCAAGCCCTCCATAAATACCAAAAACTGTATGACATATTCCCCCATTCCCAAGCGATAAAACAATCGAAAATCACGCTGTTTCTCAATAACCAATAAACTTAAAGCACCGATTAAATTGAAAGTAATTAGCAACAAAACAAAGGAAAGTATCGCAAACGAAATCCATTTTTCCGAATTAAACATCCGATACAACATGCTGTGCATTTCCCTTCCACTCACCAATTCCATCCCTCGCGCCCTTCCAAACAATCCTACCTGCTTTATTTCTTCTTCACTTAATGACCCAAAAAAAACTTCGCTAATCGATTCATTTTGGAATAACTCCTGAGCCGCCTCAAGTCGTATATATACTTGCTTTTGACTTTCCTCCTCTGGTAATCGCAACATCGCAGAAGGAATAAAAGCCACTTCGTTATATGCCTGCGCACTCATCACAGAACTTCCTCTATCCATTGATATTAAGGATATTGGAGCATCAATAGTACCCACTCCCAAACGATAAATTAAACCCTCACCCAACCACGCAAAATCAGAAATGTAATTCTGCTCAGCCCGTACCGGATCGTACATTCTAGCCTCTCCCTCAGACACAATCGTATCCATATTCCAAAGCCTGTAAATACCGCTATCAACCCCAACCACCTCACAAGCAGTCTGTTGGTCTCCGTATTTTAATATCGCCTTATCCCGTAAAATAAAGGTTGCCTTCTTCCTCGCCGAACCCAATTCCCCTAATTCGTCGTTGCTTACCAACTTAGATTTTCCTTCTATCGGACGCAAAACCCATGTAGGATCCGTTAATTCATACGATGAAAAAATCGCGGTCTCAAAACCATTTAACGCACTCATTAAAATCACCAAGCCCGCAGCACCCACAGCATACCCCATCACAGAAATACCCGTGATAATATTTACTACACTGGGGTTACTTCCAGAAAAAAAATAACGCCTCGATATTTTAAACGGCAATCCCAGCAAAATCTGCCCGTATTAGTCCTTTTTATCTTCGTTATTCAAAGAATCAAATAACTTTTCGATTTTTACCACGTAATCCATGGTGTCGTCTTCAAAAAAAACAATCTCCGGGATTTTTCTCACTTGATTTTTTAATCTTTGAGCTAATGCATGCCGAATCGCTTTGTTGTTTTCCTCTAATAAGGACATTATCGCCGCTCTGTTAGGGTTATTAAACAAACTTATATAGACTTTAACGTAACCCAAATCGGGGCTCACATTTACCTCGCTAATGGTTATAAATGCTCCTCCTGTCCATGATTTATTGATGGTAAACAACTCACCCAAATCACGCTGAATTAACTTTGCAAATTTCTCCTGTCTTAATCCCATAATTATTGCATTTTACTCATTAAATAGCGCAACGCCAAATCGTAACCATACAAACCCAATCCGGTAATACAACCATCTGCAGCCCCCAATAACAAATCCGTTCTCCGTTCAATTTCGCGAGCATAGACGTTACTAATGTGCACCAAAACCACCGGCTTTTTCATAGCCAAAATTGCATCAGCAATAGCGATGGAGGTGTGCGAATAAGCTCCCGCATTTAACACCACCCCCATAACAGTCTCATCATACTCTGCTTCTTGTAACCAAAATACAAATACACCCTCTACATTAGACTGAAAATGTTCTAAGCCGATTCCAAAATATCGATTCCGCAAATTTTCCAAATACTCTTCAAACGACTCCTTTCCATATATCTCCGGCTCCCGTTGACCCAACAAATTCAAATTGGGGCCATTGAGAATGAGTAACTTTTTCATACTACAAACTTACTTCCGATTTGTTGTTTACGTGTACATCTATGGCCGATTTTGATGTAATTTGTAGCGAAATGTCAAATATTAAGGTCTGTATAACGGGATCAACAGGATTTGTAGGCGCGCATCTAACCTGCCTACTCCTTAAAAACGGATATTCCGTGCGATCCTTATATCGAAATAAAAACAAAATCAAATTCTTCGATTCTATACACCAATATTATGAATTGCCAAAACACCTGCAGCCGGAATGGATCGAAGGAGACTTAAACAACACAGACGAATTAATCGCTCTTTCAGAAAACTGTGAATTGTTTTTTCATTGTGCAGCAGCCGTTTCATTCAATAAAAAGGACCAAAATCTACTGTACCAAACCAACGTTATAGGCACAAGAAATGTTGTAAACACTTGCTTGTATAATGGTATTAAAAAACTTCTTTATGTTTCCTCCGTTGCTGCACTTGGAAGAAGCGAAGAAACCGAAATTATTACCGAAAATAATGTTTGGGTCGATAGCAAATACAATAGCGACTATGCTGTTTCAAAATACAATGCAGAATTAGAGGTTTGGCGAGGGAAAGAAGAAGGTTTAGATGTTGTTGTAATAAATCCAGGAATCATATTGGGATACGGTGATAAATCGTCCAGTGCACACCAAATCTACACTACCGTACAGAAAAAATTACCCTTTTATCCGGCTGGAAGTAATGGATTTGTGGGTGTAGAAGACGTGGCAAAAATGATGCTATTCCTGTTAGACAATAATGCATGGAATCAACGATACTTGTGCGTTTCAGAGAATATTAGCTACGAAAAATTATTTAAATCGCTTGCCGATAAACTACACGTACCTGCCCCAAAACGAAAGTTAAACGCATTTACAATGGTTGTTTTGTGGAAGTTCTTTCGCTTTTTAGAAACCCTAAACATCTCAACTCCCGTGCCTTCCGATACCTTCTTAAGCTCTTCAAAAACGAACACATACAATACTATTCACGATGATTTCCTCAAAGATTTTGTGTATTTCCCCATTGCAACAGTAAATCATTATGCATTAATAAAGATGGGTTTTACAACCGAATAAACCCTTTTTCCTACCTTTGCACAGATTATGAAAATTGGTGTAGTAATTTTTCCAGGTTCAAATTGCGATAGAGACCTAATCCGTGTTTTAAACGATTATACCTCACAACCAATCCTTGAGCTGTGGCACAAAGACACCGATCTACAGGGATGTACCCATATTTTCCTACCAGGTGGTTTCACCTACGGCGATTATTTGCGCACCGGAGCCATTGCTAAACTATCTCCCATCATGGAAAGCGTTAAAAACCACGCAAATGCAGGTGGGTTTGTGATGGGTATTTGCAATGGATTTCAAATTCTTTGCGAAAGTGGTCTTTTGCCTGGCGCCTTATTGAGAAATACCAATAGACAGTTTATTTGTGAAAATGTCTACTTGAAACCTGGTTCAAATCAAACAGCCATTAACCGATCTTTAGATACCGACAAAGCCTATTGCATTCCTATTGCCCACGGGGAAGGACGATTCTATTGCGACGATTCTACCCATGCAGAATTGGTTAAAAACAATCAGATTATTTTCCGTTATGCCGATGCAACTGGAAACATTAATGATAGCACCAACCCAAATGGTTCCATCGATAATATCGCTGGTATCTGCAATGAAGGTAAAAACGTATTTGGCATGATGCCTCACCCAGAACGAGCGTATTCAAACTTTCTTTTAAATACAGACGGTAAAGAATTCTTCGATAGTTTATTCAATGTAAACTAACTTCCAATATTACCAAAACTCCCATTTCTGCATTAATTCATTTAGATTTCATCCGAGAAACTCGCCATCTTATCGGGTTTTCACCACAATTTGTAGGGTTTTTTACAACGATTTGAGGGTTTGGCATGTCTTTGGTGTAGACAAAGCAAACATAGCCATGAAATCAAACGCTGCATCCGTAAAAAAGGTGAAACAAGTTGAAGAAAAACCTGTTCCTCATCAGCGAAGCGATAAAAACATCAAACAAGAAGCTGCTGGTGTTTAAAACGCTGATTTAATAATATCTCTATTCTACTCTCCGTTTATTGAGTAGATTCTTTCATGCGCTCTGCGTTTTCAGCGATTTGCAACTGATTCAGTATTTCTTGTATGTCCCCGTTTACAATTGCAGGTAAATTATACATCGTTAATCCAATACGATGATCCGTAACCCTTCCTTGAGGATAATTGTACGTCCTAATCTTTGCACTTCTGTCACCCGTGCTTACCAACGTTTTTCTGCGGGATGAAATGGCTTCCATGTGTTTTGTATACTCTATTTCATACAACTTCGTTGCCAACATCTTCATCGCTTTTTCTCTGTTTCCTAACTGGTTTCTCTCTGTCTGACAAACAACAACCAATCCCGTAGGTAAGTGAGTTAACATAACCTTGGTTTCAACCTTGTTTACGTTCTGTCCACCGGCACCTCCACTTCGAGCTGTTTCCATTTTTACATCTGCCGGATTTAATTGTACATCTACTTCCTCTGCTTCGGGCATTACAACAACACTCGCCGCGGATGTGTGTATTCTACCCTGACTTTCAGTTGCCGGCACTCGCTGAACTCGATGAACTCCGCTTTCGTATTTCAAAACTCCATACGATCCTGGCTCTTCTACTTCAAACACTACTTTTGAATAGCCGCCCATGGTTCCTTCGTTTTCCTCTACAACATTAATTTTCCATCCACGTGCATCGCAATACCTCTGATACATACGATATAAATCACCGGCAAAAATAGAGGCCTCATCTCCGCCAGTCCCAGACCTAATCTCCACTACAGCCGGTTTTGCATCTTCAGGATCTTTTGGTAATAATTGTATTCTGATTTTTTCCTCTAATTCTTTTTCTTGACTTTCTAAGAGTTCCAACTCTTCCTTCGCCATGTCACGTAACTCTTTGTCTTTTTCATTTTTAAGTATTTCACGTGCCTCCTGAATTCCAAAATACCACTTTTTGTATTCGTGATAAGAAGCGACCACCTCCTCTAAATCTTTATATTCTTTGTTTAATTTAGTAAAACGCTTAACATCAGAAGCTACTTCAGGACTACTTAATAATAATTCAATCTCTTTAAACTTAGCGTATACGGCTTCTAACTTTTCTAACATAACAGAATACAAAAATAAGTAAGGAAATAATTAATAGACTACTTCTTTAGGATAAAGTCCTATAAGTAAATTTTTGTCGAATACAATCTAATCAACGGGAATGAGATTAAATGATACTCCGTCAAAAACCCCATAATGACTATTTCCTAGCCAATGTCCTAGATTTATATACCTAGAATTTTCTGTTAACTGAATATCTAAAACCAAATGTCTGTGTCCGAAAACAAAGAAATCAACTTTTACATTATCACTATCTTTTAATATGAGAAGTTGCTTTTCTCCGTAATTGTTAATTTCATTAATGTCTTGGTCCGTATCGTCAACTTGATTGAATATTTGATTGTTTTCTTGGTTATCCCCTTGACAGATTCTTTGTTTGTCTCCTTGGTTTTTTCTATCAAATCCGCCTTGATCAGAATCTCCGAGACTTAGTTTCTGAACAACTAACGGATTATTACTGTGACTATTTAATGTACTACTAACTTCATTAATAACCTCGGTAACCTGGTTTTGCGACTCTGTTGATTTCTGTTGCTTATTTAAAATATTCAGACAGTATTGAGTTAAAAATTCTTTATCGTCACCTAAATATTTATCATGTTTTGTACCTTGCGACAATCTGCTTTTAGAACTCAAAAACCTAGCAAATCGTACACCAATATCTGGATGTAACCATCTAAAAATAAATCTAGAAATTGGATGTATAAATACCTTTTTTAATAGTTTATATTTATAATCACCTGGTCCCAAACCATCACCATGGTGAACATGAAATTTTTTATTTACAAAGTAAAACTCGGTTGGTTCTTTCAAAAATTCAACTCCACAATATTCCACTAAATAGTTTTCATACCACAAATCGTGATTTCCTGGGAATAAAAACACGTTTATTCCTTTATTTGTTAATTCTGAGATAGCGTTTAATAACCGAAAATATCCTTTTGGTACAACTTCTCTATACTCAAACCAAAAATCAAAAATATCCCCTAATAGGAATATACTATGTGCATCACTCGATACAGAATTTAATAAACAAACTATCTTTTTTTCTCGATTAATACTTACTTCGCCTTGAGGCATACCAAGGTGAAAATCAGAAAAAAAATATAATTTATTTTTATTCAAAAATTAATAATTTTTAAACTGATTTAATAATCGTAAATCGTTAATAAATAAATCGCGAATATCATTGATACCATACCGTAACATAGTAATTCTATCGATACCCATTCCAAATGCAAATCCAGTATACTTTTTTGAATCAATACCACAAGACTCTAACACATTTGGATGTACCATTCCGCAACCTAAAACTTCTAACCAACCAGTACCTTTGGTAAGTCGCTTATTTTCTTCTGTATCCAATCCAGCCCATATATCCATTTCAGCACTTGGTTCAGTAAAAGGAAAATAACTAGCCCTAAACCGTACTCTAGTGCCTTCACCAAAAAACTGCTGAACAAAATAATACAAGGTCTGTTTTAAATCAGCAAAACTAACCGATTCGTCAATGTATAATCCCTCAATTTGATGAAAAAAACAATTACTTCTAGAACTTACAGCTTCATTTCTATATACTCTACCTGGCATGATTAAACGTAATGGTAATTTACCTTTTTTCATTTCGCGGATTTGTACGCTTGAAGTATGAGTACGTAATACATGTTCGCCAATAAAAAATGTGTCTTGCATATCCCTCGCAGGATGATCATCAGCAAAATTTAATGCTCCAAAATTATGATAGTCATCCTCAATTTCTGGACCTTCAGCTAAATCAAAACCTAATGTTGAAAATATATTAACCAATTCATTTTCAACTATTTTTAAAGGATGAGGACTGCCGGGTTGATATTGATATACAGGTAAACTAGTATCTAAAGCATTGGTATTGGAAGTTTGTTTGCTAATTTCTTCTTTTTCGCGTTGTGTTTGCCAAATCTCTTCTGCCTGTTTTTTTAATACGTTTAATGGCCCACCTACGTTTTTTTTGTTGTCCCCAGAAAGTAATTTGAACTCATCCAATAAAACGGATATTTTACCTTTTTTCGATAAATATTGTAAACGAAAAGTCTCCGCTGTTTTATTATTATCAAAAGAATAATTACCGATTTCCTGTTGAAGCAATGTTATACTTTCAATCATGTAGCAAATCTAAATAATTCCATTAAGAGCAACTGAATTTTACGAAATATTATAAGTAATAAGATTTGAACAGTCATAATGTATCCCTATAGTAATATTTTACTAATTATATTTATTAATAGTATTATATAAGTAATATATCTCTGTGGATATGTAGATATAGTGTTTTTTTTCTTCTTTAATTATTTATATATATTTGATATATAATGTTTTAGGAAGAGTATTATTTGATTTTATCGACTTGATAAATACAATTTTATTATGTAGAAACTGCCCTATAAAAATGATTTTATATTACCATTATGTATTTCTTCGTTTTTGGTATAATGTGTTTTCACGTGAAAAGACTTTTATCTGTATGTTATACCAATATTAAATAACTCTTTTTTTGGTAATATTAAGTTGTTTTCAAGTTTACTGTTGATTATTATATCTTCTTTGAAGTGATATAAAAGAATATTATCTTGATAGTCTTTACTGATTTCATCGAATGGAATTAAAGAAGCTATACATTGGTAGTTTCCCGTAGGCAAATAAATAGAATCTTCTGATGTGATGTTTAATAGAAACTGATAATCATTGTTTCTTAAGTATATGTAATAGTGATTATTTGTATCCGTATAATTTATTTTAAGTTTACCGAGAGTATAAATTTTTTCTTTTACCGGTTTATCGGTTGGTGAATATAGAATGGGTGAGTTTAATGAAATAACGCTATCATTAGTACTATATTTCTCTCTTAGGTACGTGGTATCATTCGCATGAGTTATAGCGTATGCTCTTCCTGGTTTTAATGTATAATTTTTTATATTCTGATATTCTATGCAACTATCGTTTTGATATAATATATTTTTATTTTTTTCATTAGTCGTATAGGATCTAATACTCTTTGTTTTCAATATTATTCCTGGAAGTATTTCTTTCTTATCCTGAAAGGACTTTATTTGTGGAATGAGATGATTAATCTCTATTGTATCAGAATTACTTAGTTTATGTGATTCTAATGTAATTTTTAAAAATTCTTCATTCTTGTCAATACTGTAATTATTATTATCTTTATTTATTATAGTAATGGTAGTTTCATACTTTTTTAAATTTTCGAATTTGTAATAGTTACCTAAATTATTTGGCAGCAATAAAAGACTATCCGATTCGATAAATAATGTAAGTTTTGTGTTTTTGGTTTTATTTATTAATTGAATGCTTCCTGAATCTTTGGTCAGTGATATATTATTACCGTTATATGGATTGGATTCGTTAAGGTCTGTAATTTTATTTTTTAAATATATTGTTCGTGTAGTGTTTGGTACTTGTATTTGAATTGAGTTTCTTTTTACATCAGATGTTGTTTTACCGAGCGGTGAAATAACTATTTGACCCTTAATAGATATATTTTCATTAAACTTAAGTTCAACTGTTTTATCGGTAGTAGTGGAATCAATTTTGATAGTTAATAATTTTGGTGCTGTGGTATCTTTTGGACCACCCGTGGGTGTAACAGGATTTCCGCAACCGTAAATAAATACAGTGGCAATTATAATTGCTTGTATATAGCATGTATAAATAATACGTTTTGATATAAGCGTCATCTACCGAAATGAATTAGTAATACCTGAATATCCGATGCGCTTACACCCGATATTCTTTTTGCTTGTCCAATGGTTTCCGGTTTTATTTTTTTTAATTTTTCTCTACCTTCCAAACTGATGGACTCCATTTTACTATAATCAAAATTACTTGGAATTTTTAGATCTTCTAATCGAATGAGCTTTTGAGCTGTTTCGTTTTCTCTATCTATATATGCTTGATATTTTATTTCGATAGACGCCCGTTCTAGACTTTCCTTTTTATAATGCTGCAGTTCTTTTTTATATTGTGGTATTTGTATAATATCCGTTAATTCAACCTCAGGCCGTAATAATATTTTATTTAGACGTATTTTTTCCGTTATACTGGTAGTACCATTATTTTTTAAATATTCTTCAACAATAAAAGGTTCAATGTTTGTATTCTTTAAATATTCTTTGATACTGTTAGTTTCAATTCTCTTATTATTTAGATTCTCTAATCTTTCTGGTTGTGCTAAACCAATTGAATAACCAATGGGTGTAAGTCTTTCATCTGCATTATCTTGCCTTAAGCTTATTCTATATTCTGCTCTTGATGTAAACATACGATAAGGTTCTTCGGTTCCCTTATTTATTAAGTCATCGATTAGTACACCTATGTATGCTTCATTTCGCTTCAATATAAGAGCTTCTTTTTCTTTTACTTTATTGGCCGCGTTAATACCAGCTATTAGGCCTTGTGCTGCGGCTTCCTCATAACCAGTGGTACCGTTAATTTGTCCAGCAAAAAACAAATTTTCAATGTTTTTAGTTTCTAGACTTGGTTTTAATTGTGTTGGTTGAAAGAAATCATACTCGATGGCGTAACCGGGTCTGAAAATCTTTACATTTTCAAATCCAGGTATTTGCCTCATAGCTTTTTCTTGTATTTGATCTGGTAGGGAAGTGCTAAATCCGTTTACATAGATTTCAATCGTATTCCAACCTTCTGGTTCTACAAATATTTGATGTCGATCTCTTTCAGCGAAACGGTTTATCTTATCTTCAATGCTTGGACAATATCGAGGACCTAATCCGGTAATACTGCCGTTATACATTGGACTATCTTCGAACCCTTCTCTTAATATGTCGTGTACATTTTGATTGGTGTAGGTAATATAACAACTTCTTTGATTGGTTAAAGGAGATGTTTCATGTGAAAAACTGAACTTTTCTGGATGCTCATCTCCCTTTTGTTCTTCCATTTTACTGTAATCCAATGACCGTCCATCTACTCTTGGGGGTGTGCCTGTTTTCATCCTCCCCGCTTCAAATCCGAGGCTTTCTAATTGTGCTGTTATTCCTACGGCAGCTTTCTCACCCATTCGGCCTCCGCCAAAATTCTTTTTACCAATATGTATAAGGCCATTCAAGAAGGTACCTGTAGTTAATATAACTGTTTTTCCATGAATAGTTGTACCCATGCTGGTTTTTACCCCACTAAGTTGTTTCCCGTGAAACAGAAGTTCTATTACACTATCTTGAAAAAAATCTATATTGTGATTGCCCTCTAATTGAAGCCTCCATTCTTCTGCAAAGCGCCATCTATCTGATTGTGCTCTCGGACTCCACATTGCTACACCCTTTGAGCGGTTAAGCATGCGGAATTGTATCATTGTTTTATCAGTGATAATGCCACTCATGCCGCCTAAAGCGTCGATTTCTCTAACTATTTGTCCTTTTGCAACTCCACCCATGGCGGGATTGCAACTCATTTTCGCAATGGTTTCCATGTTCATTGTAATTAACATTACAGAACAACCCATGGTTGCCGCAGCGTGCGCGGCCTCACAGCCAGCATGCCCAGCACCCACGACGATAACATCGTAATTAATTTCCATTTTAAATAGTTATTGTTTCCCGTGAAACGTTCTTGATTTCCCTCCACAAAGATAAACATCGCTCCTCTTCCTTTCTCATCATCATCACTTCTGCTTCAGACTTGTCGTTAAATCCAATCAAATGTAGAAAGCCATGTGACATTACACGGATCAATTCTTCTTCTTCACTTACTTGGTATTTTTTTGCGTGATCTTTTATCCTGTCTTTAGATATGTACAACTCACCAAATACTTCCAACGCACTTTCACTTAAATCAAAAGTGATTATATCTGTGTAATAATCGTGTTGTAAGTGTTCTCTGTTTATTTCTAGTAACTCTTCATCTGATAAAAAGATGTAATTTAAATTCACGTCGTTCACGCCATTGGTATGAGATAGGCGTTTAACAAGGGCCCTGAAATAATCTCTATTGACTTTGTTTAAAAAGCCACATCTTCCTGAAAATGAAACAGTTATACTCATTTTAATAATAAAACAGAACCCGATTTTACAACTCTTTTATTTCTATAAACGGCAGTAAACTGATAGACATAAACACCATCTCCAACTGCATTTCCACTTAAATCATCACCATTCCATCCATCAAGTGCATCACCTGTCCAAATTTTTTCTCCCCAACGGTTATAAATATCAAAAGTACTCTCTCCCCGAGAAATAGCGGGATTACTTATTTTAAATATTGGGTTTAATCCCGTTGGGGTAAATGCGCTCGGAATAAGAAGGGTGTCTTTTACGTTATTGTTATAACCTAAGTCAATAAGTAGTTCATTGGAAATAGAAAAAGTTCCGTTTTCATTGTTCGTGGCTTCAACACGAAAACGCTGAGGACCCTCCCACAAACCGATTATTGATTTGAATGTGTCGTCGTTGTTTTGGTAAGCTTCAACATTTTCCCAATTATTAGTAAAAGAATTGTATCGATTCAATCTGTATGTGATAGAATTACTGCAAGTTGCACAAATCCAGCCCCAATAACGATTCCAAAACAATTTGCTACCCGAATAACGTAACCAAATATTGCTGTGGATTGATGAAGTATCAAAACCATTGCCACAGTTATCTTTTCTTATAACGCGATATCTAAAATATCCCAAATTTACCGATACGGCTAAATCATTGTAATTGATAACTTTACTTGTAACAGAAGATCCGGAATTATTAAAAGAAGTAGAACTTGTCCAGCCACCGGAAGTCCCACGTTTTTCAAGCACAAAAGAAAAGCCAGGGCTAAGCAGACCTGAATTGCCTAATATGTCTAAAGAATTACCAGTTACACTTACCTTGTCTAAGTTAGGGGGATTTGCTTTAGATAATGATGGCAGTTGTATAGCTATTCGGTTTGAGCTCGAGGTAATGGATGCACCAAATTTTTTGCAACGGAAAAAATAATCATAGGTTACGTCCAATTCTAAATTTGAATCAACAATAACTTGAGACCCGCCAAACCATAAACCAGACCCAATAATTTTCCATTGATTGGTTTTTGTATTCAATCGATACAACCAAAAGGAATCTGAAGTCCAACCAATATATGGACTCAATATAAGGCTACATTTTCTGGAACAATAATAATTAGGATCAACTTGAACACTTAGAAAAGGTGGGGTGTGATAACTACTTAATATACCACCATTTAAACAACTATCAAAAGCGGCTATACTGAACTTAATAGTCCCGAAATTGGAAGGGTTAAAGGTAGATTTTGGAAAGGAGTAAAACAAAGAAAAAGTATCTTTTAACAAAAGGTTTGTTCCACTGTTTTCTTTAAATAAACTAAATCCTTTAATGTCATTTATTGGAGGTTTTGTCCAACCGGCCACTAAGTTTTGTGATGAATAATTTACCGAAACACTGTCGGGTTCAAACAACAAGGGAGCTACATCATCAACCAGTACTCGATTACTATTGAATGAATCCATCCCATTACAAGCAAAATGAGAAGAAACAAAAACCTCCCAACGCTTATTGTTCGGTACCGTTATTGAGATCAAAGACACATTAAGAATAGAAACTTGTTTTAATAAAACAAATGGGGCCGCAGCATCTTCTCTGCCATAGACACGATGAAATTGAAACGAACCACAAGCATCCAAATCAGTAACTTGTAATGAAATAGTTAAATTGTTTGTAAACTTATCTAAACAAACCCTACTTACCTGAGCAGGAGAATTCATTCCAAGCCCAATTTGTGCTATCAATGAAAACAGAACGGTATGTAAGATTTTTATTTTCAAACTTAAATATTCCCGGCTAATGCAATAACAAACGAATTATCGGTTAAATACTTGTTTGCACATTGTAGAATTTCTTCTGAATGGATAGACCAAATTTCTGGTAACACCGTTGCATAGTAATTGGTATCTTGATGCTTCATAATATTACTTTGAACTTTGTTTGACAAAGCGAAAGGTCCATCAAAACCAGAACGGAAAACCCCAGAATAATATTGTTTTAACTTTGTTAATTCTTCTAAATCAATAAGATTCGTTTTTAAATCAATCAGGATAGAATCAATAGCAACAAGGGTTTTTTCCATGTTTTCTGAATTCATTTCTCCGGAAATTATCCAAGTAAAATCATCAAATGCAGGTTTGAAATAACTCCCAATACCATAAGTTAATCCCTGCTTTTCACGCAATTCTTGCATTAAACGACTGCCGAAATATCCCCCTAAAACCAAATTTAACAAAGTTAACACATGTCTTTCTCTTTGGCTTTCAGGTATGATATGCTTGACCATCTGCAAACTAACTTGACTTGCATTCGGTAGGCCTTTTTTAATGATTTTGCCATTTTTACTAGAATAATCACAACTGGTTTTAGGGTTAGGTGTAAATACGGAAGAGTTGTCTTCAGAAATTATGGATTCAATTATCGAAACGGTCGAATCGTCTGCGTCACCAGATAAAAAAATCATTGCTGAACCAATATTCAAGTGTGTTTTTCTAAACTCATTTAACTGATCTGAGGTAATCTTTTCTAGTTGTTCAATTTCCCCAAATCGAGAAAGTGGATTTTCTAAACCATACAATGATTCTAAAGACAAACGATTGCTCCAATATTTCGGTGTTTGTTGTTGCCTCTCAATGCCAGCCCTTCTAACCATAATTGCATTTTCTATCTCAAAATCCGGATAAGAAACTGTACGTATATTGTTTAACACCCATGGTATTACAATGTCGCTATGCTTTTTTTGAAAACGAAAGGATAAACTAGTTGTGGAAACACTTGTATCCATGGAGTAGGAAACGCCGTAGTAATCCAATTTTTTAATAATCTCTTCTTCTGTGATATTATCGTTGCCGGAAAACAACATTTCCGCAGCCAAATTTGCTAAAAATGGCCCAGACGCATCCTTGCTGCCTGCCATCCAAAACAACTCCAATCGAACAATCTCTAAACTAGGTGTTCTATGAATAAAAGCAGGAATGTTTTTACAAATAAAACTGGGTTTAAGTGATGGAATAGGAAACTCCGATATGGAAATGGGCGCGGGTCTTATACTTCTGAAATTCATGGGTGTGATTTGGGTGTGTAATGGATGGTTTGAAAAGACTCAGGGTTTAGCACGCTTTTGGATACAGTCAAGATATCATTTGTATTGATATTTTCTAAAATTCTGGTTTCCTCGTTTATTAAGGATAAAGAATCAATATTTTCATAATAGCACAACTTCTGAGCGATTTGCATCGGTTGCGTTCGTTCTACAAGCAATTGCGTTAATATTCTGTTTTTCACACCGGTTAAACGTTCAGAAACGGTAATATCGCTGTATAGTTTGTTTAATTCGGTAAACAAGCCCTCTTTGGCCGTTTCAAATGAAATACCATCGTTCAAAATCCCATAAAGAATGAACATTCCCTCATCTAGTCCTTTAAGGTAAAAACATTCCGAAGCATTGAAAATCTGTTGTTTTTTCACAAGTTCAATTTGTAGTGGAGACACATCTGATCCCCCTAGCAATTCCGCAAACAATTCCATACAAAGTGAGTCTTGGAGGTTTTTAACCGATGGTCCTTCCCAAACAAAAAATATAGCAGGGTTAGGTGATAGGTCTGTTTCTTCGATAACCTTCGATGATAATCTTTCCTGAGAAATATAGGTGTTAGTATTACGAACTGAACGTGGCTCAATACTACCAAACCACTTTTCTGCTAATTCTTGGGCCTTCTCCCAAGATATATTTCCCACTAAACTAACAATTGCGTTGGAAGGGCAGTAGTATTTGTTGTAAAAAGATTGTACATCTTCTAAACTAGCTTCTTCTATATGCTCAAACGTTAGACCGATAGTTGGCCAACGGTAACTACTTTTTTTATACAAAGCTTTACGAATATGATGCCATAACATTCCGAAAGGTGCATTATAGCAACGTTGCTTAAACTCTTCTACCACAACTCCCTGTTGAACTTTAAGAGAATTTGCATTAATGTTTAACGAAAACATGCGATCACTCTCCAACCAAAATGCAGTTTCAACATTTTCCTCCGGCATCACCAAGTAATAATTAGTGAAATCGTTGTTCGTAAATGCGTTGTTCTGTCCACCAGCTTCTTCCACCTCCTTGTCAAAAACTGGAACATTGGCACTGCCAGAGAACATTAAGTGCTCAAATAAATGTGCAAATCCAGTCCGTTCCTCGTCTTCATCCCTGGCACCAACCCGGTAAAGCGTGTTTAAAACAACACTAGTTCGACTTTTGTCTTCAACATGTATGAAGCAAAGTCCGTTTTTCAATTGAAGCTTATTATATTCAATCACAATACAAAAATACTCCATAGTTTTACCTACAATTAAAAAGAAGGCCACACAAAATCTGTGTGACCTCTTTTCTCATCGATGAATTAAAATCGAACGTCTTCTACACGTAGATTTTCCATGTCTGAAGCCTTGTTGTTTTTGATCACTAGAAAATCTGAAACAACCACCTCCGAAAAGGATTTCTTTTGTCCATCGCTGTCTGTAAAGTTTCGATGTTGAAGTTTGCCTTCAACAACTAGTCTTGAACCTTTTGCTACAACTTTTTCAAAACGATCAGCGAGTTTACCCCATGCTACCAGTCGATGCCATTCTGTTCTTTCTTGCCATGAACCACCCGGATCTTTACTTTTTTCTGTGGTTGCAAGACTTACCTTGGCACGGACTTTTCCGTTTTCAAACTTTGTAACCTCTGGCGCTAAACCAACGTTACCTACTAGACGAACTGAGTTAATTAGAACTTTCATAAACACTTAAATTAATACATTATAAACACTTAAAATAAAATTACTTACAAACAAAGTGTGGCCATCATTTTCACTTGTAAGTAATACAAAAGTAAAAAGCTTAAATAAAACTATTCGTACAGTAAATGTTTACTTCCGTTTATAAACGTTTATGTTTTTTAAGTCTAAAATTCAATCGAAAAAAGCAATTCCCTTAATTCCTAAATGGATAGTCAACCACCGAATCAATAAATGAAAATACTACCAATCAAATTTCAGCAATTATCCTTACCACGAACTCTCAAAATGAGAGTTTTCTTGTCATCTAAACATCGTAAAGAAGATTATTGGATTACCGGTAATTTGTAAAATTTGCAAATTTTTAATAGTGATAGATTTGGGGGAAAACGCAAATTCAATTGTAAAATCCCCCAAATTACCGCCATGGAAAATACGTGCTTAGAATGTTCATCCCGTTTAAAAGGCAGATTGGATAAAAAATTTTGTGACGATAATTGTCGTTCTGCTTTTCACAACAAATCGTATCGAAACGATAAAGAAATCACTCGAGAAATTAATGCAGTGCTCAGAAAAAATAGACAGATTCTCAAAGAATTATACGAAAAAACAAGCAATGGGAAAGCGGAAATCGACAAATTAACCCTTCTAAAAAAAGGTTTTGAGTTTAATTATTTAACACAAATTCATAAGCATGTAACCAATGAAATCGCCAACTGTTGCTATGAATTTGGCTATCGTGAATTGCAAGAGGGTAAGGTTGAATTAATTAAAATCGATAAAAACAACTATTCTCAGTACAACTATGGCTAACTTTGTATAAATATTTTAGACAGCTGTGAAGTCGCCTAACACAAATGAAAACAAAAACTCTGGGGGTCAAAAGTTTAAAAATAGACAACCCGGAGAAAAAAGAAATCGCTTAAAAGCAGATTCAAGTCAATCAAATTCAAACCCCTCAAAGGGATTCGATTCCAAACCATCCAAACCAAGAGAACCACGCAGAAATTCAGAGGGTTTTGATTCAAACAGAACATCCGGTTTTAGTAGTTCAAGAAACGAGAATAGACCTCCAAGAACGGGATCAGATCGAGGATTCAGTGGCCGTGGAGATTCTAATCGCGGTGGATTTGATAAAAAAGAACGCGGATTTAATAGCAGAGGCGGTACAAATAGTAGCGGAGGAGATAGAACTGAATCAAGAGGTGGAGGAAATTCGCGCGGCGGATCTTGGGGTGGAGAAAACAGATCGTCAGGTAGCTGGGAAGGTCCTAAAAAGTCATCGGGAAGCTGGAACAGTGGAGATAGAAGTTCAAGTCCCCGTAATGATCGCAATTCCGGTGGTGGCCGAGGATTTAATAGCCGAGGAGATTCAGATCGAGGTGGATTTGATAAAAAAGAACGCGGATTTAATAGTAGAAACGGTACAAATAGGGGTGGATCGGAAAGAAGTGAATCAAATCGTGGAGGAAGTTCCCGTGGCGGATCTTGGGGTGGAGAAAACAAATCATCAGGTACTTGGGAAGGTTCTAGAAAATCTACTGGTAGCTGGGGTAGTGGTGAAAGAAGTTCCAGTCCCCGTGGTGATCGCAATTCCGGAGGTGGCCGAGGTTTTAAAGGCCGTGGTGATTCAGACCGAGGTGGATTTGATAAAAATGACCGAGGATTCAATAGCCGTAATGATTCTAAACCAAGTCGATTTGGAAAAGAAACCGGTTCATATTCCGGAAGCACAGGCCGAGGATTTAACAAACCAGAATTTGGAGGTAAACGAGAATTTGAAGGCAAATCGGATCGTGGCTTTAGTAAATCCAAAACCGCTAAGAAGAAAGATAATTTCCAAGAAACACCCAAAGGATATAAAGGCAGTAGACGCACTTTCGGCAAGGTTCAACAACAACAGGAGCAATCTCTTCTGGCCGGCGAAGACTTAGTTAGATTAAACAGATACATCGCTAATAGTGGAATTTGCAGCAGACGAGAGGCCGATGAGCTAATTTCACAAGGATTAGTAAAGGTAAATGGTGAGGTTGTTACCGAACTTGGAACCAAAGTTAGACCGCACGATTCCGTAAAAGTTGAAGACCGAAAAGTCACGCCCGAAAAACCGGTTTACATTTTATTAAACAAACCCAAAGGTTATATTACATCCACTTCCGACCCCGAAGGTCGACAAACCGTATTGGATTTGATAGATTTACCCGGAAAAGAGAGAATATATCCTGTAGGCCGATTAGACAGAAATACAACAGGCGTATTGCTATTAACGAACGATGGTGAACTTTCACAAAAGTTGATGCACCCGAGTTTTGAGATTAAAAAAATATACCGTGCTACCCTAGATAAAAAACCAACGAAAGAGCACATGTTAGCTTGGGTTGAAGGGGTAGAGTTGGAAGACGGCTGGATGACTTTCGAGCAAATAGGTTGGGTAGAAGAAGGCGAAGAGAATGTCCTTGGTGTAGAGATTAAAAGCGGTAGAAACAGAATCGTTCGCCGTATGTTTGAACACTTTGGTTATGACGTAACATCATTAGATCGTGCCATGTTAGGAGAATTTGATAAGCTCAAATTGGGCAGAGGAAAATGGAGATTCTTAACAGAAAAAGAAATGCGATATATTGAGAGAATTAAGCGAATGCATTAATCCTCGCGCAAAATAGTTTTTGCCTCGATATTCTTTTGAAGTATGCGCCATGCATTTGGCCATAAATTGTTAATACCATTATTTACAGCATTACCGGTACCGAGGGATAACCCATTCCATCGTAACCCTACAATACCTTTGATATTGGGTTTTAGGGGTAGAAATTCTCGCTGGAAATAGCGTATTGCGTCCTCAATATCCACAGCTAAATCAGAATAATCTTGCGGTTTGTTGCATAATAAATCAAATGCTGCCGATGGTTTCCAAAGGTTTTTATTATGTAGGCCGATAGGTATTCCTACTGAAGTGGATTTTGGCAACAATCGCAATAAATCTGGGTGTTTTTCTAGCCATTTACCTTTTCGTAAAATGTATTTCTCACCTTCTCTGTATTCCGTTCCCAACCATTGATCGCCTAAAACATCTGGCAGTTCCACCATTTTAGCTTTGCCTTCTTTTAGCTTTCTTTTATTACCGCCGTTTACAATATTGTCGTCTTCGTTCGATAGATCTGCTGTTTTTTGGATAACGGCAACAAAAAACCCTTCTCCATCCGTTAAATGCGGATAAAATCGATACATATTTTCTTTCAAACAAACAGAACCATTCGTTAAAATAGCCGGAAGTGGAATTAACTCCCCACCCAGTTCTGCACAAAGTTTGGTTACATTTTTTTCGTTTTCTAAATCATTGTAGGTGCAAGTGGAATAAATAAAATAACCGCCCGGTTTTAACGATGGCCAAATGTCTTCCGCAATTCGTTGCTGTCTTGCCGCACATAGTTTCACATGCTCTAAACTCCATTCACCAATGGCTTTGTTATCTTTTCGAAACATGCCCTCCCCACTACAAGGCATATCTGCAGCAATGATTGAAAAGCTACTTTTAACACGATGAAAATCAGAGGCATCGGCCCGAGTAACGATAAAGTTACCCTGCCCCCACTTGCTAAGGTTTTCAACTAAAATTGGATTTCTAGTTTGAATAACTTCGTTGGCAATGAGCAAGTCTTCGTTTCGTAATACAGAGGAAATATGAGTAGATTTTCCACCCGGAGCTCCGCATAAATCCAAGACAACACAACCCGGTTCAATATTCCCTAGCAATAATCGAACAATTTCACCAACCCGAGTGCTATTTAACTCTTGAACGTAATAGGATCCACAATGCCATCCAGGATCACCAATAAAAGACGGTCTATCCTTGAGTAAATAAACATCCTGACTGTGTAACGATTGTTTTTCAATGAGATTCTCCGCTATGGTTTTACCTTTAAACGGATTCAATCGTACACAGGTTTTAGGAGATACTGAAAATGAGGAAATAAAATCACTAACATTATCACTCGGTAAAAGAGAATTGATAATGTTTAAAAAATCTTGAGGCAGCATTACTTTCTCCATATTTTTTCGCCTCTAACTTCTGTTTTAGCAGGAAAATTCTCAACAAATAAAGAGCCTGTTCCTAAGCCTTGATAAGGAATATGTGTTTTTTGTGATACCCATTGGGCGATTGCAAATAGACCAATATTACCTTCCAATGCACTTGTGCTCCACCAGCCACAATTAGTCATGGCCGCTGAGTGTATCCATTGATCGCATAAATCCAAGCCGCCCAACAAAGTGGGTTTTAAAATAATATAACGCGGTTTTAGTCGATGTAGCAACGCAGTTCCAAGTTTCGGATCTATTCCTATCAACTCTTCATCGAGTGCAACATCAATGGCCGATTCTCTGCATACTTTTTCCATTGATTCTAATCCAGCTTTGATTGGTTGTTCAATGCTATGAATTCCAAATCGTTGCAGATCTTTCAATTGCTCAAGGGCGGTATCTTCAGAAAATGCACCATTAGCATCTAAACGAATTTCTAAATGAAAAGGAGAGTGCTTAGCTCTTATTCTCTCTAATAATTTGCATTCTGCATCAAAATCTAAGGCCCCAACTTTGAACTTAATACAACGGAATCCGTGTGAAATTTTTAAATTGGCTTCCTCCTCCATCGCTTCAATGCTATTCATCCAAACCAACCCATTAATTGGAATTCCAGCATTCTTTTGTGTGAACGCCGTATCAACCCAAACACCTGTAGCTCCTGATTTATAGTCAAGAAAAGCACAATGAAAGGCAAATCGCAGTGAAGGTAATGCCCCTGCTTTGCCAGGCACCCAAGATTCAAGTAAATCCAATAAGTTGGATTCACTTATTTGTTCTGGTAATCCTTGTAACTCTTTGTCTATATCGGTCTTGCCGTCTACACTTAAATCCCACAAAGGACTTGCTTCACCGGTTCCTTGCTTGATTTCGTCGCCTATTTGAATCAACCAACTTGGTTTTTCGATGTATTCTCCTCTACTGGTTTTTGCAGGTTTTTGAAATGAAAGTATATGTTTGCTGTGTGAGAGTATCATAGATCTTGCTTCACTAACTTGTGATAAATGAAACTATGAAATAAAACACAATAACTAATCCAAAAACAGACAGAGATAACTTCTTAAGTAAAGGATTGATCGTCTCCCTATCACCGGGTTCGGATGATTTTAAGGATCGAAATTGCTGACTAAACGTTCCAAAAAATGGAAAAAACAATCCAAAGGTGTAAGCAAAATCTGGCCTAATCCACGTTTTCCATTGCAAGTAGTCGTGTTGAATAATTACTAAAGACCCAACGATACTCAATAAACCAATCACTAACAAAAACCCTTGATATATTATTGTTTTCTTCTTTCCTAAAATCACTGCCAATGTTTTTTTACTTTTTTCTTGATCTGATATTATATCTCTGTAGTTATTAATATTTAACACTGCTGTACTTAAACAACCCATTCCAATAGATGCAACTGCATGAATGGGTGATAATTTAACATTTAACAACAATGCCATACCCATAACGGTTAGTACCCCGAAAAACAAAAAAACGAAAATATCGCCCAACCCTTTATACCCATAAGCGTTTTTACCAACAGTGTAATAAATGGCGGCTCCAATGGCAAGTACTCCCGCAAATAGCAAAAACCATCCACGATTATCTTGAAAAACACCGGATATCCATAAAAGCAGTAATCCAGTTAGAAAAGTTGTTATAGAAAGTAATCCAATAGCTGTCTTCATTGCGTTTGGGTTGATTTTTCCGGCAGACAACATTCGGTCTGTTCTCCCGGCTGCTTGATCAACGCCTTTTTCATAATCGCCGTAATCGTTGGCATAGTTACTTGTAATTTGAAGTAAAACAGCTGTTAATACTGCCAAACCGAAAATCAACCAGGCTTGGTTAGAGCTTTCCATGTATGGTAGCGACACCGACCAGCCTAAAATTATTCCACTAATTGCTAGCGGTAATGTTCTCAACCTTGCGGCTTGAATCCAGGGATTACTCATAGGTTTTGCAAAGATATTTAACTATAGTCCTTTTTTAAGTATTCGAAAAGGTATATCCTTTGGATTGAATTTTTTGTAAAAATTAGCAACACTTGGAATACTACTGCCTTCAAAATCAAAAAACTTGCAATAAGGCTGAAATGTATGAATTGCTTTGTTGATAATACCGTGCATAATTCCTTCGCTTTCTTTGATCAGAACATTGGGTGCACCCAGAACAAAATGAGCAAAGTTAGATTCTCCTTGGGTTGTAACTAAAAATAATCCTGCACCCAAAATTTCGTTTTTCGAGATAGTCATACGTTTCCCGTTTTCTAACTGGTTAGGGTGCGCAGAAACAATCACAAATCCAAGCTCTTGATGGTTGAAGTCTTCAATTAAACCTAGTTTTTTTACTGCATTTTCAAGTCGATGGTAATCCCCATCATGAATATCTTTATTCAACGACCCCCAACGTTGTTTGTATAGTTCAATTACCTCTATTGCGGTGATACAGTTTATAGAATACTGGAAATGACTTACAGCTTTGATGTTTTTCTGTCCGTCTTTATTTATTTCTACGGGTTGACTTAAATCTAAAATAAAATTTGTTTTGTAGGGGAGTGGAATTTCCTTCTGTTGTTGTTTGTAATAGGAGTTTAAGTGTAATCGTGTTCTTAAAAAGTACCATGGAATATGGTTAATAAAATCGGACTCACTGCAGTCATCCAATTTTCCAAACACGCCAAGCTGCTGACAAAATTTTGGTTGTACTACATAAGGCAAAAAACCACCAAGTTTTTTAATGGGCAGCGGAAATACTGCTTCGTAGTTCCCGTAGATCAAACCTTGCCATTCATTTTCGCAAATTGCATCTAAGTAGGTAGTATGCGCATATCCCAAATTGGCTTGACTATTAGCTACGCATTGATTCCATAAAGAATCATTAATCTGATTTCGTTTTAATCGTTTAATGTTCTTTTTTAAATCCATGAAATTTAGATTTTTGCCCACGCCAAAATGGTGTTTTTCCAGCCTTTCCACGGCCTACTTTCACTTACACTTTCGTTATGAAAAACAAAGATAAAGTTGCCCCCTACACATTCTATTGTTTGTTTAAGTAAATCAATATATTTGATTGATATATAATTGCTAATGTTCAAATAATTTTTACAAGTAACATCCATAGCTTGAAAGGGATTTACTCGCAATGTTGTGGTTTCATTTACCCCTAAATTAAACCAGTGAAATGCAAACGAAGTAGAAGCTCTAAATCCGATTTGATCGTGGAAACCCATCGACCAGTCCTCAGAAATACCAAGGGATAATAAACTCTCGTAATGAACAGGAAATTGAAAATAAAGGTAGTGAAATCGTGAACAATAGGGAAGTGTACCAGTTGCTGTTGATTTCAGTAAAGAAATCTCGTCTTGCCAATACGATACAATCTCTTTTTTTGAATTAGCATTTACTGCCACAATACTAGGATGTATACCTATTTTGTTTACTCCAAGAATAGAAACAAATTTTCTGAAAACATCTTTAACTGCCGAATACTCCAAAGGATTTTGTTTGTGGAATGCGTCATGTTTATTACTCATCAACAGAAAGCATTTCGAATATTCGTACATGTCTAAAATTGGTGCAACCGTGAAAATCGGATTGTACGGATCGTTTTTGGTATAAATTGAGAGCAGCCTTTCAAATAATATTCCCGGATTTTTAAACGAATGTATCCAAGACCCGAGATTTCTAAAGAATGGACGGTTGCCAAATTTGAAAACCATATCAATATCGGCCGTTGGAATTACGTTATACCCTGATTTTCGGAGTTCTATTTCCGTTTCTTTATTGATGCCGATTAATTCGAATAAATATTGCCTTACCCAATCTACAATAGGCTTATTTAAATATTTGTGTTGAAAAGCATAACTTGTTGATCCAGAAAAACGATGAGCCAGTGTTAGGGTATTGGCTGTTTGTTGTTTCTTGTTCCGTAATACATCAGCCCACCAGATATATTCTTCGTACCTGGATAAAATCCAGAAAACCATCGAGAATGGGTCAAATTGTAACGTGGAATCGGATACAGGGAAAAGTATTGGCAGTGTTGAAGTCCAACGGTTTTCAAATCCAAATTTTGTGTTCACAGTTATTTCTGCAAATCCCGGATCCCGCCATCGCTCATCAACACAAGTTTCTTCCAACAAACCGACCCCTAAAATCTCCAAAGTAGTTCCAGTAAAGCCAATATCGCGCGCGTGTTCAAAAATGGAACTTTCCTGATTGGAGATGACATCTGGATATGGCCGATAGTAAATAATAGATTCTAAATCACTTAAGGTATCGGGTAACTGATTCCAAGAAAAAAAATCTTCTGTATTAACGATATTTACGACAATACGGTGGTTGGCTTCAAATATTTCGTGCAAAACATAGCGAAGTCGCACTGAAATTTGATGAGTAACCACAAGTACCATTGTCAAAATGATTATTTTTGTGCAAAATAATGAAGGTTGCATTAATTACCGGTATTACCGGACAAGATGGAGCGTATTTAGCTGAGTTCCTGTTGAAAAAAGGCTACATGGTGCATGGCATCAAGCGTCGTAGTTCTTTATTTAATACCGATCGGGTAGATCATATATACGAAGACCCACATATTGAAGGGTCGAAATTTAAAATGCATTACGGCGATTTGACGGACTCAACCAATTTGATTCGAATTATACAAGAAGTGCAGCCCGATGAAATTTATAATTTGGGTGCGATGTCTCACGTACATGTAAGTTTCGAAACTCCCGAGTACACGGCGAACTGCGATGCAGTAGGAACATTGCGTTTATTAGAAGCAATCAGAATTTTAGGCCTAACTAAAAAGACGAGAATTTATCAAGCATCAACTTCGGAATTGTATGGTTTGGTGCAGGAAATACCTCAAAAAGAAACTACTCCATTTTATCCAAGAAGTCCATATGCCGTTGCTAAAATGTATGGTTTTTGGATTACCGTAAACTATAGAGAGGCCTACGATATTTATGCGTGTAGCGGTATTTTGTTTAACCACGAAAGTCCAATTCGCGGCGAAACTTTTGTAACTAGAAAAATCACCAGAGCAGCGGCGAGAATTGCCTTAGGATTGCAAGACAAATTGTATTTAGGAAATTTAAATTCCAAGCGCGATTGGGGACATGCAAAAGACTATGTAGAAGCTATGTGGTTGATTTTGCAACAAGAAAAGGCCGAAGATTTTGTAATAGCTACCGGTGTAACCACGGAAATTAGAGAGTTTGTGCGTATGAGTTTCGATTTTGTAGGTGTAAATCTGGGCTTTAAAGGCGAAGGTGTAAACGAAGTTGGATATGTAACAGCAATTGACGAAACTAAATACACGGCAGCCACAGGGAAAGCACCCGCATTAACCATAAATCAAGAGGTTGTCTTTGTAGATCCCAAGTATTTTAGACCTACCGAAGTGGATTTACTGATTGGCGATGCAACCAAAGCACAACAGAAGTTAGGTTGGAAACCCAAGCATTCGTTGAATGACCTAGTTGTGGATATGATGCAAAGCGATATCAAAGTAATGCAAAAAGAAACCTACCTGAAAGAAGGTGGTTTTCAAACTAAAAACTACTTCGAATAATGGAATTATCGGCTAAAATTTATGTTGCCGGACATCGAGGAATGGTTGGTAGTGCCATTGTTCGTGAGTTACAACAATTGGGATATACCAACATTCTAACCAAAACCTCTAGCGAATTAGACTTAAGGAATCAACAGCAAGTTGAGCAATTTTATTTACAAGAAAAGCCAGATTACGTTTTCGTAGCGGCTGCAAAAGTGGGTGGAATTTTAGCGAACAATACGTATAGAGCGGAATTTTTATACGATAACCTGATGATTCAAAACAACTTAATTCATTATGCATATAAGGTTTCTGTAAAAAAATTATTGTTCTTAGGGTCTTCTTGCATCTATCCTAAATTGGCTCCTCAGCCTTTGAAGGAAGATTATTTGTTAAGTGGATTTCTTGAGCCAACCAATGAGCCATATGCAATCGCAAAAATTACGGGTATAAAAATGTGTGAATCCTACAGGGATCAATACGGTTGTAACTTCATTTCGGCTATGCCTACCAATATGTATGGACCTAATGATAATTATCACCCAGAAAACTCACACGTTTTACCCGCACTTATTAGAAAATTTCACGAAGCCAAAATAAATCAAGATAGTCAAGTAGTTGTTTGGGGCGACGGATCTCCGCTTAGAGAATTTTTATATGCCGATGATTTAGCTAATGCCTTGGTGTATTTGATGCTCCATTACAACGAAAAACAATTCGTAAACGTAGGTTACGGTACAGACATTACTATCGGTGATTTGGCAAAATTAATTGGCAGAATAGTAGGGTTTGAAGGAGAAATTGTATTTGATACAACAAAGCCCAATGGAACGCCAAGAAAATTAATGGATTCAACCCGATTATTTTCAACAGGCTGGACACCAAAAACAACCTTAGAAGTAGGAATTGAACAAGCCTATCAAGATTTTTTACATCGATATGGGAATAATTGATCCAAAAACATATCGTACTTTTGCAAAAATTTATCATCCAAAACTCACAATATCATGAAAGTAGCAATTAATGGATTTGGCCGTATTGGCCGTCATGCCTTTAAATTTCTCATCAACAAACCCGGCGTTGAGGTTGTAGCCATCAACGATTTAACCGACAATGCTACCTTAGCACATTTGTTAAAATATGATTCGGTTCACGGAAAGTTCCCGGGAACAGTTTCTTCTGATGCCGAACATTTGATTATTAATGGTAAGAAAATTAAAGCGTTGGCAGAAAGAGATCCTAAGGCGTTGCCTTGGGGAGCTATGGGTGTAGACGTTGTTTTGGAAAGTACCGGTATCTTTACCGATGCTTCAAAAGCGGCAATGCATTTAGAAGCAGGTGCTAAAAAAGTGGTGATTTCTGCTCCTGCAACAGGGGATGTTAAAACTGTTGTGCTAGGTGTTAATGACGAAGTAATTGATGGTACTGAATCAATTATGTCTAACGCAAGTTGTACAACTAACTGCTTAGCCCCAATGGTGAAAGTATTGGACGATAATTTTGGCGTTGAACAAGGGTTCATGACTACCATTCACGCGTATACAGCGGATCAAAACCTAGCCGATGCTCCTCACAAAGATTTGCGTCGTGCTAGAGCTGCTGCTTACAGCATCGTTCCTACATCAACGGGTGCAGCCAAAGCGGTTGGATTGGTATTACCTCACCTAAAAGGAAAATTAAATGGTAACGCAATGCGTGTTCCAATTCCAGATGGATCGGTAACGGACTTTACTTGTACTTTAAAAACTGCTGCAACTGCTGAACAAGTAAATGCTGCAATGAAAGCCGCTGCGGAAGGTGCAATGAAAGGAATCTTAGAATATAACGAAGATCCTATTGTAAGTATCGATATCGTAGGAAATACCCATTCTTGTATCTTTGATGCTGAATTAACTCAAGTGATAGGTAATACAGTAAAAGTGGTGGGATGGTACGATAACGAAACGGGTTATAGTGCTCGTGTTGCAGATTTAATTACCAAAATTGGGTAATTAAAACGCTTGCTTGAAGTAGCTTTTTAATCTTTAAAGGAACAGAGAATTGTATTTGTTGTTCTTGAATTGAATGAAACTTCAAATAACGAAAAAGGCTAACTCTACAGAGTTAGCCTTTTTTATTGCTGTTTTCCATCGTGAAATTTAATCTGAACAAACGATTTTCCTAAAAAAGATGAACACAATTTGAAAACGCATTAGCCCTTTAATGGGCAAATAAATAGTATTTAAATTATTGGTTAACTATTACTTGAAGATCACCTTTGGTCTTGGCTCTTACCACAAGATTCTTACTGTTAATATCCCAACCTACAATATCCAAAGCCGTTAAAGCACCTTTTAATTGTACACCAAAATCCATTTTTTGGTTTAAGGATTCATTAATGGATTTTTTTGTGCTATTTACTACATCTGACATGTCAAAGTCCATCTGTTCTTCCAGTTTTTTCCTTATCGTTTCGTCCAACAACCATTTAGCAGATTTTATTAAAACGTTTTTTGTAGCGATGTCATATTCAACATTTTTTAGTTTTAGGTGACCCGTTTTACTATCGAATTCTGGATTTCCTAGAAGATAAAACACCCCTTTTTTTGTACCGGTAAAACCAACTTCAACCCCCAACTTCTCGTTCGCAGGAAACAACTTCATATAGGTTACCTGTATTTTTTCTTTTCCTAATGCAAATGATTCATTTTTGATAGTACTATATACTTGTGCTGATAATGAATCATAGTTCATGGCTAAATCGGTGTAAACTTCAAACCCACTGCCTTTTTGATAGGGACTTAAATTTGGTAGAGCGGATGGGGATTTGGTTTGCGATTCTGGAGTAATAACCGGAGCTGCTTTTAAGCCAATCGAAAATGTTAATTGGGTTCCATTCATATTTAACTCTCCCAAGCTCAATTGTTGGGGCTGAAAACGTAAAAATCCAACTTGATCAATTTTAATATCTTCTTGTAAGGCTTTCCAAACAGGTAATACATAGGGTTTTAAATCTTGTTTTGCCACCTCTTGGTCTATCATTTTGGCGAAAGTACCAAGCTGTGGTTTAAGTTGACCTAATAATACATTGTTAATATTGATATTTGCAAACGTAACAGCACAGGGGTCGATAGTGTTCAATTCTTGAAACTTCGATGTGGATTTGATGCGATAGTTGCTTAAAATTTCAATATCGGAAGAAAGCTTTACATTCACTCTTCGTAAAGACTCGTTCCAACCGCAAGAAAAGGGAATTGGTGGATTTACGCAGGTTTCCATAATGCAGCCAGCACAATATTCACCGCGAAAACCATACGCCATATTAAGATCCAAATACAAAGTCTTTCCCTTTCCAGTTACTTTTAACGGTTGGCGTTGAACCTTATAATCATACCGTAATCCAGAGCAGGGTTTATCACTACCAGTAAATTCTTTATCAAATGCATCATCGGCCATTTTTAAAAATGGCTTCATTTCTACTTTGATTGGAATATTGATTGTGGA
>CAZKOM010000015.1:21512-37239 GCA_964554385.1 uncultured Flavobacteriaceae bacterium | reverse complement strand
GGCACCAGGGATCAATACCCCACCGATAACCAAATCAGCAGTTTTTAGTGCATTTTTAATATTGTATTCGTTAGAAATTAAGGTGTCTACATTGGCAGGCATTATATCGTCTAATTGACGTAAACGGGCCAAGGAAATATCCATAATTGTTACGTTTGCACCTAAACCGGCAGCCATCTTCGCTGCTTGGGTGCCCACGATACCGCCGCCTAAAACCACTACTTCTGCAGGTTTAACGCCGGGTACGCCGCCCAACAAGATGCCGCGTCCGCCCATGGGTTTTTCTAAGTATTTAGCACCTTCTTGGATACTCATTCTGCCGGCAACTTCGCTCATTGGAACCAACAAAGGTAAGCTTCTATCGGCTTTTTCTACGGTTTCGTATGCTAAGCAAACGGCGCCACTCTTAATCATTGCATGAGTAAGGGGCTCGTACGATGCAAAATGGAAATAGGTGAATAATAACTGGTTTTCACGAATCAAAGCATATTCCTGTTCGATAGGTTCTTTTACTTTGATAATCATTTCGGCGATACCATACACTTCCTCGATGGTTGGAAGAATTTTAGCACCCGCGCCAACGTATTCTTCGTCGCTGAAACCACTGCCATTACCCGCAGTGTGTTGAACATAAACGGTATGACCGTGTTTTACCAATTCGCTAGCTCCAGCAGGAGTAAGTGCAACGCGATTTTCGTTGTTTTTAATTTCTTTGGGTACGCCGATAATCATAATTGAAAAGTGGCGCAAAGATACGATTTATATGTTAATTGATTTTCTTGGCCAAGGATTTTGGCAAGGCATCTTTATGAACCATAATAGAAATGGTTTTATAGCGGAAATACGACTCGCTTACGTAAAACAATCCACCCAAATAATTGCCTGTTCCCCAAGAGTTTTTAACCAAGAAATAGGTCTTGTTGTCGTTGCCCAGACTCATGCCAACGATATGCATTCCATGGTCATCGGTAGTGGTTTGTTTATCAAATGCTTCCTGCCTCACTTCTGGAGTGATTACCTTTTCTTTTACGGGTTCTGCAAAAGCATTGCTCTTTTTTTCTGCCCCCGCATCGTTGAAACCGGCGTTGTCTTTTCCAATTTTTTGGATCGTAGACTCGTCTTCGGGTACCAAAGCCAATCCATCGCGGAATGAAAATCCTTTTTCGCTTACATCGGCCGCCCAGGCAACGGTATAGCCTTTGTTTAACGCATCTTTTACCGTTTGCGTAAATTCATCTAAGGGGAGATTCCATGCTCGATCCATGGCCCAGTTGTCTTGTACTTCAATGGGAAAATGCTCGTAGGGAAGATGATGCGTGAAACTGGTTAAAGCCACATAATCATCCATATTTAAACCTAATGAATTAGCAAAACTGGTGGGTGTATAGCTTTTGCCTTGATAAGTAAAAAGACTGGGTACTGGACCTAAATACGCATCCAAAATTCCTTCCAAGCCTTTGATCCAATCGGTGGAATAGGTGCCGGGCTCGCGTTTTACCAAGGCTTCCATGTAACCTTTTAAAACGGCGATCATTTCGGCATGATCGTGCTTCGTGGCTCCATTTTTTAAGCCGGTGTACACCTCTTCGGGTACGATACCGTATTTTTTTATAATGGAAGGAATATCATGGCCTTCACCCCCTTGCTCAAAGTTGTGTTTGCCGTTCATTCGCAAGTACATTTTTGCTTTCTCAACATAGGCCCAACGAGCAACATACATCTGCGATAAATTATGCTGACCATTTCCCAATCGAATCAATTCGCTTTCCAACATGCTCAACGTTGAATAACTCCAACAAGTAGAAGTTCGGCACTGATCTTC
Organism: uncultured Flavobacteriaceae bacterium; assembly: GCA_964554385.1. GTDB lineage: Bacteria > Bacteroidota > Bacteroidia > NS11-12g > UBA955 > JAGKXC01. The sequence continues at coordinate 35,417 of CAZKOM010000015.1, read as the reverse complement.
AACAGGCAGGCAGGCTAATTTAGCGGTTGGACTAAAACTGTATGCCGATTGTGCCTTATTTTTTGTTAGGTCTATCGAATTGTAAGGCAGTATATTGCTGATTTTGTCTTGCGCTTGCGTGTAACCTATTATCAAACTACTAAGAGTTAGGGCCGCCAAGGCATTTTGTACCGATCTTATAACAATTTTAAAATTCATGCCGATTGCAAATTACGCATTTTCTAATACAGGTGTTTGGCTAATTTCTTTGAAAGGTCGCCGTATTGTATACGATTTGGGTTTGTGAATGTATTTGGCATAGAACTTAACAATGCCTCGAATAAATCTGCTATTGGAGTAAAATAGAAAACTATTTTCTACAGGAACTGCACCCAATGTACTTTTAATTTCAGTAGAGGTTCTGCCCATGCACAGGGAAGATTTTTGATTTTCTATACACCATCCTATGGTATCAATCATCATTCGTTGATACAGGGAAAATTCTTCGGCAAATTCATCGTTAATACCCAAATGCATAGCAAAAACATTTTTATCGGATGTAATTGCCGAAATGAATCCAATCAATTGATTGTTATAGTAGTACCCCCAAACTTTGAAATCATCTTTCAATGATCTGCTGAAATTAAATAGCATTTCGGAAAGATTGGGTGAAATGGCAAGTGTTTTTTGCTTTAACGTCTTTCCTAGTAATCTGGCACAGGCAGCAACCCACTCCGATGCAGGTTGTTCACTGAGCAATTTTTTCTCAACGGCTTTTGACACACTGAGAACCTTTTTATTTCGCACGCGGTATTTGGACGACATCGCCGAGAGATAATCGTCTAGCGATTTCCAAGTATTCGGGATGCTTAGATTCATAAATGGGTCTGCTGGAATTTGGATGGCATCCTTATGTTTTTCATTCCCTAACACGTTGATAATTAATGCGCCACATTGAAGAGATTGGAATTGTTCAATCCCTCTATGTGGGTTAATCATTGGAAAGTTTAATCCAGGAGTACAAGCATTTCCGCTGTATTGAATAAACCCTTTAGCACTGATTTTTGAGACCAATTTCAATATCCAACGAAAAACATACTTACCGGTTGGTTTGGATAATTCCAAAAAACTCACGGGAAAGTTGCCGGTTTCACAGGTTACGTTTCCGCCATAATTAGGCATGGAAGTTTGTAGGTTGGAAAAGATATTGGGGTTAAGTGATTCCAAGATGACTGCGCTAATTGCGACGTCAAAATTAAGGTATTTGTAGAGCCAATAGGGTGTGTAGTTCGATAATTAGTCTTTGGAATTTGCGAAATATCCGATTAAAGTAAAACTATGTTCGTTTATTTTCATGGGGGATTTTCTAAATTATGGGTAAAACTGATTAGGTTTGTAAGTTAAGAATTTATGAAGAGTAAATGGTTTTTGGTTGGCGTTTCTGCTGCCGCAGCAATGTTTCCAGCAACAAGTATAGGGCAATCGAAATCACCTAAAAAATCCAAGCCTGCTACCAATAGCAGTAAACCGGTTTCCACTACGGATACGAAGGGTGCGGCTGCAGGTAAAAAGGATATGCTACCTGTAATGTCCTCTCAGGAATTAGCTCAGCGTTTATCTTCTTATAAAAGGGTGACACTTACAACAGATACGTCGTTATTAAGTGCTGCAGAACGTAAATGTTTAACCCATATGATTAAGGCTGCCGAATATGCCGATGCTATTTTTTGGAAGCAGGCCATCGGTCCCAAAGAAGAGTTTTTATCGTCTATTAAAGATACCAATCAGCGAAAGTTCGCGGCAATCAATTATGGTCCCTGGGATCGATTGAATAATGATAAGCCATTTATTTCGGGGTATGGTGTAAAACCAGCAGGTGCTCAATTTTATGTAGAAGGATTTACTACCAAATTGGTAAAAGACACTTTGTTGCTTCGTGATGTCCTTTCACCCTATACTTTAATTAAAAAGTATGAAATGCCAAAGCCGCCACCACCAATGAAACCTGGTGCCGATGCTATGCCAATGGACCCTATGGATATGGAATTGCCTAATCCTGGGATGCCAATGGAAGGCACCGATGGACAGCAATATGCTATTCAAAAATATAGCGAAGCCTATCGCAAGGAGATTATGAAAATTGTGATGCATCTTAACGAAGCGGCACAAGCGATAGAGGGTGAGGATAAAGAGTTTGCGGAATATTTGCGAATGCGTAGCGGTGGTTTGATGATGGACGATTATATCATGAGCGATATACAATGGCTTGGTTTAAAGTCGCACTTGGATATCGTGATTGGTCCAATCGAGAATTATGAAGATAAATTAACAGGGCAAAAAACATCGTACGAGTCTTATGTTTTGGTGCGTGACATGGAATGGGGCAAGCGATTGGAGAAGTACGTTGCAATGTTGCCTTCTTTACAGGCTGGACTTCCTGTGGAACCCAAGTACAAGCCGGTTTTGAATAGCGGTTCGGATGCTTCAGCTGCGGGAGAAATTATCCAAAAAGATGGATTTCCGCCCATGCAAAAGCCAGCACAAGCTATGAGTTCTTTGGCAGTTTTTGATGTGGTTTATTACGGCGGAGATTGCAATTCGGGCAGCAAAACTATTGCCGTTAATTTACCGAACGATGAAACTATTCAGGAGAACTTTGGAACGCGTAGGTCGCAGTTAAAGAACACCATGAAAGCGAAGTTTGATCACATTGTTGTGCCGATTTCGAAATTGGTGATTGCGCCGGAACAGCAGAAACATATCACCTTTGATGCGTTTTTTAACAATGTGATGTTTCATGAAGTGGCGCATGGATTGGGTGTGAAATATGTTGTGTCTGGTTCGGATAAATCTAATGCTAGTGATAAAAGTTCGAAGACGATTCGCGAGGCTTTGGGTGTTCATTATTCCGCGTTGGAGGAATGTAAAGCCGATGTGCTTGGATTATACATGGTAACGGAATTGTTTGATAAGAAGGAGTTGGGTGGAAAATTGGATGATTACTATGTGACTTTTGTGGCGTCGGTTTTTAGAAGTGTTCGATTTGGTGCTTCTTCCGCTCACGGCAAAGCGAATATGATAACCTTTAATACCTTGTTGGAGCGCGGCGCCATTGTTTATTCGGCTTCGTCAACAGGTGGATATTACACGGTTAATGTAGCGAAAATGCGTAGTGCAATTGCGGTGTTAGCAGGATCTTTGTTGCAAGTGCAGGGAGATGGTGATCCGGTAAAAGCTGCGGATATGCTACAATCCATGGGCAATATTCGCGAAGGTTTGGCTGCTGATTTAAAACGTATTGAAGCCGCTGCTATACCCGTAGATTTGGTGTTTGATCAGGGGATTTCAACCTTGGGATTGGATAAATATTTTGATGATCCCGAAGTGAAAATGCGCGAATGGGCAAAACAGCAACAACAGCGCGGAGGAATGAACGGTGGAATGAATGGAAATGGTATGGGTATGCCCGGCGGGCCCGGAACTGGCCCCAATGGACTAGGTAACCCTCCTACAGGAGCACCTCCAATGGGTAAACCCGGTCAGCCTCCTGTGCCACCAGCACCCCCGGCAGGGAATAATCCTCCTGCAAAAGTTAAGAAATAAGAAAATAAAGGAATTTTAAATAGTTTTGAAATAGTACGTCGTTAATAGTTAAGTAGTTTTTATGAAGTTAAATCGTTGGGTGGTCTTAACCACCACCACCAGTGTACTGGCATTATTTGTTTTTTGTAGTAATAAAAAGTCAACAGGTTCGGATGGTTTTTTTGGCCATCTGATGGGTGTTTTACAATATGCTCATTATCAGCCAAAAGAAGTAGATGATAGTTTGTCGGCCAAGGTATATGAGAATTTGCTGGGTCAATTAGACAGAACCAAGCATTTCTTCACCCAAGAAGATTTAAAACAGTTATCGGCACATAAATACTCAATTGACGACCAAATTAAAGCAGGTAGATTTGATTTTTTTGATCAAACTTGGCAAACCCTGCATAAGCGTATCGATGTGCTCCAGCCGTTTATTGAAGCGGAATTGAGCAAACCCTATGTTTACAATGGCAACGAAGAATATGTGTTGGAGGATGAGCCACAGAATTACATGGTAAACGAAGCGGCATTGCTTGAGGATTGGAAACGCTGGTTGAAATTTCAGTCGCTAGAACGACTTTCAAGAAAAATGGAAAGTCAAAAGAAGATGAAAGACTCGGCATCGGCCAGTAAAATCAAGCCATATGACACTTTGGAATTAGGTGCTCGAAACGAGACCAAAAAATTCTATGCGGATTGGTTTAAGCGGTTGAAAAAAATGGATCGCAGAGATCAGATTGCCATGTACGCCAATGCTATTTCTGAAGTTTACGATCCACATACTGAGTATTTCCCACCTGAGGACAAGGACAATTTCGATATCGGGATGACCGGTAAATTGGAAGGTATTGGGGCTACTTTAACGGAAAGAGATGGGTATATCAAAGTTGAGCGAATTGTACCAGGTAGTGCCAGCTATCGTCAGGGTGAATTAAAAGCCGGCGATTTAATTTTGAAAGTGGCACAGGGATCGGCGGAGCCAGTGGATGTGGTTGATATGAAATTGGATGACGCAATTCAATTAATTCGTGGCAAAAAGGGCACGGAAGTTCGATTAACGGTGAAAAAGCCCGACGGAAAAACTCAGGTTATTCCCATTATTCGTGAAGTTGTGGTGATTGAAGATACCTACGCTAGAAGCGCTATTATCAATTACCAGGGTCTTTCGTTGGGATTGATTCAGTTGCCTAGTTTTTATGCTGATTTTTCAACTCGTGGAAGAGGCAGACATTCCAGTGAGGATGTGCGATTGGAAATTGAGAAATTAAAAGAAGCAGGTGTGAAAGGAATTATTTTGGATTTGCGTAATAATGGCGGTGGAAGTTTGCAGGATGCGATAGATATGGGCGGATTGTTCATACCGCAAGGGCCCATCGTTCAAGTGAAAGATGCGAGAGGCGTGGAAGTATATTCGGACAGAGACCCTGCTGTGAATTACAGTGGTCCTTTGGTAGTTTTGGTAAATACCTACAGTGCGAGTGCCAGTGAAATTTTGGCAGCGGCAATGCAAGATTATAATCGGGCCATTATCATTGGAACAAAAAGTACTTTTGGTAAAGGCACTGTGCAGACGTTTGTGCCTTTAGAAGGAGGAGTTACCGATGTATTCCCTCGAGGATACGGTCAATTGAAAGTTACCATTCAAAAATTCTACCGAATCAATGGAGGAACTACGCAGTTGATGGGGGTAGTACCCGATGTGATACTTCCTGACTTGTATGACGGAATAGAGCAAGGGGAGAAAGAAATGGATTATCATTTGGCTTACGATAAAATCCCCTCTGCGGTTTACAGTCCATTTAATCCGTACAAGGAAGACCGCAGAAAATTGGCGATTAAGCAAACCAATGCGAAAAAAGGCGGATCGGAGTATTTTGGATTAGTTATAAATCGTTCAGAAGAGTTGGCTAAGCAGCGTAAATCGTACACGTATTCCTTGAATTTGGAGAAGTTTGAAAAACAGCAAGAGGCTTTACGCAACCAAGACAAACCGTTGAAGGATTTTAAATACCGAACGGTAGCCGATACCATCATGCCTTTGGCGGTGGATATGGATGCGGTGAAAGGGGATAAAACCAAAGAAGCGTTGAAGTTAGACTGGTTAAAGCGCTACAAAGAAGATGCAGTTTTCGATATGGGATTGTTTGCCATGAGTGATTGGATTGGTGAAACTCCTTCGGCAAATGTGGATTCAAAGAAGAAATCGAGTAAAAAAGAATCGAAAAAGCCTTCGACCAAAAAACAAAGTAATAGTAAAACAGAATCAAAACCCACTGCGAAGAAAGCCCCTGTGAAGGCGGCTACTCCTGTTTCTCCGATGTAAGATTCTGGTTAATCCTTCCACAAGGGAACGAACAGCGCGGAAGCGAGAACCAGTATTAGGAAATCTAATGCCCCTACTAGGGCAATGTCTTTCCAAACGCTGCTCACCAATACCGGATTAATGGTTTTGTTTGATGCTTTCATGCCAACCAAAATGATGGGTAAAATTACTGGCAAACTCAGCACGGGTGCCAAGAAGCCTGCTTGATTGGCTTTGGATGCAATTGCGCCAATAAGGGTGAATACAAAACTAATGCCCGCGGTTACCAATAAAAGGTTGGTGAAATAGGCTTGAATATGCTGAATGGGGAAGCCCATGAAAAACCCGAATAATAGCAGATTTATTATGGTTAACATCAGCATAGTAACGATGCCGTATACCATTTTTGACCAGAGAATTAGTGTGGGAGATGCTAATTGGTTATAATAAATCCAACGCGCGCGATTGATCCCTAAGAAATTTTTAGAGACTGCTTGCAACGTGCACAGTACAAGTACCAACCAAAACAAACTGTTCCAGATTTTGGGGGTGATGTGAGGTTGGGTTAGAAAGGACAGTAGTGCCATAGCCGCGATTTGAAGTCCTGCCGCAGCAATTACCGCAGGTTTTTTTAGATCCATGGCCCATTCTGACTTGATCAAAGTGATCAGTATTTTGATGCCGTGAAACTTGGGCGTTGAATTTTGATTGGGTGAAATGTAGTTTCGGCTATGGTCTAACATGAATAGGCGGAAAAAACTATCGGTGCGATTGCTTTGCGAAGGTATGCAATATTTTGTGCAATGCTTACGATATTTGCGGCATCTATGTTTACCAAGATTTTAGTTGCCAACCGAGGAGAAATAGCGATTCGAGTAATGAGAACTTGCAGAGAAATGGGCATTCAAACCGTTGCTATTTATAGTGAAGCGGACAAAAATGCGATGCACGTTCGGTATGCAGATGAAGCGTATTGCATAGGCGGTCCTGCCAGCGCTGATAGTTATCTTCGGATGGATAAAATCGTGGAATTGTGTAAGCAGACGGGGGCGCAAGCGGTGCATCCGGGTTACGGATTTTTAAGCGAGAATGCCAAATTTGCAAATCTCTTAAAGGACAATGGTATTGTGCTTATAGGCCCTACTGCCGCCGCCATGGAGGTAATGGGCAGTAAGATTGCCTCAAAGCAGGCAGTAAAAGAGTTTGGCGTGCCATTGGTGCCAGGTATAGACGAAGCGATTAAAGATGCGGATGCTGCCTTGCAGGTAGCCAAGGAAGTGGGATTCCCTGTGTTGGTGAAAGCCAGTGCGGGTGGTGGCGGAAAAGGAATGCGCGTGGTTGAACGAGAAGAAGATTTTTTAAGCAGCCTAACGATGGCTCAAAACGAAGCGCGCAGTGCTTTTGGCGATGATAGTGTTTTTATCGAAAAATATGTGGGTTCACCCAGGCATATTGAGTTTCAGATAATGGCCGATTCCTTCGGGAATGTTTGCCATCTATTTGAACGTGAATGCAGTATTCAACGTAGGCATCAGAAATTGGTGGAGGAGGCGCCCAGTGCGGTGTTGAGCGAAGCATTAAGGGCTAAAATGGGAGAAGCAGCGGTGAATGTAGCTAGAGCTTGCAATTACACAGGTGCAGGAACCGTTGAGTTTTTATTAGGCGATGGAGATTCTTTTTATTTTTTGGAAATGAATACCCGTTTGCAGGTGGAGCATCCCGTTACAGAAATGATAACCGGAATCGATTTAGTAAAAGAGCAAATACAAGTTGCCTTTGGAATGCCGTTGTCTTTTGAACAAAAAGATCTTGCTATAAACGGCCATGCCATTGAGTTGCGAATTTGTGCAGAAGACCCAGCCAATCAATTTTTACCCAACGTGGGTACCGTAGAAACATACAAAATTCCCCAAGGTCCAGGAATTCGGGTTGATGATTGCATGGAAAGTGGAATGGAAATTCCAATTTATTACGATAACATGCTCGCAAAACTCGTTGTATGGGGTGAAAATAGAGAGGCTGCCATTGCGAGAATGCGCAGAGCCATCGCCGAATATAAAATCACTGGAATTGAAACTACCTTGATGTTTGGCGATTTCGTAATGCAACATCCGGCATTTTTGGAGGGTAAGTTTGATACGCATTTTATTCAACACCATTTTACAGGTAAGGAACTAGAAGCCAAAACGTTGCCGGTGGATGTAGCAGAAGCCTTGGCTGTGGCGGCAGTTCATTGGTATGGAAATGTAGGAAAGGGAGAGGCCGTAGCTGTGGAAGCAATGCATTCTTCTGATTCCAACTCCAATAAGCCGAGCAATTGGTATTTAAGCCGACGTAATTTCAGAGATTAATTTTGTTATTTCATGAACCAGTTATCGGATTCGGTTTTAATTATAGACGATGTACATGGTTCGTTGGTGGAAGGGCTGAAGCAATCAGGAATAAACGTTATATATCGACCTGAAATTAAACCATCGGAGGTTGAAGAGACCTGTGTGGAATTGGGGATTTCCGGGTTGGTGGTTCGCAGTAAATTGCGATTAACGGAAGCGTTTTTTACTCGAGTGAGCGGCACGTTGAAATGGGTTGGAAGAGCCGGGGCTGGGCTGGATAATATTGATTTGGCTGCAGCCGAGAAGCACGGCATTTATTGCTTTAATTCCGGCGAGGCAAATTCGGTGGCGGTGGGAGAGCAAACCGTTGGGATGATTCTGGGTTTGCTGCACAATTTGGGTAAGGGGAACGTGGAGGTCCGTACTGGGATTTGGGATAGAGAAGGTAATCGGGGCAGGGAGTTGAAGAGCATGGTGGTGGGAGTGCTGGGCTATGGAAATACAGGTACGGCTGTTGCGGAAAGATTGCGGGTATTTGGCTGTCAAATTATTGCCGTTGATAAATATAAAATGGGTTTTGCTCCTCGATGGGATAGAGCATGGGCAAGTGCCAATTTTGAATCCGGAGTAGGAGCCATTTTTGAAGGTACTTGGGACGATTTGTTTGTACATGCCGATGTGCTTACACTGCATGTACCGTTAACGGATGATACACGATTTATCATAAATAATTCAACGGTAAATGGTTTCTCCAAACCCTTTTGGTTGTTGAATTTAAGTAGGGGTGAAGTGGTAGACACATCGGCGGTAGTTACCGGGTTGGAAACACAAAAGATTTTAGGATTTGCAGCTGATGTTTTGGAAATTGAACCGCCGTTTAATCAGTTGCCGGCTTTTGATCAGTTGCTCCATTTTTCTAATGTCATTTTTTCGCCACATGTAGGTGGTTGGACAGTGGAGAGTTACTGCAAGATCTCTCAAGTGATTTTATCGAAAGTATTAGATTATTATGGGGTTAAGGACAAGTAAACTTTAAAATTTGTCTATTAATTGTCATGGAAATGTTCCCTGTCAAGAAACATTTCCTATTTTTTCCATCCCAAATTCTTGGTAAATCCTTGATTTTTGGGTAAAATTGCCAAATTATCGATGAACTATATCAAAGTCATCGATGAAAGAAATTTAGGAAAACTAACTATGTTGAAACGAATACTATTAGGTTTAGGAGTGCTAGCGCTTAGCACAGTAGCTACGGCACAGACCAATTTTGCGGATTTCCGTGCGAAAGTGATGCAGAATGGTAAGGCCGTAAGCGGTGTCGAGGTAAAGATGATTTTAAACGACATTGAAGTTGCGACAGACACCACGGACTCAGATGGTCGTGTGGGGTGGCCTAACTTAACACCGGGTGAATATAAGATTGTAGCGACTAAGAGTGGACAATCGCCCATTGAAGTAAGCAAATATTTGGTAGCTGGTAACAATCCAGAATATACCATTGACTTGGCAGAAAGGATGCAGGTGATTGAATTAACCGCAAAGAGAACTCAAAAGAAACCCGTGGATTTATTAAATAACCGGGTTGGTTTCAATCAAGATGAATTATTGAATTCTGCAGGCCGTGGCGTGGGATTGTTGGAAAATACGAATTCGGCTATTTTAAGTACTCCGGCGGGTCTATCTATTCGCGGGTCAAGACCAGACGGTAACGGATATTTTGTGGATGGTATGAGAATTATCGGTGGTGGATCTACTCCTCCAACCTTGGGAACTCAGGAAATTGCTGCAACGATAAGCGGTATTCCTGCAAACGTTGGTGACTTAACCGGGGGTGCTTTCCAATCTACAACCCGAAGTGCTACTAGAAAAACCACCACTGCGATGGAAATGAATACTTCTCAATTCTTGGATGCTTTTGGCATTAGCGCGATGGAAGGATTTATTTCAGGACCTGTTTGGGTTAAAAATAAAGGCAAGAAAAACGAATACGTGAAGTTGGGCTATGTGGCAAATGCTCAAGTTAGTTATGCAAAAGATCCAGGACCAACTAGAACAGGGGTTTATGTAGTAAAGGAAGATGTGTTAAATCAAATTGAGCAAGATCCATTGGTATTTACGCCAAATGGATTCGTTCACCGCGCATCGTATTTGAGAGAAGATGATTTTGAGCGTTTGAAAGCACGTCCTAATTCAGCACAATACGGCGCAAACGTATGGGGTAAGTTGGAATTTCGTCCAACAAGTTTGATTACCATGACACTGTACGGTCAGTACGTTTATGGTGGAGGTAGAGCAGCTACTAATTCAATCATGAACTACAAGAATAATTCACGATCCGATGGAAATACGTATCGCGGTTATTTCCAGTTTGTACAGAATTTCAAGACCGATAAAGAAAGTAGCATTAAAAATGCCTTCTACACGATTCGTGCGGAATATCAGAATACGTACTCATTTGGAAGAGATGCGAATCATTTAGACAATATTTTTGATTACGGTTACATAGGTAAATTCACTGCGCATCCAACGGCTTTTTTCCAATATGCTAACTACGATCCTCAACAGAACCCAAATAAAGAGCCTAGAATTGTTCAAGATCAGAATGGCAATTATGTGCAATTGAGAAACTATTGGGAGCAAGTAGGATTTGCTGATACGTTATTGACATTTGAGGCGAGCAATTTAAACCCTATCCGCGCTCGTTACACGCAAAACATTTATGATTATTTTGCTTCAAGAGGAGCAAAGATTGCTAATTCAAACCAAGTTCAAGTAAACCAAGGTTTACTAAATGGTTTCAATCCTAACTCGGTGTATTCTTTGCATGCTACTCCAGGTGGTATTACTTCGGGTTGGTCTAAGTCTATGTCTGAGCGTTATAGCGTTTTTGCTCAAGGGCAAATGCAGTATAAGCCTAAAACAGAAAATGGAATTGAGCGTGCACCGCATGATTTACAAGCTGGATTCTACTATGAGCAACAGTTCTCTCGTGGCTATGGCTTAAGTGCAAATAATCTTTGGATTTTAATGCGTCAGTTGATGAATAGCCATATTCTAGAACTTGACATGGCTAATCCAATTTTGAGCTATGACGCAAACGGTGTATTCACCGATACTGTTCGTTATAATCGATTGTTGAATTCTGCATCTCAGACTTCGTTTGATAAAGCTTTCCGTGAAAAATTGATTTCTGAGGGTAGAACCGATGTGTATGGAAATAAGATTGACGAAAGAACCTTTGTGGATATTAATTCTTATGCTCCTGGTGATTTCGATTTAAACATGTTTACAGCGGATGAATTGTTAAACAATGGTAATAGTTATGTGAGTTACTTTGGATATGATCATTTGGGAAATCGTTTAAACGGTAAGCCTTCTATCAATGAATTCTTCGATCCTTCTAAGAGAATGATAGGTGCATTCCAACCTGTATATACTGCAGCTTGGGTGCAAGACCAATTCCAATTTAAAGATTTGATTTTCCGATTGGGCTTGCGTATGGAGCGTTATGATGCTAACCAGTTAGTATTGGATGATCCATACAGTTTGTATCCTATTCGTACAGCAGCTGAAGTTACATCAATCAATGGCTTAGATATTTCGCATCCTGATAATATTGGCGACAATTTTAAAGTGTATGTAAACGACATTACCGCTCCAACCAAGATTTTAGGTTATAGAAACGGTGATCGTTGGTTTAACGCTGATGGTAGTGAATTAAAGAGCCCTGAAATTTTAGCTAACCAAACAAGCAACGGAAGAATTGCTCCTTATTTGGTGAATCCAAATCAGAAAGATATTGAATCTTCATCTTTGCGTGATTTTACGCCGGTGGTTAATTTATTACCTCGTGTTTATTTTAGTTTCCCATTGGTTCCTCGTAAGAAGACCTTCTACGTTATCTATGACGTATTGGCTCAGAGACCAAACAGCGGTGCTTCTTTCTTAAGTATCGACGAATTATACTACTTGAAATTCCGTCAAGGAAATACTATTTCCAATGGTGATTTGAAGCCTCGTTTGAAAACCGATTACGAAGTAGGTTTCAAACAATTAAGTGGTGTTAAGGAAGATAGAGGATTGGAATTAGCAGCCTTCTATACAGAGGTTAGAAATGACTTTGGTTTATATCAAATTACGCAAGGTTACCCCGTAACCTACATTACTTATCGTAACATCGATTTCTCTACCATTAGCGGTTTCCGTGCAGAATATAGAATGTTTGGTATCGGTGGAAAAGGTAACATCCCAGGTCCATTTAATTTCAATGCTTCTTACATGATGCAGTTTGCCGATGGTACTGGTTCAAACATCAACTCTCAGTCTACCTTGATTGCCTCCAATCAGCCGAACTTGAGAAACGTAATTCCTTTGGGAGAATTGGATATCCGTCATAATATAAAATTGATGGTAACCTTGGCTTGGTTGGGTGGACGTGACCCAAAGACAAAGCAAAACATGTACATTGGTCCTAAAGTGGGTAATAAAGAAATTTTCAAGAATACCAGTTTCTCTGTAATTTCTAACAGTTATTCAGGTACTCCATACACTCCAACTACTAGACCTGTTCAGATTGGTGCTGTAGACCGTGCGCAAATTAAAGGTGTACCTTTTGGCGCTCGTTTGCCATGGAACCAACAGTTCGATGTTCAAGTACGTAAGCAATTCCGTTTGAATCGTGAAAGCAAAGATCCTTTGAAGATGGCTGCTTTCTTGCTGGTGTCCAACATTACAAATCGTATGAATGTGGTTGGCGTATTCCCTTACACTGGTCAGCCTCAGGATGACGGATTCTTAAACTCTCCTCAAGGTCAGTTATTGGCGAAAAACCAGATTGACGCTCAGAGTTATGTTGATTTATATCGTGTATTATTAAATTCTCAAACCGGTAATTTGGGTGCTCCTCGTACGTTGCGTTTCGGTTTACAAGTATTCTTTAATTAAAAAGTTAGGAAAGAAAAGGTATGAAAAAAATAGGATTTGTTGCACTGTCGTTGTTGCTCGCTGGAGCTTCATTTGCCAGACCCATTGTGAATGTGGAAGGCAGGGCAAAACAAACCACTCGTCGCGGTGGAATGGCCAATACTTGCGAACCTGCTTCGCAGAGTGTTGACTTGGACATAAACAACGTTAGAACGAAGTTGTTGAATGGCGGTGATATGTGGTGGGATTTAAATAACCCCAAATATGAAATTCCCAAAATCAGTGATCCCAACGCGGTTAGAAAACACGCATTGTTCTCTGGTGCAGTTTGGATAGGCGGAAAGGATAATGGAGGAAGTTTGAAGTTAGCGGCGATGACTTACCGTCAGCGTGGTAGTGATTTTTATCCAGGACCTTTGGATACGTCTACTGCGGCCACAGATCCAGTGCGTTGTAAGAACTACGACAAAATGTGGAAAGTGACACGTGACGAATTGGAGGATTTTGAAAGTAGTAAATATGTAAATCAAAGTACCGGTATCCGTGATTGGCCAGCGGGTAAAAACCGTGCGCAAATGACGGGTAACGAAGCCTGGTACATGGCTCCATATAAAGAGGTTGTAGCCGATTTTCTATACAATCCTTTGGATGGTGAACACCCTGTTTTGGATGATCGCAGACCCAATGAAGAGAATGGTGTAGATCGTCAGCCAGATATGTTTATTTGGTGGGTGTATAACGATAGAGGTAACGTGCACAACGAAACCCAAGGTCAGCCTATCG
>CAZKOM010000015.1:0-21502 GCA_964554385.1 uncultured Flavobacteriaceae bacterium | reverse complement strand
AACCGCGGTTTCACTACCATCAAAGATTGTTATATGGGTCAATGGGTGGATGCCGATTTAGGTAACTACGCGGATGACTATGTAGGTTGTGATGTTGGTAGAAGTTTGGGTTTCTGTTATAATGGTGACGACGACGATGAAGGCGTACTTGGATATGGATTAAATCCTCCAACTGTAGGGGTTGACTATTTCGAAGGGCCAACCGATTCTGCGGGTAACCAACTTGGCTTGAGCCACTTTATGTATTATAATAACGATAGCGATCCAATTCGTGGTAATCCAGGTGAGGCGATCGAATTTTATAATTTGTTACAAGGTAAATGGTTAGGTGGTCAGACAGTAACTTGGGGTGGTACCGGTTTTGGCGGTAGCAAACCAGCTAAATATATGTTCCCTGGAGATACTGATCCAGATTATCCTGGAGAGAATTGGACTGAGAAATCATCAGGAAACAGACCTGGAGATAGACGTTTTATTCAGTCTACAGGTCCATTTACATTATTGCCTGGTCAAATTCAACGTATTACTGTAGGTGTAGTTTGGGCTAGAACTACCAGTGGTGGTGCTGTTGGATCGTTGAATTTGTTGAAATTGGCATCTGACAAAGCTCAGGTTTTGTTTAATAACAATTTCAAGATTTTGGACGGACCTAATGCGCCAGAAATTGAAATTCAAGAGTTGGAAAACGAATTGGTAATGAAGTTCTTGAATGTTAACTCTCCAAAAGTTGAAAATTATTCCGAGAAATATCGTGATGCGAACAATGTGGAGCGTACCTACAAGTTTGAAGGTTACATGATTTATCAGTTGAAAGATGCTACAGTAAATACGGGAGATTTAGACAATATCGATAAAGCAAGATTGTTGTTCCAGTGTGACGTGAAGAACAATCGCGGACAAGTAATCAATAAAGTATATGATCCTAAGTTAGCAGCCTTAATTCCTGTTGAAAAGGTGGATGGTGCGGATAAAGGCTTACAACATACCTTCAGTATTAAGAATGATTTGTTTGCGACAGGAGCCAATACTACTCTAGTTGATTTCAAACCGGTTTATTACATGGTGTTGAGTTATGCAATTTTGTCGGATGACAGTTTGCAAATTGATCCAAATCAATTCTTAGCTGGTAGAAGAAATATCAAGGTTTACAAGGCTATTCCTCACAAGACTGAACCTGAAAATAACGGAACCGAGTTACAAACTTCTTATGGAAGTGGTCCTGAGTTAACTCGATTGGCTGGTAGAGGAAATGGTGGAAACGTGTTAGAGTTCTCTAAGGAGACTGTGGATGAGATTTTGGCCAATAATTTCTCTTCTAAGCCTAAGTATGTTGCCGGTATGGGTCCTGTTAAAATCAAAGTGGTTGATCCTTTGAAAATACCTAATGCAAAGTTTGAATTTGTATTCCAAGAATTGAAGCCTTCATTAAATAGTGGATTGAAGGATTCGATGACTAAGAATACCCGTTGGTTTATGGTGAATAAAGCCACCAACGATACCATTTTTGCTGATACAACCATCGGTGTTAAGTTTGAGTCTGTACAAGGTAGAAAAAGCACAAATAATACAACCAATCAAACATTAGCAGATTGGGGATTCTCAGTAGAAGTGGAGCAAGCTAATAATCCTTCAGAGAGTGCTGTTGCTGATCCAAGTAATGGTTTAATTGGTTGGTCCGTTGAATGGGAAGATAACGGAAAGCAATGGTTAACGGCTGTGGCCGATAACGATGGAGCAGCAACACCAACTAACCCTGCCCCATGGCAGAACTGGATTCGTTCAGGTCAATCTGGTAAAGGCGATGTGGGAACTGCTGGTTTCGACCCGGTTATTCATGACTTTTTTTCTGCGACTTTAGAAAGTTTGGATCCAAACCAAGCATACGAAAAGATTTGGAATGGTAGAATTGCACCGTATGGTTTGGTTGGAAGAGAAAAAGAAACTGCCAATGGCAGAAATACTTTTGGTTTTGCATGGTCAGGAAATTCAGCCCCTACACAAAATCCTTTGTCTGAAATAGCGAGTATAGAGTTTGTAATTACGCCGGATAAGACGAAATGGACTCGTGCTGCTGTTCTAGAAATGGGAGATGATGTAGTATCGAATTCTACGGAAGGTCAAATGAAGGAGTTTAATCTTCGTTGGGCGCCTTCAAAAGATATCAATGGCAATGCTGAGTCGAGCAGTTCGGGTTTGTCTTGGTTCCCTGGTTATGCAATTAACATGGAAACCGGTGAGCGCTTGGCAATAGCATTTGGTGAAGATAGCTACTTGCCTGGCGAAAACGGCAGAGATATGTTGTGGAATCCTACAAGCAGGGTTATTAATGATAATGGAAATTATCCTGCAATTGGCGGCAAACACTTCGTTTACATTTTTGGAACAGGGTTAAGCGGTATTTCTCGTAACATTCAAGGTGCTAGATACCAAGGTAGTGATGATGCGGCTATGGCTCGTTTTGTTAATGCGTTGAAAGCAAAAGGCCCAGGGCAAGATGTGAACAGTGCTACCGAGAAAACGCGTTTATTGTCTCAGATTATGTATGTTATGCCAGCCTATTTGGCACCGGGTTACACCATGAATGATGGTGTTCCACCTACATGGGTGAAGTTTAAAATTAATGTGAAAAAGGCTTATACCACCTTTGATGCGGGTAATGCCATTAACAACAATCGTCCTATGTACGAATTTGATGCGGCAAGCATTGCTCCTAAGATTTCTAATGAAATTGGTAGGAAGAATTTAGACTTGGTGAATGTAGTTCCAAACCCATACAGAGGATACAGTCAGTACGAGAACTCACCGATTGATTCTCGAGTAAAGATTACAAATCTTCCGCCAACATGTACTATTACTATTTTTGATATTGCGGGTAATTTGATTCGTAAGATTAAGAAAGCCGATGAGAATACATTTGTAGAATGGGATTTGAAGAATGGATATAATGTTCCAATCGCGAGTGGTTTGTATTTGATTCACGTTAAAGCGGATGGTTTAGGTGAGAAAATTGTTCGATTCTATGGTATCATGCATGCCATCGATTTAGATTCTTATTAATCAATAATTAAACAGTACAATGATTGCAAACAGAAAGAATATTGTAGGATTAGGCTTAGCGATTGCTGCCGCTTGGGTAGGGGAATTGCATGCGGGCAACCCCGAAAGACAGGGTCAGGCAGGTGCGGCTCAATTAACAATCAATAGCTGGGGTCGCAGCAGCGGTATAGGATATGCATATGGCGGAATGGTGCGCGGCACTGAGGCTATGTATTTGAACGTAGCCGGTTTATCGCGTTTGGATAATGCAACAGAATTGAGTTTTTATCGTACCGATTGGTTACGAGGTTCAGGTATTGGCATCAATACATTGGGCTTTGCTCAAAAACTAAATGGCGGTGAAGGTGGAACTCTGGGAATTAGTGTAATGCAGTTTGGTATTAAGCCAATTGATCAAACTACTGAGCAGAATCCTTACGGAGGTATTGGGCCATATCGTGTGAATATGACCAATATAGCGGTTGCTTATT
Source organism: uncultured Flavobacteriaceae bacterium (assembly GCA_964554385.1). Lineage (GTDB taxonomy): Bacteria > Bacteroidota > Bacteroidia > NS11-12g > UBA955 > JAGKXC01. The sequence continues at coordinate 17,975 of CAZKOM010000015.1, read as the reverse complement.
CAAAGACGTTTTCAAATGCCATTTCAGCGGGTATCGTACTGCGCTCTGTTGCGGAAGGTATTCCTGATGCACAGGCAAACGGTGTTACTTTTGATGCGGGAGTACAGTATATGACCACATTGAAGCCAGGTAATAAGGGTAAGAAGAAGGATGATTTCAAGTTTGGTATTTCGATGAAAAATATTGGACCAGACATGAAGCACCAAGGCGATGGTTTAAGCTATAAAGCGATTTTAGACAATGGCGATTTTTCAAAGACAATGCAAGTAAAGGTGGAAAGTATAAAAATGCCTTCTTTCTTGAATATCGCTGCATCGTATGACATGAAGTTGGATAAAGATCCCGATCAATACGATAACAAATTGACGGCCGCATTTGCATTTACAAATTTCGCTTTTAGTGCTAATCAGACTACGGTAGGTTTAGAATATACGTATAAGAATATGCTTTCTTTGCGTGGTGGACTTGTATATCAAGAGGGTGTATTTGATCCCGATAACAGAACTTCAGCGTTTACTGGATTACAAGGTGGCTTGAGTTATTTATGGACAGGTGAGGATAAGACACAGATTTCATTAGACTATAGCTATAGAGCTACAAATCCTTTTAATGGCGTTCACACATTAGGTGTGCGCATGGGATTCGGCGAATAATTATTTTTTTTGTATATTTGTAAATATGCATCAGTTGCGGCTGATGCATATTTTTTTAATCAATTTTAAGCGTATTAAACCATGAGTGATATTCAGTATTTATCCAAAGAGGGATTCGAACAACTAAAACAAGAACTACACTTGCTTAAGACAGAAGAAAGGCAGCGTATAACCAATGCCATAGCGGAAGCAAGGGACAAAGGTGACTTAAGTGAGAATGCTGAGTACGATGCAGCCAAAGAAGCTCAAGGGCATTTGGAAGCGAAAATTAGTCAATTAGAAAACTTAGTGGCTATTTCTCGTGTTTTGGATAATTCTATGATTGATACTTCCAAAGTGAGTATTATGTGTAAGGTAAAGGTGAAGAATCACAATGTAGGAAAAGAGGCAGAGTATCGCTTGGTGTCAGAACGTGAGGCTAATTTGAAAGAGAACAAGATTTCCGTAAAAAGTGCCATAGCTCAAGGTTTAATGGGTAAGACTGTTGGTGAAACCGTTGAAATTCAAGTGCCTGCAGGGATAGTGAAGCTAGAGATTTTAGCAATAAGTATTTAATTTTTTAACGATGCCAACCTTGTTTTCTCGAATAGTTGCAGGAGAAATTCCATGTCATAAAATTTTAGAAGACGAAAAACACTTGGCTTTTTTGGATATCATGCCGTTGGTGCATGGTCATGTTTTAGTGATTCCGAAAAAGGAGAAAGATTATATTTTTGACTTAGAACCGCAAGAGCTCGCTGAGTTGTGGATTTTCGCACAGCAAGTAGCAAAAGGTATGAAGTCGGTGCTATCGTGTAAGCGCATTGGAACTGCGGTTATCGGCCTGGAAGTTCCGCATGCACACATACATTTAGTTCCATTGCAGACTGTAGGTGATATCAACTTCGAAAAGCCAAAATTGTCGCCATCCCGTGATGAATTAGTTGCCATGGCCGATACAATTTCTGCGGCTTTCCGGTAATTCTAATTAATTGTAGTCACAAGCAAAATAGCTTGCTTATATTTGTTCTGAATGAAGCCAGAACTTTTTCATTTTGGAAGTCTAACAGTGTACGGATATGGTTTCTGTATTTTGTTAGGTGTGGTAGCCGCATACCTCCATTTTTATATAAATCGAAAGCGAATCGGAATAACGGAAGATCAAATTTCTACGTTAATTTTGGTCTGTGGAATCTCCGTATTTGTAGGCGGAAAGTTGTTTTTTATCTTAGAAGATCCTGTTTTATACATCACCGAGCCCCAAAAATGGCTTTCTAATTTAGGAGATGGATTTGTATTTTATGGTTCTTTTTTAGTGACAATTTTGGCTTTGTATTGGTGGTTTAAACGCAGTGGATTTGTGTTTTGGCGGTTGATGGACGAGGTGGGAATAGCAGGTGCATTTGTACATGGATTTGGCAAAATTGGTTGCTTGTTGGCGGGGTGTTGTTATGGTTTGGTTTGCGATAAGGAAGTGGGAATTGTTTTTACGGATGCAATGAGTAGAGCAAGACCTTTAAATACGCCGTTGTACCCAACTCAAATTTGGGATGCCATGGTGATTTTCGGGGCAATTATATTTATGTACATTTGGAGAAAATACAAGCAATACGATGGTCAAGTGTTTTTGATTTATTCCATAGTTTACGGAGTGGGTAGAATTATTACCGAGGAGTACCGCGGAGATGAAGCTAGGGGATTTTTATTTGATGGATTGTTAACGCACAGTCAATTGATAGGAATTGTGGTGGTGTTATTTTCAGTGATTTTCCATATTAAATCAATTCAAAATAAAACGAATGTATTGAAAGTGGATAACACTGAAGACAAGGGTAATTAGTGCTTGAAATTGTTTTAGCTAATCTTGTGGATCTTATCTATTATAAAATTAGCAATAGTTAAATTGAAATAAATAAGCAGGTGAAGTTTGCGGATGTTGTTGGTCAGAAAATCGTAAAAGAACGACTAGTACAGGGCGTTACCGCCGGAAGAATACCCCATGCTCAATTGTTTTTAGGTGCTGAAGGAAGTGGTGCTTTACCATTGGCTCTGGCGTACGCACAATATCTATTGTGCGAAAATAAAACGAATGATGATAGTTGCGGAGAATGTGGAAATTGTAAGAAATCTCAGCAATGGAGTCATCCCGATGTTCACTTTTCATTCCCTTTCCCAGGGAAAAAAGGCGAGAGAGAAATTGCGAGTGATGTTTACACGCAATGGAGAGAGGTTTTATCCAATTCTGCCTATTTGTCCTATGCGTCTTGGATGAAATCCTTGGACGCGGAAAATAAGCAAGGGAATATTCCTATTTTAGAATGCAGAGCAATAATTAGGAGTTTAAGTTTAAAAGCATTTTCTGGTGGGTATAAAATATTGCTGATGTGGCTACCGGAATATTTGGGGAAAGAGGGCAATGTACTGTTGAAATTGATAGAAGAACCACCGGAAAAAACCATTTTTTTGTTGGTGGCCGAAGATTCGGATTCGGTATTGAATACCATTTTATCAAGAACACAGTTGGTGAGAATTCCACCGATAGAAGAGGACGACATGGTAAGGGCTTTGGTAGAGCAAGAAGGATTGGAATTAGAAAATGCAAAAAAATTGGCTGTTGTAAGCGCAGGAAATTATTGTACAGCCTTAGAGCTCATCAAGGAATCGGAAAATCCTTTTCTTGAACCTTGGAAAACCTTGTTAACATTTGCATTTACAGGAAGAATGGAAAAGTCTATCGTTTGGGCGGAGGAAATGTCAACATTGGGTAGGGAGGGCTTAAAATCTTTCTTTTTATATGGGCTACAGTTACTTCGATATTCAATGTTACAACCTTATGGGGTAGGCGGATCGGCTTGGAATGTGCAGGAAGCGGATTTAGTGAAACGGTTATCTGGTTTACAAATGGGTACCGATAGGATTCAAGGCATGGTATCGGCCATTGAAAATTGTATGTATGAGATTGAACGAAACGGTAATTTGAAGATGATACTGGTAGATGTTTCCTACCAAGTTTCGAAATGGATAAAAAAATCATAGTTCGGGCAACCTTTAGATGAAAAAAATCATCTTGGGGTAGAATTCGAGCATGTATTTCAGCGATGATAAACCAGCAGGAGGACAAAGACTATCAACTGTTAAGAGACAGTTTAGGGGGCGATGCGCTGGCGCAAAAGAATTTTTTTACTCGATTTTCCAAAACCGTTTATGCAGTTTGTCTGCGTTACATGTCCAATGAAGACGATGCTAAAGACATGCTGCAAGAGTGTTTAATTAAAGTGTTTCAAAAAGGCAAGGAATTTCGTTTCGAGGGTTCCTTGGAAGGGTGGATTCGGAGGATATCGGTAAATACCTGTTTGGATCATATCAAAAAAAGGCGTTTAACGTTTTCAGAGGACATAACCAATTTGGAAATCCCGGAAGATAAAACATGGGGTGCGAGTTCTTTGGAATACAATGATTTACTAAAGTTGCTCTACCAATTGCCGGTGGGGTATCGGTTGGTTTTTAATCTATATGCGATGGAAGGATTTACCCACGCAGAAATTGCCGAAATGTTGCAGATTTCGGAAAATACAAGTAAATCTCAGTTGTTCAAAGCTAGGCAGTGGCTTAAATCTAAAATTAATAGAAATTGAAAATTGATAATGATTCCATAGATCAATTGTTCCGCGAAAACCTACAAGGTGCTTCGCCGGAAGTTCCTATGGATGTAATGGAAAAAGTACTGAATCAATGGCAACAAATGTCTACAGTACCATCGTCTTCTAGCTCTGTTTCACAAGCTGCAGAAGTAACCAAGGGTGCTAAAGGTTTGAAGTTAATTTCGCCGTTTAAGAACTTAGCGGTTCTTCCCAAAGTTGCCTTGGGGATTGGTTCAGTTAGTTTGGTGGCGGTTTTGGTTACAGTATTGTTTTCTACATTGAAAACAAATTCAGATACGATTAACAAACTTGACCCTCAACAATCTGTTGTGCCTGGAGAATCACCAAGTAATTATGTAAATAGTGATTCGCCAATGCCATCATCACTTGTGGAAATACCAAGAACAGTGAATGAAAATTTAAGCGCAAAATCTGAGGATGGGTTTGGTGTTCAACTTTCGGAAAGTAAATTAGGAGTGGATAAAGCTGAATTACCTTCGGTACTTAAATCGGAAGAGAATAAATCAAAATATGCAGCGATTGGATCACCAGTGGAAACAAACCCTACAAAGGGCGCTACCGATCAAAATGCGAACAACCGCAAAAAAGAGGGATTGGACTCCAAAAACAACTTAGCCGATTTGAATGTATCGGTGTTGGACGAGGGTTGGGTAAATGTGTATATTGATCAAGTGGTAACGGATAACACCATGTTGGAATGGGGCGATGGAAGGGTAGAAAAGATTAAGGGTGCGAAGTTGTATCGACACCAATATTTTCCTTGGTCCAAAAAGCGGTTTACGGTTCAATTGGTAGAGTATAAAGATGCAGAAATGAAGGTAAAGTCTATTTTAGCGCAAGGCTTTGCGGTAGTTTCGCCCGAACAACAAGAAGAGATTATTCCAGAAATAATTACACCTAACGGAGATGGATACAACGATGAGTTCTATGTAAAAATTCCATCGCCTGAATATTTCGAGCTGCTTGTATTTGATAAATCGAATTCGGTTGTTTTTCGAAGCAATTCTATGAATGATCATTGGACAGCAATGACTAAAAATCAGCAAGTAATGGAGGGTGAATACCGAATTTTATTGACGCTTAAGTATAGCGGTGAGGCGTCGCACCGATTTATTAGAAAACGATTAATTGTACAACAGTAAGACAACCAAAGAATATGATAGCTCGTCTGATAAGCACATTTTGGGATGAGGAAGATGTTAAATACTTGTTTAAATCCTCTAAATCCAATAAATTTGACCGATTACAACTTCGAACAAAACCGATGATGACCGATATAAAATCTTTTGTTAAAAAAATTGTCCTAGCGGGAGTGGCTTTTTTGGGCCTAAATACTGCTGCTCAGGCGCAATGTGTTATTAACTACGACGGTAACCCTTGCGTAGGAACACCTATCCGTTTTACAGGTTCTACAACGGGAACCACCCACGATTGGAATTTCAATAATGAAAACACCCAAAGTGGGATTCGGAATGTGAACTATGCATTTAAAACTGCAGGTAATAAGACGATTACCTATGTAACCACCGTAAATGGAACGAAATGTACTGCTACGTTGAATTTGGTGGTGTACGAAAGTCCAACCATTAAGTTAAAGTTAAAGAACTTGTACGAGCAGTGTTTTGAGAAAAACTTGTTCTGTTTTGACGATAGTTCATTTAATAAGAATGGTAAGAAAATTCAAAACATCAAATACTTGGTGGGTGATGGTCAGTTTTTTGAATATCCCAAGCCTACTTTGCCACAAACTTTTTGTTTTAGTGTAAAAGACGAACGTGGAGGCTTGTTTGATTTGTTCATTGAGGTGGAAGATGAGAATGGTTGCGTTACTTCGGATACCATCAAAGGGGCTGTAAAGGTGCGCGAAAAGATTGGTGCAAGATTTACATCGGATAAGAAAACAGGTTGCGATTCGGTTTTGGCAACCATGCGTAATATATCAAGAATTGATCGCAGTCAAGTAAAATGTATGATTTGGAGATGGGGAGATGGAGTAACTGAGAAATTCTGTCCTCCAACTGCTGATCAGTGGGCTGGTCCTGGTGGAAATGGTATTAAGCGTTGGTTTAAAGGTCAGGGTACTTATAACTCTACGTTGTTTGTAGAAACAGCAGATGGTTGTATTGATTCGTTTACCGTTTCAGCATCTGCAACGGTGGTAAAGACAAAAGCAAAGATTATCGCTAGTAAAGATTCTACTTGTATTTCTGATCCTAAGATTGACTTCACCGTGGATGAAATTCCACAAGGTGCAACGGGTTTGTTGTGGACGTTTGGTGATCCTAACTCAGGACCACAGAATACAAACAACAGAAGTTGGGCAGTTTCACACAGTTTTACCGGTCTTGGACCATTCTTGATTTCCTTGAAATACGGACACCCTATTTGTGGTGTACAAACCGTATTGGATACCATTTTAATTATTGGTCCATCGTCTGTGATTGAAGTGACCAATCAGCGGATTGCTGAGCATGAGGTATTTCAGTGTCCTAAAGATGTGATGGACACGGTTCACTTTAATAAGAACTTCTCAACGTTCTATCATAACGATAGAAATTACACGGATGATGATTCCACCTTTTATAAGTGGAACGGTACCTTGGGTCACAACTTCACCGCAAACAATCAGACATTCATCAAGGTAAAGAAGGATAAAACGAATGCTCCGCTAACTCCTGGGGTACACGGAGATCCTTTGGTGCGTCAGCGTGTATGTGCGGTTCGAATTTGGGATTTTGGAGATAGCTATGCTCCTAAGTGTACTACGGATATAACTCGAAATAAAAATAGGTATGTGAATTGTCAGTATTCAAACGATTCACTTCCTGTGCACTATTATAAATCGTGGGATTTGATCATGTTGTCTGATTTCAAAAATCAGCCCATGGAAGATGCGTTATGGTTTGATAGTATCGGATTGTGTAAGCGTATCGAAGTTTGGCCTTCGGATTCGTTTGCTATTATTCAGGATTCAATTTTATTTATTCCTCGTGACCAGGCAGATTCAGCGATGGCGAATGATGCTAAGTATGCCAATGCCATTAAGAAATACCAGCAATACAAGTGGTTGAAAGGACCAGGAGAGCGTTATGTAGAAGATTCTGTTACCATTTATTTAGGCCCGAATGATACGGTTTATGTAAATAAAACCATGTACGTGGGCAGTAAGACTTCTAAGGTAAAATTGAAGGATAAAGACCTATTGCGAATTTTAAGTAAAACAGATTCAGCTTTATATGAGTTCTCTGAATATACGAAGCGAGACACCTTGCCCTTGCCTTTACTGAATATTCGATTGAAAAAAGGGGAGAAGCCAAAGATTATCAAGATTTATCATGATCCTACCAATGGTGGTAGATGGACAGGTAAGAAGAAGAATTTTGATTACATCGTGAATTATAAGCGATTCCGTGAATTGTATTATGCAAGAATTCCTCAGTGTAACAACGTGAAATTAAAGCATATTGATACATGTCACGTATTGAAGTGCGAAAGTGAAGCTACCAAATCGATTGCCATGTTGCATGCCAATGCTGGTGGTGTAGGTTCTGGTTTGTTAAAAGATGCGATTGAGTGTTTGGGAGCTAAGAATCCACAATACGGTATCACATTTATTTTAAGTGACTTGAAACCGGGTTGTACGTTCTCTCAGGTTGAGATTAACTTCGACTCCGCTTGTAACCCAAATGGATTCGTTCCTTTGAGTGGTTTGTTGCCTGGACCTCGTCCTCCACGTCCTATCCCCTATTTGGGTTATGGTTTGGAAGGTAACCCTCCTAGCAGATACTCTAAGCAGTACAGTGCGGCTGAAGTTTGTGATCCAAGTGGTTGTATCACGGTTGGTATCATCGTAGGTAATGGTGTTCGTAAGCCAGGTACTTTCTCGCCTCCAACTAAAGATAGGCCTATGTGTTCTGATACTCAGTGGTACAGAAAGTTTGCTTGTTTCCCCTTGATTGATCCTGCCTTTGAAGTTGTTACTCCTAAGTTTAAGGCGCCAATTCGCAAGATTTGTAAAGGAGATGATGTAGTAGTTAGAATCTTAGAATCGAATAAGACTCGTACCGAAGATTTAAAATCGTTGCGTTGGACGTTTGAAACGGGTAACGCGGGTCCTGATTATGCCAAGCAGTGGAGAAGATTTATTCAGGAAGATTACTTCCGTTACCAGGCATTACCTAAGGGTTCTGCTTATGGAAAAGCACCTGTAGGTGCGAAGCCAGTGGTTGGAAAAGATACCTTATATAACTATATCATTCAAAACCGCGGTGGGGATGATCCATATCAGATGGCTTGTTCAAATGTGTGGAATGATGGTTTAACAAAGATTTATGATGGTCCGGACACCTTGATTACGGCGAAGATTTGGGGTTGGAAAATAGCTGCAGACGCTTCAGCAGCTTGGGATATTATCAAAGACCGTTTGGATAAGGCAGGTTTTGATCCTTTCGCAATTAGCCCAACGCAATTGGCTGCAATGATTTGGAATCGTGTAGGTACAATCGGTCAGCCAGCTACTGGAGCATATGGTTGTATCGACACTGCTGGATTCGGTAAGTTTATCCGTTACTACTATGTTCCAGATACCAGTAAGATGAAGATTGTTCATCCAAGGGATACCAACATTAATCCGTTGGATAAGAACATCGTAAAAGGATTTAATAACGATAATCCATTCAGTTCGTATAAATTTAATCCATTGTGGGATGGTTACCATATCATCAGTTTGGCGATGACTTCGTCTAACGGTAAGTGTGATGACATCGCAGCATTCCCAATTATCGTTGGATTTGCGATGGAATTGGAATTGAACGACTCAATAGTTTGTCAAGATGAAGCGAATACTCTAAGCGTATTGCCTAAGTATAAGATGTTCCACCCAGATCCAATTAACTTTGGTACTTGGGACTTTACAGACTACTGGCGTAATCCAGATCGTTTGAAAGATGCTGGTAAGCCAAATCGCGAGCCATTTACCAAGTGGGATTGGAATAAAGCCGACGATAATTCCTCTGATCCAAAGACTATTTTTGGTGGATCCCCTTATGGTGGTACAGGTGTAGGTACTGTGATTAACCCATACGTACAGTTGGGTGGTGGTGGTCCGATGGCCAAGTACTATAAAAATGATTCAGGAGTTTATGTATTCAGAAACATTGCTGGTGATAGTACCGGTTGTGTAGATACAGTAGAGAAACGTTTGTTCATAACTCGTTTGGATGTAAAGTTTGATTTAAACATTAGTACTCCTAGCTGTAATTCAATTATCGAATTCTATGATTCAACCGTGTTGCATGATCCATGTCGTTGGGCCATGAAAAATTGTAATGGTCCTACTCCAATGATGTGTGACTATGTGCGTGAGTGGTTTATTGATTGGGGAGATGGACGTACTAACTTGTTTAAGCGTGCAAAAGCAAATGAAACGGGTTTACCAGATCGTATTGCGCACAAGTACACCCGTAACGGTTGGTTCCAAGTTACCTCTGTGGTTAAGACGGATCAGGGATGTGGTGATACCTTTAAGCGTTGGATTAAGATACCAGGTCCACGACCAAGATTTGAATTTACTACCATCTTTGGTGATTCAGCTACGATTTGCGAAGGCGATAGTATTCAATTTAGTAACCTAACTGACAGTGCTACTACTGGTGCCGATTGGATTTGGTACTATGGTGACAAAGGAATTGATAATAGAAAAGATGGTAAATTATGGCATCAGTACAACACTCCTGGTTTGTACTACGTATTCTTGGAACAATATGATAGTTTGATTATTCCTCCAAACGTTAAGAAATATTGTAATGCTATTTTCCCAGACACCCCTACTCAAGGTGCATTCCGAGTGCGAGTAATTAAGAGGGATACGGTGAGAGGTTCAATATTGAAACCTGCGATATGTGTTGGCGATAGCAATACCTTCATTGATTTCTCTGATACAGCATTGAAAACCTACGGTTGGAGATTCTTGAACATGAGTACTGGTGACTTGGATACCGTGGTAACAGCGAATAAGACCATAAGTTGGAAGTTTAATAAGCCAGGAACGTATCGAGTAACGCACTTGGGTTATCATGATCCTAACCGACCAAGACCTTGGTGTCCAACGGTAATGCCGGATCTCTTCTTCCTTGTGGACAGTGTAGTGGCTAACTTCTCCATAGATTCCTCAACCACGCCGGACTTTAAGTTCACAAGGGAAGACATTAATGGTGTAACCTTCCGATGGGGTTACTATCACCAGAGCAACATTAAGTTAACTGGAGAGCCATTTGTTGTTGACTTTGATAAGAGCGATAAGGTGGTGAGTGTAAGTTATACTGGAACGGATACATTCTGGATTTGTTTCGAAGCAACTAACGCTACAGGTTGTAAGGATACTATTTGTAAGAGTGTATCGGTGAACCAGTTCATTACCTTGGCGAACGTGTTCACCCCAGGTGACGACAAGAAAAATGACGTGTTCCGTGTTCCGATCGCTGGATATGATGTATTTGAATTGAGAATCTTCAACCGTTTTGGTGAAAGAGTATTCACTACAGAAGATCCGAAGAAGTTCTGGAATGGTCAGGTTAATAATGACGGCCCAGAGGTTCCAAGCGGCACTTATTTCTACCAGTTAACATACCGTTTCAAGGGTAAGACCAAGGTAGAGAAGGTGGATGGAACAGTAAACGTAATTAGACCTCAATAATTGATTATTGAATATTGGAAAAGGGCTGCCAGCGACGGCGGCCCTTTTTTTTGTGCCTTCTAGTGATGGTAGGTGGCCCTTTTTGTTTAAGCCTGCCCGAGATGGTGTCCCTATTTGTTGAAGTTGTTTGGTTCCACGTTGCGTAGTCGTTCTGCGTAATGTCCTAGGTCTACCCCTAAATTTTGAAACAGTAGCCGTTGACATTGTTGTCTCAAACCGGGATATTCAATTTCGGAATCATTAATTAAGTAACTTTGTGCGTGGTGAAAATGAGCAACTCGGATATAATTGTAGCTCGCGCTACTGCAGTTGGATCGGCCGCCTTGGGTGTGGTTCGTTTGAGCGGTGCTGGAAGTTGGACGCTGATCATGGGGTTGTTGGATCGATCGATATCCAAGCCAATGAGTCACCGATTGTATTATCGGAATGTGCTGATGGATGGTAAGGTGTTGGATGAAGCGGTGGTTGCGTTGTTTGCCGAGGGAAAGAGTTTTACGGGGGAGGAATCGGTGGAATTAACGGTGCATGGAAGCGAATATATTTTGATGCAGTTGCAGCGATTGTTGGTTAAATCTGGGGCACGATTGGCGGAACCCGGGGAGTTTACGCAACGTGCATTTTTAAATGGTAGAATGGATTTGGCTCAGGCGGAGGCGGTAGCAGATTTAATTTCTGCTGAGCATTCTGCAGCGCATACGGTAGCATTGAATCAGTTGAAAGGCGGGTATAGTCAAGAGATTTTAGGACTTCGGGAAGCTTTACTCCATTATGTGAGTTTGATGGAGCTAGAATTGGATTTTGGGGAGGAGGATGTGGAGTTTGCCAATCGGGAGGAATTGCGCGCTTTGGTAAGTGATTTATTGAATAGAACTAGGAGGTTATACGATAGTTTTTATTACGGCAACGCGTTGAAACAAGGGTTTCAATTGGTGTTGGCGGGAAGACCCAATGCTGGGAAAAGTACGCTGTTTAATGCGTTGTTGAATGAGGATAGGGCCATAGTGAGCGACATCGCGGGTACAACGCGAGACAGCATCGAGGACCGCTTGATGGTGGATGGAATTTCGGTTCGTTTGGTGGACACCGCCGGAATCCGTGAAGCTACCGATACGATTGAACGTTTGGGTATCGCACGGACTTTGGATAGAGTTAGCAAAAGCGGTGCAACCTTATATGTTTTCGATGCGCTTTCAATAAGTCATGAGGATTGGTTGCGAGATGTGACGGATTTACGCAGCAGGACGGATCAGGTGTGGTCGGTAGGGAATAAATTAGACTTGTTGGATACTTCCACAACCAGTTTGTGGGAGGATTATGGCTTTAGAAACAATTTGGGCCCCATACATTGGATTTCGGCGGTGGATGGCATAGATACTCAGGAAAAGACTTTATTGTTGATTAAGGAGCTGTTTTTGGCTCGTTTTGGGGATGTTGGCGATCAGACTACCGTAACCAATTTGCGTCATGCAGATGCATTGCATCGCTGTATTGAGGATTTGGAGTTGGTTTTGGCAGGTTTGGATTCGGGTTTAAGCGGGGATTTAATGGCGTTTCATATCCGCGGTGCAATCCAGGCTTTGGGTTCCATCACCGGCATCATCGATGTAGAAGAAATTCTTGGCTCCATCTTCTCCCGTTTCTGTATCGGAAAGTGATAAAATTTGAGTTTTTTTAATTTATAGTCTTAAGCCACCACCAGAGCGAAACATAGTTTTACGGTAGTACTCTTTTGGATCATTTTCAAACATCATGGATATCTCCATATTGATAAATTGGTCTTGATATGTTTGATAATAGGGTCTGAGGACTAATTTTAATTTGGGTGTTTGTCCATTCGATAAATGAACGACGTATTTTTTATATCGGTATTGACCATTTTCTTCGCCAAAATAAATAAAACTATCGATTTTTCCCGTCCAAGTGCTTTCAATAATACTGTCTTTATTTAGGTAACCTCCGCAGGCGCTTGGTCGATTTGGGGAATTCAAGTTTATTTTTCCAGTTTCCTGCCATCGGACTACATATGTTGAGTCAGTGCTCCAATTTATTGTATCAATGCTAAAAAGAAAAATTGAGTCTTTTCGTGTGGTATAGAGGTTGTATTTTTCGGCATTACAATCCAAATCCACGGTGTCGTAAAATTTAATATCTCGTTGGCTCCAGCTGAAGTCTAGTTTCCATTCACCTCCTAAATACCAACCAAATTCTTTGTGTGGACTATTTGGACTATACGGATCTGCCGGTACTTCGCAACTTTGAAATAATGCAAAAACAATGATAGGTAATAATTTTATAAGGTAGATAGGAAATGGCTTTTTATGTTGCGCTTTGTTAGTCATTATTTAATTGAATTTGAATATTTTAGAGTTCGAATATAGAATGTAATATTCTGTTTCTATATGAATTATTAATTAATTATTAGTTCTTTTATTTTTCAAATTTTTGAGGCTAACTAATTGATGACTTAAATGATTTAATTATATGTTTATTTCGTTGCCAATTTTATGATTTCAAGGTGGTAGATATTGGATATTATGGAATTCGATAGTAAAATTTGTAGTTTTACACCATGAAAAAATCCTTGTTGCTGCTGTGTTTTGTGAGTGCTGCAATTTCGCTATACTCCCAGACGGTGAGGGAACTGATAGCTAAAGGCAGCGAACAGGTTCAGGCAGAGGATTATAATGGGGCAGTGGCCACGTTTACCGAAGCAATTAAGTTGGATTCTTCCTATGCTCCTGCATACTTCTTTCGGGGTATGATTCATGCAAAACAAAAGAATTTTCAAGATGCGATGGTGGATTATTCCGTTGCATTGCTGTTGAATCCCAATTATGATTCGCCCTATTACTACCGTGGAATCGCAAAGCTTTCTCTTGGAAATGATAGTGGAGCGTTGGCGGATTATACGAAGGCTATCGAACTGAATCCCAAGTTCGAGGAAGCGTTTATGGAACGGGGCAATTTAAAATACAGAATGGCCGATTATCGAGGTGCCATGCTGGACTATAATCAGGTGATTACCCTAAATCCCCAAAGTGCTACTTCTTATAGTAAACGTGCGTTCGTTAAAATTCAGTTGGAGGATTACAAGGGTGCGATCGCCGATTGTACCAAGGCCGTAAAAATTAACCCAAAAGAAGAAAATGGTTTTTTCTATCGAGCTGCGGCAAAAACGCAACTGCAAGATTATCGTGGCGCCTTGTTGGATTATAACAAGGTGATTAATATTAATCCCCAAAATGCCCATGCCTATTTAAGTCGGGGATTGATCAAACATCTCTTGGATCAAAAAGAGTCGGGATGCTTGGACTTGTCAAAAGCCGGCGAATTGGGCATCGAAAAAGCATATCCAATGATTAAACAATACTGCAGAAAGTAGTCTATTTGTGCGTTGGCCGCTCTTGGCTGACTCGCGTGCATGGAGTTTTTAATCGAGTAATCTCGGGTTGCGAGCCTCGATGTTACCACTTTGGTTGTAACTTTATAGGAAATTGTATAATGAAAGTGGGTTTTATTCAAATATGAAGTTATTTATCCAGCATATGGTAAGCTTACGTTGCAAGATGTTGGTTAAGACGGAACTGCTAAGGTTGAACTTGCGTTATACCTATTTAGAACTTGGCGAGGTGCATCTTACAAGTCCTATATCCGAAAGCAAAAGGAAACTTCTTCGTGATCGATTGAAGTTGTCTGGATTGGTCTTGATGGACGATAAAAAAGCCATTCTTATTGCTAAAATCAAGCGCACCATCGTGGAAATGATTCATATCCACGATGAGCTTCCCGATGTAAAGTATTCGGTGTATCTAAGTTCAATGATTCAGAAGGATTATCATTCAATTTCAGAGCTTTTTTCTAAAACAACGGGGATGACCATCGAGCATTTTATCATTTTGCATAAGATTGAAAAGGCCAAAGAGTTGATAATGTATAATGAGTTGAATTTTACAGAAATTGCATTTAAACTACATTACAGCAGTGTTGCTCATTTATCGCATCAATTTAAGAAAATAACTGGATTAACGCCTACATTTTTTAAAGGGTTGCAATTAAAACAGCGCACCAATTTGGAGGATATTTGATACAAAAGATGCAATATTTACTCCGAATTGTGTAACGTTCTTACGCAGTAGTAAGTGCAACTTTGGTAGGAAGATAATCCTACAAACGATGAAAAAAATTCTGGTTGCTGTTGACTACTCGCCCTCGGCCCAACGGGTAGCGGAACAGGCGCATGTATTGGCCAAATCCATGAATACCTCAATGGTAATTGTGCATGTGTTGAATGATGTAATGTACTATTCCTCTTCCACGTACGATCCAATTATGGGGTTTGGAGGTTTTGTGAATGACGATTTCTTGACGGAAAATTCTAAGCAAAAGGTGGTGGACGAAGCTTACCGGTTTTTAGAAAAAATTAAAATTCATTTAGGAGATTCAACCATTGAAACGGAGGTGCTGCATGGTGAGATATCCGACAGTATTTTAAGTGCGTCAAAGAAACGAAATTGTGGTATGGTAGTAATTGGCACCCACAGCAGAAATAAACTAGAAGCCCTTTTTGTGGGTAGTACGGCCCATCTAATGTTGAAGTATTCGCGAATTCCGGTGGTAGTAGTTCCAATAAAATTTAAGCCGATAAAGGGCAGCGATTTATTGCAAAAAGAATAATTAGGTTCAATCGAGTTAGTGCATCAGAATTTAACCCTATAAATTAAAATATCATGTCAAATCAAAAAAAAGGAAACGTAAAATCCGACAAGAAAGCTGCAGCAAAAACGCCGAAGGAAAAGAAAGAGGCAAAGCGACAGAAGAAAATAGAAAAGAATAACGACAGTAGAATCGTCTAATACTTACACGTTGATTATCGTAGAAAAACTCGGTATTCTTCTCCAGCGGACGGGCCATTTATTTGAAAGTGAGGGCGTCTTAAACCCTGGAGTGATAAAAGTAAAAGACAAAATACATTTATTCTATAGAGCCGTAACGAAGGATAATTACTCTACCATTGGGTATTGTAGGCTTTCTTCCCCAATGGTAATAGAATACAGAAGTGATAAGCCGGTATTATTCCCCCAAGCGGAATATGAATTTCAGGGATTAGAAGATCCAAGAATCGTTGAAATAGAGAATGTATATTATTTGTCGTATACTGCTTTTAGTGGAGTGAATGCCTTGGGCGCTTTGGCCATTTCTGAGGATTTAATACATTGGAAAAAGTTAGGCATAATTGTTCCACAAGTTACCTATGAAGAGTTTAAACATTTCGCCGAGTTTGAAGGGAGCATTCATGAGAAATACGTCCGGTTTAATGATTACCAGAAAAGCCATCAAAAACAAGATCGAAAAATTTTCTTATGGGATAAGAATTTGATTTTCTTTCCTCGTAAAATTGACGGCAAATTCTGTTTTTTACATCGCATCAAACCCGATATACAAATCGTGGTTAATGTGGAGCATTTGGATGATTTAACCATCGATTTTTGGCAAGAATATTTCTTTCATTTTCACGAGCATGTGTTGTTAGCGCCAAAATTTGAACACGAAGTTAGTTATGTTGGTTGTGGATGTCCGCCCATTGAAACCCCTTGGGGGTGGTTATTAATTTATCATGGCGTACATGATACCATAACCGGTTATGTTTACACCGCGTGCGCTGCTCTTCTGGATTTAACTCAGCCAGAAAAAGAGCTTTCGCGATTGCCCTATCCGCTGTTTATACCCGATAAACCTTGGGAAGTTACTGGAGAGGTAAATAATGTGTGTTTTCCTACGGGTGCTGTGGTAGAGGGTGATTCCTTGTATATATACTACGGAGCCGCCGATGAGCGAATTGCAGTGGCCAAAGTGAGCATGTCCGCTGTATTGATCGAATTACTGAGTTATCAAATAAACTATTACAGCCATGAACAACCCCAGAACGGATCTTAATCCATCCCTCAATATTGCACTAAGAACCGCAATTACGTATTCTTATCAAATTCAAACCCAATTACAGTCAGAGGTTGCAATAGCTACCCCCGAGATATTGTTTGTGACATCCTACCCCCCTCGGGAATGTGGCATTGCTACGTATTCTCAGGATTTAATTTCCGCACTAAATCAACAATTTGAACATTCATTCACTTGTTCGGTGTGTGCGTTGGAGCAAACGGGAGATAATTATGAGTACGAATCAACGCCTAAGTATCGTTTGGATACCTTGAGTGTTAAATCCATGATTGATACAGCACAACAAATTAGCGATGATCCCGATGTGAAATTGGTAATAATTCAGCACGAATTTGGATTTTTTGCTAGCTGTTCGGTGGAGTTTCGTAGTTTCTTAGAGCAGATATCACAGCCGGTAATCGTAGTTTTTCACACCGTGTTACCCCATCCCAACGATGAATTACTTCAAAATGTTCGGGATATGTCGGCATTGAGTTCCTCCGTTGTTGTTATGACCACCAATGCGGCTAAATTATTAAGTGATGATTATGGGATAGCGTCTCATAAAATTACAGTAATTGCACATGGAACGCATTTGGTTGCGCCTATCGACAAAGATAAATTAAAGAAAAATTACGATCTTACATCCCGTAAGGTATTGTCTACCTTTGGTTTGCTGAGTAGTAGTAAAAATATTGAGACTACCTTGAAGGCCTTGCCTAGGGTAATCGAAAGACATCCCGATGTGTTGTTTTTAGCCATCGGTAAAACACATCCTTCCGTTGTTAAACAGGAAGGCGAACGGTATCGAAATCTGTTGGAAGAACAAGTACACTCCATGGGTTTAATGGAAAATGTTCGGTTTGTAAATGAGTATTTGCCTTTGCCTACTTTGTTGGATTATTTGCAGTTATCTGATATTTATTTATTCACGTCCAAAGACCCCAATCAGGCTGTAAGTGGTACGTTTTCGTATGCTGTTAGTTGTGGTTGTCCGGTTATTAGTACGCCTATACCTCACGCCAAGGAGTTGTTCCGAGACAACAAAGGATT
>CAZKOM010000014.1:18181-38532 GCA_964554385.1 uncultured Flavobacteriaceae bacterium | reverse complement strand
ACATTTTGAGGTCAATACAAATATAACAAAAAAAGCCCCACATCCCTGTGAGGCTATTGTCTGCTCCCTGAGTTGGACTCGAACCAACGACCTAGCGGTTAACAGCCGCTCGCTCTAACCGGCTGAGCTATCAAGGAGTTTAAACCGGTTTTGAGATTGTGCCAATGGCGCTTTCTCTTATTCGATGGGAGTGCAAAAATAGTATGATTTTGCTTTCGATTCAATACCTTTGTGAAAATTTTTTAAAAATATTTCATGAGTCTCTTAGTTATTGGTTCGGTTGCCTTCGACGCAATCGATACTCCCTTCGGAAGTACAGGTAAAATTGTTGGTGGCGCAGCCTCTTATATCTCCTTGGCAACCACTTTGTTGCATAAGAATGTGGGCTTAGTGGCGGTAGTTGGGGATGACTTCGATTTTAACTTTATTGATACCTTGAAGTCTCGTGGAACGGATGTTTCCGGATTGCAAATTAAAGCCGGCGAAAAGAGTTTTTTCTGGCATGGGAAGTACCATATGGACATGAATAGCCGTGATACATTGGTTACTGAACTGAATGTTTTGGGCGATTTTGATCCAATTATTCCAGAAAATTGGCAGCAACCTGAATTTGTAATGTTGGGAAATTTATCACCCCAAGTTCAATTATCTACCCTAGATAGACTAACTAAAAAGCCTAAACTGGTTGTATTAGATACCATGAACTTTTGGATGGATATTGCGCTAGAAGATTTAAAAACGGTGTTGAAACGCGTTGATGTTTTAACAATAAACGATGAAGAGGCTAGGCAATTGAGTGGAGAATATAGTTTGGTGAAAGCGGCGAGGATTATACGTGCAATGGGTCCTCAGACTTTGATTATAAAAAAAGGAGAGCACGGAGCATTGTTGTTCGGAGAATCGGAGGAAGGTCAAGATCAAATCTTTTTCTGTCCTGCATTGCCATTGGAAGAAGTGTTTGATCCAACCGGAGCAGGTGATACGTTTGCCGGTGGGTTTATCGGTTATTTAGCTAGCGTGGATAGAACCGATTTCGAGGCGATGAAAACCGCCATCGTTTATGGAAGCGCTATGGCTAGTTATTGCGTAGAACAATTTGGAACAACCAAATTGGCGGCCATCACCGAAGATGATTTGAAGTTCAGATTGCTTCAATTTAAATCACTGATGTCGGTTGAAGCTTAATAGTAGTTCCTTTACGGAATCAATTCGAAAACGGCACTTGCGTTGGCATCAAGATTTAATTTCTCTGGAATAGCAAAAGTCTCTCCAGTGAATATATTTTTCATCTTTTTAAACCCTTTAAACGATTCTGAATAGAGGGTTAGGTCTACCTGCGTTGATTTTTCTCCTTGGTGGAACAATCCAATAATGCTGTTTTTCTCACTGTATCGAACCAAAACATAGGTGTTGTTGATTGCCGCGTACTGTCTGGTTTTCCCTTTGTTTAAAGCTGGATTGGTTTGACGCAATTTTGCCAATGTTCTGATGTAGTTAAAAGCCTCATTCTCTTTAGCGGTTCTACCTTTCGCTGTGAATTTGTTCACTGGGTCTGAACTCCAACCTCCTGGGAAATCAAATCGCACATTCGCGTCGGTAACATCTGTTTTTCCGGTCATTAATATCTCTGTGCCATAATAAATACAAGGCATTCCGCGCATTAAAAACAATAAGGATATTCCTCGCTTCCAGGCATCGAAATTCTCTCCAGCGGTGGAATAAAAGCGAGATAAATCGTGGTTGTCTAAAAACGTACAGTGTTTTCCCGGATCGGCGTACAAAAAGTCTTCGGAAAGGGTTTGGTAGACCTTGTTTAAACCATCGGACCAGCCTGTAGGCTTGGAGCAAGCATCGTGAATGGCCCAAGTAAGAGCAAAGTCAGTTACCCCAGGCATGGTATTGTTCTCAAAACCCCGAATATTGTTTTTGCAAAATGCAGCTTGGGTTGGTACGGTTTGAACCCAGGTTTCACCAAATACGGTAAGGTTTGGGAATTCAGAAAGCAAGGTGCCCACTAAATCGTTCATGAAGTTTTGGTCAGGGTAAGGGTAGGTGTCTATGCGGTAACCACTGAGTTTCGCCGCTTCGGCCCACCACAAGTATAGCTGCTTCAAATACGCATTAATATGCGGGTTGTTTTGATTGAAATCGGGCATGGTTTGAACAAACCATCCATCTACGTTAATGGATTTTTCTCTGGGTGATGCATACGGATCCATTACTGTTTGAGCGCGGTAATTGGTTTTAACAAATGAATCTTTGTGATTGAACCAACCGGTATCGTAGTTTGCAAACATCCAATGCTTATCGCCGATGTGATTTGGGATGATGTCCATCACCATCTTCATGTTTTCTTTTCTCAAAGCCTCGCATAATGCGAAATATTCTGCATTGCTGCCCAATCGAGGATCTATGGTATAATTATCGGTTATAGCATATCCGTGAAAACTCTCTTCGGGTTGATCATTTTCTTGAACGGGATTTAGCCACAACGCAGTGATTCCAAGATCTTTTAGATAAGGTATTTTGGATTGTATTCCAGCGATATCTCCACCGTGTCTGCCTTTTAACGCTGCACGATCTCGTTTAACATTGAAATTTACTGGGGCACGATCATTATCGGCGTCCCCGTTGCAAAATCTATCGGGTAAAATTAGATAGGTAACATCTTTTTGCTCTACGGAAGGCGCCTGCTGGGCAAGAGGAGTTCTGTTCTTTAACGGATAATTAAACGAAAATCCTTTGCGCAATTTGTCTTGTATATTGGTTGGATTGGCAGAAAATTCCAATTCACCGGGTTTTGCCGAAGCGTCAATTTTTAGTTGGATATATATTATATGTCGATTCGCACTTCCCGAAGTCCCTACCAGGGTTACTCCAGGATACTCTTTCATTGAAATGGTATATTGGCTGATTTCTTCTCCGTGGGCAATGATTTCTAAGTTGTTATTTTTAAATCCGATGTACCAACTCGGAGGTGCTAAGTGATATAAAGGTTTGCGTGGCGGAGTTGCTGCGAGGATCTTGGTGAAAAGAATGCATATCAATAGCAACAGATTGTTTCTCTGTTTGTAAGCGAGTTTTATACTCAACGTCATAAACACAAAGTTCGATATTTTTTTTTGTAATTAGTTATTGTCAGTTTGACACTTTTTTAAGTATATTTACAACCTAAATACAAAAATTAATTCATTATGAAAAAATTATTACTTGTTCTAGCTGCTTTTGCTTCTGTAACAGGGGCATTTGCGCGCAAGGTTACTTTTCAGGTGGACATGTACGGAAAGACAGTTTCTTCCGATGGTGTTTATTTGGTTGGTAACTTTAAAGATGTTAATTATGACGGAACTGCAGAAAATCCAAACGAGACAAACTGGACCGATGCGTATTCTTACAAAATGACAGAAACTTCTTCAGGTTCTGGAATTTATGCTTACACTTTCGATAACTTAAAGGAAGGGTTGGTATATGAATTCAAATTCAAGAATGGTAAAAACAGTGATTGGAGCGATGCAGAAAATGCTCCAAAGATTTGTCAGGTTGCTGAAGGTAATGGAAACGGAAATCGTTGGGTCTTCATCGATAACAAAACTTCTTATTTAGAATTGCCAGCAATTCAGTTTGGTGGATCAGCACCTTCTGGGATGTATGCGGTTTCATTTAAAGTAGATATGGCAAAGGCTGTTGCCTCAAGTAACGGTGTTTTTCTAGCTGGTGATTTGGGTTCTAGTTATCCTACATGGAGTGGTGATGGAATCGGGTTGGCCAATTATGTTGAAAACGGTAAAATGAGTGGTACTGTTTATCGTACTATATTGTATTTGGGTTCTAATACTTTTAAATACAAGTTCGTAAACGGTGGAAGTAGTTGGGAATCTGTTCCTGGACCTTGTTCGAATAGTGGTGGTGACAGAGAAATTACTATTGCTTCAGATAGTTTCTTGAAACAAGTATGTTTTGGGGATTGCGATGCTTGTCCAACTCGCACATTACCAAAGTATAAAGTGACATTCCAAGTGGATATGTCAACTGCATGTAACTGGGATTCAGTAGACATCGCAGGTGGTAAAATGCCCGGTGGTTGGGGTGGTGGAACTTTGTTGACAGACAAAGGTGGTAAAATCCATACCTTGACGTTAGAATTTGATTCTGCTACAGAAGTTGAGTATAAGTATCGTAAAATCAAGGCAAATAATGTTTCTTGGGAAGGTACTGCTAACCGTAAGGCCACTATACTTTCTGATACTACTTTGCCTTTGCATTGCTTCGATGCAACAACTGCGTGTACTGCTACTCCTGCTCCTTCGGATTTGACATTCTTGGTTGACATGACCAATGAAATCGTTGCAAGTGCTGGTGTGTATGTAATGGGAACGTTCCAAGATCCAAACTGGCAGGCCGGTGCAATAAAAATGGATGTTCATCCAAATAACGCCAACTGGTATACAACTACTGTTGCTGCGGTTTGCCCTGGTACCTTTGCTTATAAGTTCACCAATGGTGATCCAAATGCAAAAGAAAGTGAAGAGAAGTTTACTGACACTTTGCACCGTGGATGTGTAAGTCCAAATGGATTAGGTGGATTTAATCGTACCTACACCCGTGTAGATGCTAATCCTGCGACTATCGTTTACTATTTCGATTCTTGTTCTGCTCCTGCTCCAAGTGCTGGAGTTAGCAAGAACTTTATTGCTGGCAGCGAAATTCGTGTAATGCCTAACCCATCGGAAGGTGTGTTCACTGTTTCTTTGGCTGGGTCATTAATCAATGCTATTGAAGTACGAAACATGAGCGGTCAAGTGGTTCGTTCTATTACTTCTAATGAGCAAAACGCAGTAGTAGATTTAACTGGAATGCGTGGCGTTTACCTAGTGAATATCAAAGATTCCTTGGGTAGAACAGCAACTCAGAAAGTTGTGTTGAAATAAATCTCATTTCTAAATATTAAAAGAAGAGGTCCTCATTATGGGGACCTTTTTTTTTAGCCTGTTTTAACCGAAAATTTTAAAATTCAATATCTCTTTATCTTCGATAAATCCACGAAGAATATCGCCATTGTTCACAGGTCCAACGCCAGCGGGTGTTCCGGTGAAGATGTAATCGCCAATGCGCAACGAAAAGAAATTGCTGACATAAGCAATGATATCATCCACTGTATGAATCATCTGTTGGGTATTCCCCGATTGTACGACTTCGTTGTTTTTGTATAAAGAAAACGGCAGTTGATCCAAAGAAGATGAAAAATCATCGATTGGGTAGAATTCTCCAATGGCTGCCGAGTGGTCGAATCCCTTTGCTTTTTCCCATGGTAATCCTTTGGCCTTTAATTTGGATTGCAAATCTCTGGCGGTGAAATCTATACCTAAGCTGATATGGGAATAGTAGTCTTTGGCAAATTGAACGGGAATGGCTCTTCCGGGTTTGTTTATTTTAACAACAATCTCAACCTCGTGGTGTACATCGCAAGAGAAATCTGGGATGTAGAAAGGGTTGTTATTGCGTAGTAAGGCGGTGTCCGGTTTTATAAAAATTACAGGCTCGTCTGGAGTCTCGTTGTTAAGCTCTCGGATATGTTCGCTGTAATTTCGTCCGATGCAAATAATCTTCATCGGTGTAAAGCTTATCGTGTAACGGTAGCGTCTCGTTGAGGACCCAAAGAAATAACGCCTATCTTTTTCCCTAAATAATTTTCAATATAATCTACGTATGATTTAAATGTGTCGTCCATAGCATCAAATCCGTTGGTATGGGTAAGGTCTTCGCTCCATCCAGGAAAGGATAAATAGGTAGGTTCAATACTTGCATTACACAAATTAGAAGGTACTTGTTGTGTTTCTTTACCTTCGATTTGATAGTGTGTTGCCACATTTAATGTTTCCATTCCGTTTAATACATCGCCTTTCATCATGATTAGTTCATCCACACCGTTTAACATGATGGTATATTTTAGTGCAACTAGGTCTAGCCAACCCGTTCTTCGTTTTCTTCCTGTAGTAGCTCCAAATTCGTGGCCTTTCTGACGGATATATTCGCCAACTTCATCGTCGAGTTCGGTTGGGAAAGGACCTGACCCTACACGGGTACAGTAGGCTTTGAAGATACCATATACTTTACCAATATGTTTAGGAGCAACGCCTAAACCGGTGCAAACACCCCCTGTTAAGGTGTTAGACGATGTTACAAATGGGTACGATCCAAATTCAACGTCTAACATCGAACCCTGAGCCCCTTCCGCAAGAATTTTTTTACCTTGTTGCAGACAATCGTTGATGAAATATTCGCTGTTAATTAGTTGATGCGATTTTAAAAACTCCAACGACGAAAAGAACTTGGTTTCTTCGCTATCTAAATCAAAATCTGTAAAACCTAAAAATTGAATTAATTTCAAATGTTCGGTTACGATAGCGCGGTACCTAGAAGTAAAATCCGATTCTAGAACATCGCCAACGCGTAAGCCAGATCTGCCAATTTTATCACGGTATGTGGGTCCAATTCCGCGAAGGGTAGAGCCAATTTTTTGATCGCCCTTGGCAGATTCCGATGCCGCATCTAAAATTCTGTGGGTAGGTAGAATTAAATGCGCTTTTTGTGAGATCAGCAATCGCTCTTTGTAATCGGGGCATTCGCCAACGATTCTACCAATTTCTTCTTGCAAACGAACGGGATCTATAACCACACCGTTTCCGATTAAGTTAATGGTTGTCTTGCCGAAAATTCCAGATGGTATGGTATTTAGTACAAATTTTTTGCCCTCAAACTCTAAGGAGTGTCCTGCATTGGGTCCACCCTGAAAGCGGGCAACCACATCGTATTTAGGGGTTAGATAATCCGCGATTTTTCCTTTTCCTTCATCGCCCCATTGCAGGCCCAGTATTACGTCGATCATGATATAAAGAGGTAGAAATAGTATATTTTATTGTTGTGAAGCTTCTTCCAAGCAGTGCAAGCATTCCCCTTGTTCGTTGGTTTCGGGGTTGGCATACAAGTGCAAGGAATGATGGGAGACATTAAATTTTAATAAGTTTCCCATGGTTGTATTGATTTGTTGAACGCGCGGATCACAAAATTCCCAAACCTTTTTGCATTTATTGCAAATTAGGTGGTCATGTTGTTTGTACCCATACGCTTGTTCGTAATGTGAGGTATTTTGGCCAAACTGATGTTTTTTTACTAAACCAGATTCTACCAAAAGGTCTAAGGTGTTGTACACCGTGGCTCTACTTACATGGTAATTTCGGTCTTTCATTTTACCATACAGTTCGTCTACATCAAAGTGAACTTTGTTGGAGTAGATTTCGTCCAAAATTGCATAACGCTCCGGTGTTTTGCGTTGTTGATTTTGTTCCAAGAAGCGGGTGAATAGCTCACGCACTTCCATTTTGGTTTTTTCAACTTTTGGATCTTTTTTTACAGCCATCGTTATTTAGCTTCAGGATTTTCGGTGTAATTGGGATTAGGAATTAGCATTTTTAATTTTCTTGCAGTAGGAAATTCTTTTCTTACTTCAATTAATGCCGCATCCACCTCTGCTTGTGTAGTGAAAGCTCCAATATAAACTTTGAAATTCGGCTCGTCGAAAATAATCTGAGCTCCGTATGTAGTTGCAAATTTTTCTTCTGCTTTTGTTAATAGTTCCTGGGCAACAGCTCTTTTGTTTGAAAATCCAATAAAAATTCTGTAACCATTAATTTTTTTTGAACTTTTAATTTTGTTTTTTCGATTTTCATCGGCTTTTTGTACCGATGGTTCTGCTTCATACAGTACCTGCCCGAAACAATTGGGTGCAGCCCAAAGCCATGTAAATAGCAGGAAGACCAATGTTTTCAGGATTTTATTTGGAAGCATATTTCTAATCACCTTACAAATATCGCATTTTTCACGTAATCACGATGCGGCTGTAGTACCTTTGTGGTATGCGAAAAAAAGCCGCTTTAGTGGTTTTGGATGGCTGGGGCTTGGGAAATAAATCCCACAGCGATGCCGTTTACAATGCCAATACCCCAGTAACTGATGCCCTCACACAAGCTTATCCCCATGCAACCTTGCTAACGCACGGTGGAAATGTTGGACTTCCAGATGGACAAATGGGAAATTCTGAGGTGGGACATATGAATATTGGCGCAGGGAGAGTGGTGTGGCAGATGTTGGCAAAAATCAACAAAGCATTTGACGATACCGCTGAAGGTTTGGCAGATTTGGCAGCTGATAATCTTGTATTGCGAGAAATTTTCTTAAAAGCGAAAGAAAAGGGAAGCCTGCATGTAATGGGTTTGCTTTCCAATGGTGGAGTCCATGCTCATATTAATCATATTATCACATTGGCCAAAATGGCCAGAAAAGCTGGGGTGCCGGCGGTGTATGTGCATGGATTTTTGGATGGGCGCGATACGGACCCCCAATCGGGGAAAGGTTTTGTTCAGCAATTTTTGGAGGAAACCTCATTGGATACGGGTATTATACTCTCTACTTTGGTTGGTAGATATTACGCTATGGATCGCGATCAACGTTGGGAACGGGTTAAGGTAGCATACGATTTATTGGTGCATGGTACTGGGGATCATTTTAAAGACCCAATTGCGGCAATACATCAGTATTATGAACAGGGAATAACCGATGAATTCATGAAGCCCATTTGTTTGAATGATGCGGGATTGATTTCAGAAGATTCTATTGTGTTGAATGCTAATTTTAGAACCGATAGAGGAAGGCAAATTACAAGAGCATTGTGTTTAGAAGCATTTCATGAACAAAATATGCATCCGTTACGTTTGCAGTATTATACGCTTACGCAGTACGACGAGACTTTTGACATAGCAGGGGTAGTATTTACCAATGATAATTTAACCAGGACCTTGGGGGAAGTGGTGGCCGATGCCGGATTAACCCAATTACGCGCGGCGGAAACTGAAAAGTATCCGCACGTGACCTTCTTTTTTAGTGGTGGTAGAGAAGAGACTTTCCCCGGTGAGTTGCGATGGATGGAAGCGTCTCCCAAAGTGGCAACGTATGATTTGCAGCCAGAAATGAGCGCCATTCC
Source organism: uncultured Flavobacteriaceae bacterium (assembly GCA_964554385.1). GTDB lineage: Bacteria > Bacteroidota > Bacteroidia > NS11-12g > UBA955 > JAGKXC01. Next base: position 29,495 of record CAZKOM010000014.1, on the reverse strand, counting down.
GTTGGTGGAAAATGTTATAAGAATTATACAAGAGAAACAGCCCGACTTTGTTTGTTTGAATTTTGCGAATCCAGATATGGTAGGCCATACAGGTGTATACGATGCGATAGTTAAAGCAGTTGAAACGGTAGATACGTGTTTAGGTAAGTTGATTGGTATATGCACGGATTTGGATTATGAGATGATTATTATCGCCGATCATGGGAATGCGGATTATGCGGAAAATGCCGACGGTTCTCCCAATACCGCACATAGTACGAATCCTGTTCCGATTTGGTGGGTAACCGAGGAGGAGAATGCGGATATTAATTCTGGGAAATTGGCCGATGTGGCCCCGTCTATTTTGAAAATTATGGGGCTAGAACAGCCAGCGGAAATGACGGGTACCAATTTGTTAGTGGGTCTTTAATATTGAACTTGTTATGAATATTGAAAATTATCGAAACGTTAAAAAATATCGAAATACCATCGTTGATTCAAAATGGATATTGTTGATTTGTCTTTTTGTTGTTAGCCTTTTTAACGCATGTTCATCGGACAGCGGAAATAAAAAATCCAACTCAAAGACATGGTTGTTAACCTTTATGGAAAAGGAATTGGATTCATTGGTGTTTCGTAATGCCGACGGAACAAAAATCACCATGATAACCGATGGAGATGGAGTTTCTAATGATAATGGACAGGGATTAGAAACCGAAAAGTTTCAAGACTTAGACTATCGCTCCGAAATGGATGGAATCATGGATTATGCGGCCATTAATATTGAAGATTACAATAAGTTTGATGTGTGGGTGGATTCCAGTGTGAACCGTCAAGGACTGTGGATGCGTATTAAACATTATTCATCAAAAGATACGAGTTCGGGTTTGCAAGCTGTTGATATATATGAACTTGAGGATAGGAAAGAGGGTTGGACAGTTTATCCTCCATTATCGGCCTTGGGGGATAAAGATAGTGCCAAGGAAGGAGTACGGGTTGCAGGTAAACGGACGTATAATTGTTATCTAATTACTTGGGATTTTAAGCAAAGAACATGGTGGATGGATCGCGATATACGAGCATATTATCAAAAAGGAGCTCAGGCTTTTGGTTATAAAATCAGAGAGAATGCGATTTGGGCAAGTCCGAAAGGGTTAGATATCCAAATAAATTTAAGTAACGAACTTTGGCTAAATAACGATTAAATCTGAAACGTATGCTTGTATTACAGAATTTTATAGATGGGGTTTGGCGTGATGCAAATTCCGGTAAGACTCTTGAGAATTTTAACCCTGCAACGGGTGCGGTATATGGTAGTATTCCGGATTCGGATAGCAGCGATGTGGCGGATGCGGTGGCAGCAGCGATGAAGGCACAGTTAGGTTGGGCAGCCACACCGGCGGAACAGAAGTTTTTAATTTTAAACAAGATTGCCGAGGGTATCGATGCGAAACGAGAGGAATTGGCAATGGCTGAGTCTATGGATCAAGGTAAGCCGCTATGGTTGGCTAGAAATGAAATGATTCGATCGGCCCAGAATTTCCGATTTTATGCAACTGCAGCGATGCAGTTTGCTTCGGAGAGCCATTCGATGGAAGGCAAGGCAATCAATTACACCTTGAGATCACCCATTGGTGTGGTTGGCTGCATTAGTCCTTGGAATTTGCCCTTGTATTTATTCAGCTGGAAAATTGCCCCTGCGTTGGCTTCAGGAAATTGTGTGATTGCAAAACCCAGTGAATTTACTTCGGTTACAGCTTGGATGTTATCCCAAATTTGCTCCGAAGCAGGATTGCCTCATGGCGTGCTAAATATCGTTTTTGGATTGGGTGGTTCGGTTGGTGCTGCAATGGTTGAACACCCCAAGGTGAAAGCGATTTCCTTTACGGGTGGAACTGTAACAGGAAGACATATTGCTTCGGTTGCTGCGCCCATGTTTAAAAAGTTAAGTTTGGAATTGGGTGGTAAAAATCCGAATATAGTTTTTGACGATTGCGATTTTGAAAAGGCGATACAAACTACTGTGAATAGTTCATTTATGAACCAAGGTGAGATTTGTTTGTGTGGAAGTAGGGTGTTTATACAGCGAGGAATCTACCAGCAATTCAAAGAACGACTGGTAGCAGAGGTTCGTAAATTATCCGTTGGTAACCCTTTGCAGGAGGGGGTTCGAGTAGGAGCGATTGTTAGTGAACCGCATTATAAAAAGGTGTTGGGGTATTTAACGTTAGCCTCTGAAGAAGGAGGTGTGTTTTTAACTGGGGGTAAGGCACTGCATCCAGAGGGATTAGAAGGCGGCTGGTACATTGAGCCAACGATTATTGAGGGGCTAACGATGGCTAATCGATGCAATACAGAGGAAATTTTTGGGCCCGTGATTTCCATCATGCCTTTTGAGACAGAGGAAGAGGTGATTGAATTGGCCAATGCCACCGAGTATGGGCTTGCTGCTACTGTATGGACTACCGATTTAACCAGAGCACATCGCGTTGCAAATGCCTTGGAGTCTGGTATTGTTTGGGTGAATTGTTGGCTGTTACGCGACTTGCGAACTCCATTTGGCGGTGTAAAAAATTCCGGTGTTGGCAGAGAAGGTGGATGGGAGGCAATGCGATTCTTTACGGAGCCAAAAAATGTGTGTATAAGCCTACAATAATTGTATATTTTTTTATTTGTTTAATTTTAATTATATTATATAAGATAGTCTAAATTAAATATAATTAATAGTTTAAATTTCTATCAATTTTTACTATATATACGCTCTCCACAAAAAATCAATTCTATTTTACTTATTATTGTAGATTAATACCTACTTCGGTTTTTGCGCCGATTTGTAGATTGTGTATGTCGATAGAAACAGGTAAAAAAAATATAAACCATCGCAGTTATAGGCTAATTGTCAAGCAGTTAGTAATGGCTGTTTTGTTTGGGTTTGTTTTTTTACCCTCCACTATCCTCGCACAAAATTATCGGATGGATTGGTATCAGGATGCGGTGGTTGATCGTTCAACGTACGAAGAAGCGGTAGAATTTGAGCGAGCATTTACCACCAAACTCCGGAGATTTTTTGACCACGATAAATTCATGGTGGTTGTTGATGTGCAAGATTTAGACAAGCCAGCAAGAGCGAGAAGGGGTAGTTCGGCGGCAGCAACGGAGGCTCCTGCAACTGAATCTTCTGGGCCAATTTTTTTAGATTCATTTCTTGGTGTTGACTATTTGCCTGGTTTGCAAGTTCATCCATCGGTAAAAAATCGAGGATATCGAAACTCTCAAAAATTGTTTAATAACCAAGGGCCAAAACGGTATAAACATGTGGTAAACGTGTTTATGGATACCAGTTATTCTCCTACTGCGATGCAGTTTGCAGAGGAGATAATTTGGGGCTCTGGCATGGTTCGGGAAGAAAATCAAGACGAAGTTTACGTTGAGTATCAAGAATTCCCAAGAAAGTATCCGCAATGGAATCGAAATCCAGTTCCATCGGAGAATATGGATAATCAGGAGCCTGGTGCAAGTATGGATGAGTTGGAGGCGATGCTGGAACGGAAATTTGGACGTTCAGAACAACAGCAGCCCCAACCTCAACAGCAACCCCAACCCCAAGCTAATCAGGAATTACCCAAATGGGTGCCGTGGTTGGTGTTTGGTATTATCGGATTAATTGTGATTGTTTTCCTGACTCAGTTCCTGATAAATATGGGGCAAAGGCGAAGGGAAGATGCTGCACTGATGAGAAAGCAGGAGGAAAACGATCGTGTAGCTACGTTGCAAAATCAGTTAGAACAGTTATCTAGAAGTATTGTTAGTCCAGCAACCAATGCGGACGAAATAGCCAATCTTGCCGAATTAGCGGAATTGAAATCCTACGTAACGCGCGAATTTATTTCGGGTGGAGAGGCAATTGCAGAATTTGTTAGTACCGGAGTTAATGATAAGAACAACGATGAGTTAGTGCGACTGGCGGAAGTTGTTAGTATTGTTAATCGACAGTTAATGGCGATGTTAAAAACGCATTTAACGGATGATTTGTATGATGAGTTGAAGGAAGAGCTACGAAAGACAAAGCCTTTTCCGATTAATGAACAGATTCAAATTTTACAAACATTCAGGAAAGCAATTACTAGTTTTAGGACAGATAATTTTACATTTTCTAAAAAAGATATATTTCAATTTGTTGATCAGTTAAATGAAAATCAAATATTGCAATTAATAAAAGATGAAGGCGAAGATTTAATTGCAATTTTATTAGCACAATTACCTCCAAATAAAACACTAAATATTTTAGGTAATTTTGAGTTTAGTCATCAGACGCAAATGTTGCAAAAGATGTCGAATATTTCCGATATCCCCGTTGATATTTACAAGCAGGTAGCGCATCACTTTTCTCAGAAGGCGTTGAAGTTACGCGACATGAAGTTTGTGGCGGTGGATGGTATCAAAGCGATTATGCGTGTTCTTGATTCATTGCCTTGGTCACAACAGGAAAAACATATCGAAGAAATTGCCAATTATGATTTGGAATTAGCCAAGAAGATTAGAGAGCGTTTTGTTGAAATGTTTAATGATATTCCCAAAATGGCGGAAGAGTTGGTGGCGAGATCGATTGCAACGGTAGAGCCTAAAGTGGTGGCAATTTCTTTAATTGGAGCCAGTGATAAAGTAGTGGATCGACTCTTGCGTTCTAAGCCGGATCGGGAACAACAATTAATCCGTTCGGAGATTGTTTTAAACGCATCGGCTGAATTGGATGATATCAAAGCGGCCCGAATGACTATCGTTAACAAGATTCGAGAAAATAAATTCAAAGAGTAATGCGTAGGTTAATTGCTTTTGGCTTGATTGTTTTTCTCGTGTGTGAACTAAACGCACAGTTGAATGGCAAGCGTAATGCTCGGGTTGAAAGTCAGTTGAGTTTCCTAGCGTCTCAAGTACCAAAAAGCATGATGGATGTTCCTACGGGTTTTCGTAGAATTGCCATTTTCGAATTGAGAAGCGATTTGCCTTCCACTTACATGAGTAAAGAAGAATGGAGAAACAAATTTATGGAACGATTTATCGCATTGGGGATGCAGATCGTTTCTGTTCCGGAGTTTGATGATAAGATTACTTTACGTATAAATTCTACCGATAGTAATATCCATGTAGATAATAGATCCTCTTTAACTCGTTTGAAAGCAAATCCCAGGGCTTTGTCTGCGGTTTGTGAAATGTATCAGGTTCAGGCCTTGTTTAGCTGTCATATTTCATTGGATTCAGTGAATGGACCGCGCGTTACAATGAGTTTGATGAATCCGGGAAATCGCACCATTGTTTGGCTGAAGAACCTCGATATGAGTCAGGAAATTGTGGTTCAGCCGGTTATAGTTAGTGTAAGTGCAGGAGTGGCCAGTCAGCGATTGGATGAATTGCGCGATAAATCCACTGGTAAAATACTGGAGAGTAGCAGAGCAACCACACCTGTATTGATGAATTTTTCCATTATGCAGTTGTTGGATGCTGAAAGAAGCAATGCTTTTGGGGTTTCGTTTGGCGGTAGAATTGTAGATAAAACACCCATTAATTATGGGGATTCAAATTTGGGTAGAATGGGAATGAGTATGATGCCCAATATTGGGATGATGTATCAAACCTATTTCAAGAGAAAACCAACAATTTTACCCAATTACTGGGGATTTGTACAATTTGGAGTAAATTATATGTACCATCGCGAGCAAGGTTTGGTTGGGTTTCATCAAAAAATCGGCATTAATCTAACGGAAAATATCGCAGTGGATTTTCGTTTTGAACAGTTTTTGAAAGGATACAATAGTATTTCGAATAATGAAAAATACGATTTATTATTTGATAATGTCACCTATGGTATTAATGTCTCACTCATGTTTTGACACAAAGAATAGATGAATTGTACTGCCAATCGAAGAAAATTAATTATTGACTCAATAGAAGGGTTCGGGGCTTGGATTTTCCTTTTTCTATGTATTTCTTGGGTGTTTTTTTCGTGCAATACTCCGGAATCATTAGCGGAAAAGCGTGCAGATTTGCAAAAGTCTAGAACTGTATTCTTGGTAGATACCACGGCAAGGGATGTTTTGGATATCACCTACAAGGCGGGCAATTCGGATGTTGATTTGCGATTGTATTTCGAAAAGGAGTTTGAGTTATTTTTGGATAACCAAGGATCGGTAAAAAACGCCCCTCAAGTGGCATTTAATAATACGCGTCCACCCGTAAAGCCGGGGGATCCTACATCTACGCCGCCAGCAAAAAATTTAGAAAAGGATTTGGAAAAAGTACTGAAAATGTACGAGGATGCTCAACAACTATATTATGCAAAGAATTACGATGGCAGTTTGGATGCGATAGATGCTTCCTTAGCGATATTACCTACTGCAGAAGCATATGCATTGAAGGGGAGTGTGTTGTTTATGCTTGGTAGTATTGATAGTGCACAAGAGAACTGGCAAAAAGCCAAAGAACTGGATCCTGAATTTGTGATGCCTACCATCATTAATAAAGACCGATAACCGATTCTTCACGATGAAATTTTCTCCGATTAGTTTTTTATTTATAATCTGTTGTTTAGGTGTACTCTCTTTGGGTATACTGGATGTTATTGGGGTATTTAAGTTTACTCATTATTTCGAATTTCTTAATATTTCCAAGTATTTAGATTTTCCAGCTATTTTTATCATTTTCGGTGGGTTGTTTGCTAACGCATTTATAATCAGTTCGCCGGGAACTGTTAAAGAGGTGGTGAAAATGTTTGGTAAGGTGGCTTCTCAATCCAAGATCACCGAAAAGAGTTTGTTGAAAGATATTAATACTATGATGATTTGGGTAGAGGAATATCGCCGAAATCGCGTTGATTTTATTAATAAAATTCAACAAGAAAGTAAAGATGATTTTGTGAAATACATTTTTACATTGATGAGTACGAATTACTCAGTGGGTGATTTAAATGATATTGTGGAAACACAAATTCGATACAGAGCATCAGAAAGTAAAAAGTTGGCTGATTTATTGAAAAACATGGGTAGTTCGGGACCTGCTTTTGGTATGTTTGGTACACTGTTTGGATTGGTATATATGCTCAGCTCCTTGGATAATCCATCGGCCATTGGACCAGGTTTGGCTTTGGGCTTATTAGCAACTTTGTACGGGGTGTCATCGGCGCATTTGATATTTTTCCCTTTAGGTAAAAAAGTGGTTTTTTTATCAGAGATTCAACGGAAACGCGATGAAATGATTTTGGAATGTGCATCCATGATTATCGCTGAGAAATCGGCATTATATATCAAAGATAAATTACTGAGTAACTTAAACCTGAGGTATATCAATAATCCAGACATTCCGGATGAAACTGAAGAAGAAGTAGCGATAGCAGATGCAGAGGAAACCGAGGCTGATTTAATGGATAATAATGCAGATGAGAAAGAATCGATATGAATCTGAAAGTCACGAGGGGGGTGAGGAGGAAGGCTGGTTGATGACCTATGCCGATACAATTACTACCTTGTTGGGGTTCTTTATTATGCTGGTTTCATTATCCAATATCAATATGGGGAAATTTCAACAGGCCACCAGCTCGGTGCGTGCCAAATTTCATTCCGATAAATCTTCGGAATTGGAAACGTTGAAGAAAAATTTAGATTCGCTCATGATTGTTTCTCAAGCCAGTACAGAGGTAGATGTAAAAATCGATAATTTAGGGTTGCGCATGATTGCCTCCAATGCTTCGTTTTTTCCTTCCGGCAGCGATTCTTTATTGCCAAAGGGCATTGTTATTATTAACCAAATCATTGGTCAAATTAAATCCATGAAAGCCCAAATGAATATAGAAGTGGAAGGGCATACGGACGATAGGCCGATTAGTAATTCGCAGTTTGAAAGCAATTGGGAATTAAGTAGCAATCGAGCATCCACGGTGATTCGTTATATGATAGCTAAGGGCATAGCACCTAAGCGATTGAAGGCTACGGCTTACGCCGAGATTATGCCAGAGGTTCCTAATAGGGATAAATTGGGTAATCCAATAGAAGCCAATATGGCAAAAAATAGACGGGTAGTAATACGGATATTCTATTAATGCGATTGGGAGGTAAACATATCGTTTGGTTTGTGTATGTTTTATTTCTCATGCAAGAAGCGGGATTGTTGGCTCAGGCCACGATGTTGGGTTTTAACAATAAGCATTTAATTCAGAGTAATTTGCTTATGCCTGCATTCCGGCCTCAGTATGGGTTAGCATTTTCAATAAACAATCAATTGGTTTCTTATTTTCCGCAAATTACGCCGGGCGATTTATTCAATGGCGATGAGAATAACGATCTCACGTTAACCCGATTGTTGAGTGATCCACAGAAACAACTCACGGGAATAGATGTGGAAAATCACGTTAATTTAATTACAGTTGGGTATCGTAAAAAATTTTCCTATTTAAGTTTCAATTCTGGAATAGTGAGTCAAATGTTTGTGAATGCCGATAAGGACGCCATTGGTTTGCTGTATAAAGGTAATGGACATAAAGACTATTATGGAAGACGTGTAGATGTGGATTTTGGGGGAAGTTTTGCAAGAGCTTATTGGGAGAATCGGGTTACCTGGGGTTTGGTATTAACGGATTACTTTAATGTTGGATTTACCGTATCTCGATTGAAAGGATTGTACAATTACGAATTGAGTAAAGCGAATTTTGGTTTATTGACGGATACATCGGCTAGTAATTTCTATAACGTAACCATGGATGCTGAGTGGGATTTGCAAACTTCGGGTACCAGAAACTTATTGCCGGTGGCCCCTAAGGAGTTATTTCCTGGGGGTGGGATAAATCGAGGGTTGAGTTACGGTTTTGGGGCGTTATTGCGGCCCAGTGAACAATGGCAATTTTCTATTGGGGCTATCAATTACGGTAATATTAATTGGAATCATCAACGAGAATATTATCGCTTGGCTAGAACCACCTATACATTTAAGGGGTTGGATACTGCAAACATGGCAGGGCAGGTGAGTGCCGATAATTTTACCGGGGTAATCGATTCTGTTTCCGTTGCCTTTAAAGGCGAGAGAGGTTCAGGTGGTGGTGCGCTAGGAACAGCAATTCCATCGCAATGGAATTATGGAATTGAGTATTTTCTAACGCCGAGTAATACGGTTTCGTTCAGCTTTGCCTCTGGGGTAGGTGCAACTCGTACAAAACGTTGTTGGACATTGCAATCGCAAAATCGAATCAAGGAAAATATCGATTTGATGGTGAGTTATACACGGTACAATATGGGGATTGAACGACATCTAATGGGACTCGGGTTTATTGGCTATAAAGGACCTTTACAAGTGCATTTATTAATTAATAATGTAAAAGGGGTGGTTGATTTTGCTGGATCCCATGGAATGATGATCGATGCGGGCTTTACCTATATCATTGGCAGGAATGTGGACGCGGATAATGATGATGTTCCCGATTATCGGGACGAATGTAAGGGGATGTTCGGTAGAAGAAATTATTTAGGATGCCCAGAAGATATGCCGGGTAAACCCTACGAATATGTACCTGCTGGTAAAGAATTAAAAGAAATAGAACGGTTGGAAGAAAAACGACGTTGGCGTTTTGGTAAGTAGTGGTTGTATCTTTGCAGTATGTTTGAAAATGCATCGCGCACGGAACTCTCAGAATTAGGTGAGTTTGGATTGATTAATCATTTAGCTGAACACTTTGAATCTTCCGGGGTTTCAACGCAGTTAGGAATTGGAGACGATTGTGCGGTTTTTCATCGTGACGAGCATTCTTTTTCTTTGGTTTCTACGGAGCTTTATTTGGAGGGGGTTCACTTTGATTTAACCTTCCATCCTCTAAAACATTTAGGATATAAACTGGTGACGGTGGGAATAAGTGATATATTGGCGATGAATGGGAAGCCGGAACAGGTGCTTATTTCGATTGGGTTAAGTAATCGTTTTTCGTTAGAAGCGGTGGAGGAATTGTATGCCGGAATTCGATTAGCCTGCGAAAAGTATAAGGTTGATTTAGTGGGGGGCGACACTACCACTTCTAGGTCTGGGTTGGTTTTAAGTATAACGGCTATTGGGTCGGTGGCGAAATCGGCAATAACCTATCGGAAGGGCAATGTAAAACCCAATGATTTATTGGTGGTAACGGGGGATTTAGGTGGTGCGTATATGGGATTGCAGGTTTTGGAACGAGAGAAGCGAGTATTTATGGAAGTTCCAAACATGCAGCCGGATTTGGAGCAATATGATTATATAGTAGGTAGGCAGTTGCGTCCGGAAGCGCGCTGGGATGTAGTAGATTTGTTACGTGAATTGAATGTAATTCCTGGCGTGATGATGGATATTTCAGACGGGGTTGCTTCGGAGATTTTTCATTTGTCGAAGTTGAATTCAGTGGGTTTTGATATTTTTGAAGATAAACTTCCGATTGATCCGCAGACTATAGAAACGGCGGTTTCATTTGATTTAAATCCCAGTATTGTTGCTTTAAATGGAGGGGAGGATTATGAATTGTTGTTTACCGTAGGACAGGATCAATATGAGGTAATTAAAAATCAACCGGATTTTACCATCATTGGTTATGTGACGGATTTGGCATTAAAAAACCAATTAATTACAAAGGCTGGAAATTCATTTGATATAAAGGCGCAAGGCTGGCCGGAATCGCAGAAATAAATCCATAGAAACGCCGTATTTTTGCGACATGTTTCGTTCGCATACTTGTGGTGAATTACGTATTTCCGATATTGGAAAACAGGTGACTTTATCGGGTTGGGTATCCAAGATTCGATTAATGGGTTCCATGGCGTTTGTAGATATTCGGGATAGATATGGTATTACTCAGTTGTCGTTCAATGAAGGATACAGCAAGGAATTGCTTGAGAAGGCGGCGGAATTGGGTAGAGAATATGTAATACAAGCGGAGGGGAAAGTTGCAGAAAGAGAATCAAAAAACGCCCAGTTATCTACGGGCGATGTAGAAATAATTGTTACAGAATTAAGGGTTTTAAATAAAGCGAAGACGCCGCCGTTTACCATTGAAAATGAAACAGACGGTGGGGATGATATCAGAATGCAATATCGTTATTTGGATTTGCGTAGGGATGTGGTTCGTGCGAATCTGGAATTGAGACACCGCATGGCTCAAAAAGTTCGGAATTATCTTTCGGATTATAACTTTATGGAGGTTGAAACACCGGTATTGATTAAAAGCACGCCGGAAGGAGCTAGGGATTTTGTGGTGCCTAGCAGGATGAATCCGGGTCAGTGGTATGCGTTGCCACAGAGTCCCCAGACATTTAAGCAGTTGCTTATGGTGAGTGGGTTT
>CAZKOM010000014.1:0-18171 GCA_964554385.1 uncultured Flavobacteriaceae bacterium | reverse complement strand
TTGTAAAATGTTTTAGGGACGAGGATTTGCGTGCTGACAGGCAACCGGAATTCACGCAGGTGGATTGTGAGATGAGTTTTGTGGAACAAGAAGATATATTGCAGCAATTTGAAGGATTGATGAAGCATTTATTTGCTTCGGAGAAGGGGTTGGAGTTCGGTGATTTTCCAAGGATGACGTATGCGGATGCGATGCAATTGTATGGAAGTGACAAGCCGGATATACGTTTTGGGATGCCTTTTGTGGAGTTGAAAGCTCCGGGTAATACGGTGGATTTGGTTTCAGGAAAGGATTTCGTGGTATTTGATAGCGTGGAGGCGGTGATTGGTATTTGTGCTAAGGGAGCAGGTAATTACACACGTAAGCAATTGGATGGGTTAACGGAGTTTGTGAAACGACCTCAAATTGGTGCTAAGGGTTTGGTTTGGTGTAGGATAGAGGAAGATGGTGCGGCCAAAAGTTCGGTAGATAAGTTTTACGATACGGTGGCTTTAGCGACTTGGAAGGAGGCGTTTGGTGCAGAGCCTGGAGATTTGATTTTGTTATTGGCGGGAGATATTCATAAGACACGAAAACAGCTGAATGAATTGCGATTGTTGATGGGAACGGAGTTAGGATTGCGTAGGTCCGATGATTTTAAGCCATTATGGGTGTTGGATTTTCCCTTATTGGAATGGGATGAGGAATCAGGAAGATTTCATGCCATGCACCACCCGTTCACCAGCCCGCTGCCGCAAGATTTGCATTTAATGGATACGGAGCCGGGTGCTGTTAGAGCGAATGCATATGATTTGGTGATAAACGGAGTAGAAGTTGGGGGTGGGTCGATACGTATTTTTGATAAATCCTTACAAGCGAAGATGTTTGATTTATTAGGGTTTACTCCAGAACAAGCCCAGTCTCAATTCGGCTTTTTAATGAATGCTTTTGAATACGGTGCACCCCCACATGGAGGTATTGCTTTGGGATTTGATCGATTGTGTAGTTTGTTTGGAGGTGCGGAAACAATTCGAGATTTTATTGCATTCCCTAAAAATAATAGTGGCAGAGATGTGATGATTGATGCACCTAGCCATCTAGACTCAGTTCAGTTAAAAGAACTAGGATTGTGATTTTCGGAGTTGATGCTGAGCCAGGCTTTATTGGCAATGAACTATTGCCATAAAGTAGGTCAAGATAATTCAATTGAGAATCTCCTTAATGAGGGTTATCGTTGGTGTGTGACTAGTAACTAGTTAATAAGAGCTAGTAGGTGTGGTAAAAAGATAAATAGTCCAATTATTAGGGCTATGGTGCTTGCAATTAATGTGGCTCCGGCCGCCATGTCTTTTGCAATTCCTACCATGGGATGTTTTTCTGGATGCAGCCTATCCAATGTTTTTTCGATAGCGGAATTTAGTGCTTCGGAAACTAAGACCAATCCAATTCCGAGGTAAATCATAGCCCATTCCAATCGAAATAGAGGTTGACCTAAATAATTTAGTATATTTCCCAATGCAATAGCAATGAGTCCGCATACAGCGGCAATTCTAAAATTGCGTTCGGTCTTTAATAATTCAATTACTCCATTAAGTGCAAAGAGAAAGGTCTTGTAAAACTTAAACATAATCCATTACTTTAATCCAGTGGTTGCAAAAGTAATAATTATGACCACCTAAATAGTTTGAAGAAACGAATAAAAAAAGCGGCAATGTTGATTTGCCGCTTTTTATATTAGAATGTGTTGATTTTAATTCGTTTTTCAATTTCTTCAACGTCGTGACGGAATTTTTTATCGGTTTCCATCAAGTCGTTTACTGTCTGACATGCATGAATTACGGTTGAGTGGTCTCTGCCGCCAAAGTAAATGCCAATATTTTTCAATGATGCTTTGGTAAGGTCTTTGGTGAAATACATCGCGATTTGTCTTGCTTGTACAATTTCGCGTTTTCTAGTTTTGGATTTCACTGCTTCTACAGGGATATTGTAGAAATCGCAAACCAATTTCTGAATGTAATCAATACTAATTTCTCTGGTAGAATTCTTTACAAAGTTCTTAACGATTTGCTTAGCAAGATTTAAATCCAACTGTTTACGGGTAAGTGATGCTTGTGCCAATAGCGAAATAAGTGCACCTTCTAATTCTCGGACGTTGGTGTCGATATTGTGTGCTAAGTATTCCACAACATCTTTATGCAATGTGATACCGTCTTGATACATTTTGTTTTCCAAAATGCTAACACGGGTATGGAAATCTGGGTTTCCTAAATCAGCACTTAATCCCCATTTGAATCTACTTAACAAACGCTCATCCATGTTTTTCAAGTCCTTTGGTGGGCGATCGCAAGTAAGGATTATTTGTTTGCCGTTTTGATGTAAATGATTGAAAATCTGGAAGAAAATCTCTTGGGTACGTTCTTTTTTCGCAAAGAATTGTACGTCATCTACAATCAATACATCCAAATATTGGTAAAAGTTGATGAATTGGTTGTTGTTTCCTTGTTTGGCAGAATCGATAAATTGATTAATGAACTTTTCAGCACTTACGAAAACCACAACTTTTTGTTTGTGATTTTGCTTAATCATATTTCCAATGGCGTGTGCCAAGTGGGTTTTACCTAAACCACAACCTCCAAACACCATTAGCGGATTGAATGCAGTTCCACCTGGTTTTTGAGCAATGGCCAAACCTGCATTTCTTGCTAGTTTGTTGCAATCTCCTTCTACAAAATTATCAAACGTATATCTAGGATTCAATTGAGAATCGATATTCATCCGCTTTAGACCGGGGATGATAAATGGATTCTTAATTGGAGTGTCCATATTGATGGGCATTCCCAATTCGTTTTGTACGGATTTTTGAGAAGCACCACCGGTGGGTACATTGATGGTGTAGGGAGATACGTCGTGACCTGGGGCGGAGGTTTCAACAACGATATTGTATTCTAATTTGGCAGTTGGGCCAATTACTTTTTTAAGGGTTTTGTGAAGGAGTTGAACGAAATGCTCCTCCAACCATTCATAAAAGAATTGTGAAGGTACTTGAATGGTAAGCACTTTGTTGGTTAAACGAACCGCCCGAATAGGTTCAAACCAAGTTTTAAAACTCTGGGGATTTACATTGTCTCGAATAATAGTAAGGCATTCCTGCCATGCTGTTTCGTGTGCTTTCTTTTCGTTCATCTCTGGGTTTTCTAGCTTTGTGTGTTTAACTTGTTAATTATGTAACGTAACTGTTTGAAAATGAGGGTGAGTTAATTCCTATTTTCAGACTGCTAATAAACTAACAAAATTCACAATGTGCTAATTTTTTTTACTTGATTTTGAATTTTTTTTTCATTATAGATTTATCCTTGATATTCACCAAACACATTTCTAAGGGTATCGGCAATTTCGCCTAAGGTTGCATAGGCTTCAACACAATCCAATATTAAGGGCATTAAGTTGGTGTCTGATTTTGCTGCAGCGCTTAACAGAGCCAATTTTTGATCAACATCGATTTGATTTCGATTGGCCTTAACCGAATTTATTTTGTCAATTTGTTGACTACGGATACTGTCATCAATTTTAAACGTAGGTTGAGGATCCTCTTCTTTAGATTGATACGCGTTAACTCCTACAACAATTTGCTCTTTATTTTCAATTTGCTTTTGAGCCAAGTAGGCACTTCGAGCAATTTCTTCTTGAATCCAACCCTTTTCTACAGCCGATACTGCTCCTCCCATTTCCTCCATTCGTTGAATTAGTATCCAAGCCTCTTTTTCTAAGGTAGCTGTTAATTCTTCTACATAGTAGCTTCCTGCTAAGGGGTCCACGGTGGATGCAGCTCCACTTTCTTGGGCAATTATTTGTTGAGTTCGTAATGCAATACGCGCCGCTTTCTCCGTGGGTAGACTTAGTGCCTCATCAAACCCATTGGTATGAAGACTTTGAGTACCGCCTAAAACTGCAGATAATGCTTGTAGTGCAACTCGAACTATATTGTTTTCCGGTTGTTGTGCTGTTAATGTTGATCCCCCAGTTTGAGTGTGAAAGCGCAGCATCATAGCTTCTGGTTGGGTTGCCCCTAAGTCTTTCATAATAGTTGCCCAAATTTTTCTCGCTGCTCTGAATTTGGCAACTTCTTCAAAAATATCATTATGAGCGTTAAAGAAAAACGAGAGCCTTTTTCCAAAGACATTGATATCTAGGCCTTTAGCAATGGCTGCCTCGGCATAGGCTTTACCATTGGCTAGAGTAAATGCTAATTCCTGAACGGCAGTAGAACCGGCTTCGCGAATGTGATAACCACTAATGGAAATTGTGTTCCATTTGGGTAGTTCTTTGCTGCACCACTCAAAAATGTCTGTGATGATCCGCATAGACGGTCTTACAGGGTAAATATAGGTTCCTCTGGCGGCGTATTCTTTTAGGATATCATTTTGAATGGTACCACCAATTTTCTGTAAATCGGCTCCTTGTTTTTTTGCCAATGCAACATACATCGCTAATAGTGTAGATGCTGTGGCATTGATGGTCATAGAAGTAGTAACATCCTGGAGTTGTATGCCTTTAAACAGGATTTCCATATCGGCCAAGGAATCTATGGCAACGCCCACTTTACCTACTTCGCCTTCGCTCATTGCATGGGATGAATCATAGCCAATTTGGGTGGGTAAATCAAAAGCCACGCTTAATCCTGTGGTCCCTTGATTTAATAAGTAGTGGTAGCGTTCGTTGGACGCTTCTGCAGTTGAAAACCCTGCATATTGGCGCATAGTCCAAAGTCTACCACGATACATATCGGGTCTAACCCCTCGGGTATATGGGAATTCTCCTGGAAGTTCGCCGCCATTACCTGGGGCGCCATAAACGGTTTTTATTTCAATGCCGCTAGAATTTATTTTAGGTTGACTCATGAATGACGATTTAAGAGAAATATAGAGCGATTTCTTTTTTCAAAAAATGCAACACTTTGTCTTGGGGCTGTTGGTCTTGTTGTTGCAGCCATTGAATTAACTCTTTGCTCATATCCGCGGAAGTGGCATGTTCTGGCAAATTTTGCAACAATTGGTTTAACAGTTGCGAATGTTGCTCCTTTGTAACTTTAACTAATGTCCATAACTGTTCACTAACATAAATTTGCTGAGAAACATTGTATTTGTATTCCTCGTTAATTGCATTTAATGCAATTTGAGTGAAGGCTCTTGCCGATGTAACCGTACTTGCATATTCTTTAATCAACGCGGGTAGTGAGGTGCGCTCACTCAGCAAAGCAATGCGTTCGTAGGCTTGAAGTTTTAATGGGGTTATCGACTGGCTATTGGCTTTTTGAATATCGATTTTCAATAAATTTAGGGTGTGTTTCGTGTGCATTTTGAAGAAAAATAATGCACCCCCGAGTGTGGCTAATGAAACCAGAACGGCTAAGGTTAAATACCAATTCATACCTTGCAAATATAATCCATGGAATTGGTAGCACGTATTCAAATGCGGTAGGGATTGACTAAATTTGTGGTTATGGAAGCAATAGACAATACAACAATAGATTCTGTGGTGTTAGAAAAACCACCCGTGGGATTTACGCCTTCAGCATTGGAAGAGTTAAAAAGGTTGTATAATTCATTGGAATTGAAGGATGAATCGGCGTTGCGGATCGGTGTTAAAGGAGGCGGATGTTCAGGAATGAGTTACATGCTGGCTTTTGATAAGCCCGAGGAAACGGATAATCATTATGAAATTGATGGGATACCCGTAGTTATGAACAAGGCGCATGTAATGTATGTTTTAGGTATGGAGGTTGATTGGGAAAATGGCTTGGATAACCGTGGATTTTCTTTTAATAATCCAAATGCATCCAGTACTTGTGGTTGCGGACAATCGTTTGCCGTTTAATTCAACGATTTTTTGAATTTATTTGCCGAAAACATCAAGCAGGGAATTGGTTCCGTCAGGAGTCATGCTTCTCGTGCTGTGATAACGGCTTTAATCATTGCGATTGGAATTGCAGCATTGGTGGGGATTCTTACCAGCATTGATGCGATGAAAATTGCCATCACCCGCACGTTTTCGCGTATGGGTTCTCAGAGTTTTGTAATTAGAAATGCAGAAGGAGTTCGCCGATTTGGTGTTGCAAATTCTGATCGTCCCATTACATTTTCAGAAGCCAAACAGTTTGAACAATTGATGGAAAAATTGGCGGATGTTTCATTGCAAATTAATGCAGGATTTACCGCTAAAGTATCCTTGGGTTCAGTTGAAACGAATCCCAATATCCGTGTGTTGGGTGTGGATGACGACTATCTTAAAACAGCAAGCTACGATATGTCAGTTGGTAGGAATTTTACCAAAAATGAAATTACCATGGGTTTGCCAGCAGTAATCATAGGTAGTGAAATTGCGGATAAATTGTTGGGTGAGGGTAGAGACCCCTCCAACATACTGAATCAAACTATTTTGGTGAGTGGAAAGCCTTACCGAGTTTTGGGGGTGTTAAGTAAAAAGGGTTCAAGTATGGGCATGAGCGGTGGAGATAGGATGGTGATTATGCCAATTTCAAGGGCGATGCGCGATGTATCCACTGTTACAGACAATTGTGTGATCACCGTTGCTAGTACCAAGGTTTTGGATGTCACTCCTTTGATGAGCGATGCCTATTTATATATGCGAAGGGTAAAACGATTAAAACCTGGAGAAGACGATAACTTTGTAATGGCTCAAAGTTCCTCCTTGGTGAAAGATGCGTTGGATAATATTAAAATGGTTTCGGGAGTGGGTACTCTAATTGCAATTATAACCTTATTGGGCGCTGCTGTGAGTTTAATGAATATTATGTTGGTTTCAGTAACCGAAAGGACGAGAGAAATTGGCTTGCGAAAGGCATTGGGTGCTACCCCCAAGATGATAAGGAATCAATTTTTAGTTGAAGCCGTAGTGATTTGTCAGATTGGTGGGGTAGCCGGAATAATATTTGGAATTCTTATAGGAAACGGCGTTGGTGCTGCATTGGGTTCAGGATTTATTGCTCCATGGGCATGGATAATACTGGCAGTAGTAGTCTGTGTGGTTGTTGGTTTAACAGCAGGTTTATATCCTGCAAATCGAGCAGCAAAATTAGACCCGATAGAGGCTTTACGATTTGAATAAAATTTCATTGTCGTTTGTCTAGAAATTCTATGGATTCATTTCATTCCTCGGTTTACACCGTTGCGGACTATCTTTGAATTGTGAAAATTACCAAGTTGGGAATGGGAATTGGTTCAATAGTGTTTGTTTGCCAGTCCTTAATTAGTGCTTCCATTTTTATTGACTTTTCAAACTATAATCGTCTGCAGGTTATAAAAAATAATGAAAATTGTCGCCACATAGGTTATGGTGACCGATTTTTAGCCATGGATTTATTGGGTGCTTCAAACAAGTTTTTTGTTGAATCAAACCGGAATCATCCGATGGATGATACTAGCAAAATTCCGGAAGCCGTAGTTTCTACATCGGCTTTTCAAAAAAGAACTTGGTATTCCCCATTGGGTCAAGTACAGGTTATTACTGCAACGGATATTCAGTTGATGCCTGTTAGAACCGTTTCAGAAATCTTATTGTATGCATCGGGGATTGACTTGCGTCAACGTGGACCCAATGGTGTGCAAGCCGATTTGCAAATGCAGGGAAGTACATTTGATCAAGTATTACTACTTATAAATGGAGTGAAAATGAGTGATCCTCAAACGGGACATCATCAATTGAATTTAAGTATTTCTCCTGAAATCATAGAACGAATTGAAATTGTTAAAGGAGCTGCGGCTCATGTTTATGGGGTAAATGCGTTGGCCGGTGTTGTGAATATTATTACCAAAACAGGGAACTTACAAAAGGATAATGAAATATCGGTGGTTAATAATAGTAGCAGAAGCGAAATCGATAACCAAGTGAAATGGTCTAATTCCGAGAATTTAACAAACAATAAAAAGAGTTTAGGCAATTACAAACAGCCCAGCACTTATTTTAGTACTCAGCAGGGATTGGGGGAGCGCATTAATCCATCCGGGGCGATGCGTTCAAAACTAACACCCGATGGCAATTATTACCGATCTCAAAGTTATCGTTGGTTGCAGCAGATGGGCGATGAAAATTTATCGGCTTGGTATAGTGCTGATGTGGATTTCGGTAACGGGTATCGACCCAATACCTCATTTCAGCAGACGCGCATCAATGTTGGAATAAACCAAAAACAGGATTTCAAGTACCAAACGAAATTAACGCAATCGTTAATTGCTGGTTTGGTAAAGAATCAGTTTGGCGCTAATGGATTTTATGCTGCACCCAGAGACAGCGCATCTTATGAATATGTGAATACGGTTTGGGCCGGTTGGAATGCAAATGTATCTGGGTTGCCAATTGGTGATTTTCAGTTTTCAGTGGGTGCAAGAAGTAACCAGGATCGATATGTTTTTAATCAGTTTAATCCCAGTTTTTATCAGAATTTCCATTCCACATCGGTGGTAAACCCAATGGTACAATACAGTTATCGTATTCGTATGGCAATGCTGATAAAAGCAGCTATAGAATACCGAAGGGAAGCGATTAGTAGTACCAATTTGGGCGATAGGCAGCGGGAATTTTGGGGAAAAAGAGTAGAATTAATTATCACACCTCTAAAACCGGAGCAACTGAGTTCGTTCACCCAAGAGAATAAGCGTGATTTACAGATATCGCTGGGATTGTACCATGTAAGTAATCCAACGTTGGGGCAGGTTGTGTATCCAGGAGGAAGTGTTTTGTATCGATTTAAGCGTCATTTCATCACCTCGCGATGGGGTACGGGACAGCGCCTGCCTACCTTTACCGATTTGTATTATAAAGATCCTGTGAACTTAAGTAATCCCAATTTGAAGGTGGAGAGTTCTGTGTATTATGATGCCGGTTACCGATTTAACAGCGGTAGATTTAATTTTCAAGGAAATGTATTCCAACGTGATAATTCTCAGTTAATTGATCGAATTAAAGATTCATTTACTGCTCCTTGGATGCCCGTTAATTTCTTATCGGTGCGTGTTCAAGGTTGGGATGTAGGAATTCAGTATCAATCGAAATTCAAATTAGGAAAGACTGTTTTTGTTCGATTGAGCTCTACCTACAGTAGATTGCAAGCCTATAGAGACCTTGTTGGATTCACCGGAATATCGCAATATTCGGTTTCTTTCTTGCCGCAGCAGTGGATTTCTGGAATAGTGTTTTATAATCACAAATTTCAGTTTTCTCTTTATCACCGCATGATTGAACGAGCAAATGGGAATACCCCGTCTCAAATTCCGCCACCGCCAGGAGCGAATACAATCTATCAATTAATGGATGCAAAAATTTCAGCAAACTTTGTTTTAAGGTCAATGGGTAAAAATTCAAATTTTGGACATTGGGATGATAAGGGAGTGAAAATTCCGCTTAAAGTATGGTTGCAGGTGCAGAATTTAACCAATGAATCCTATAGAGATTTTGCGGCTATACCATTATTGCCACGCTGGGTGACCTTCGGATTACAGGTGAATATTTAATAAAAAAACCGCCGGTTAAGGCGGTTTTTTTAAAACTCTATCATTCTAACATCCTTTTACAAGAATGGTATTTTTACTACTTGAGCTTTTAGTAATTTGCCGCGGACTTCAATATAAATCTCGCTGCCAGTAGCACTAAATTCAGATGCTACATATCCCATGCCAATGGCTTTGTTTAAGGAAGGACTCTGAGTTCCAGAAGTTACTTCGCCAATAACATTCCCTTCAGCGTTGCAGATAGGGTAGTGCTGTCTTGGAATACCGCGATCAATTAACTCAAATCCAACCAATTTCTTGGTGGGCTTGTTGGTTTTAATGTTCTCGTGGTGAGCGCGGTTTACAAAGTCGTGATTGAATTTTGTAATCCACCCCAAACCCGCTTCAATGGGTGAAGTTTCGTCGTTGATATCGTTGCCATACAAACAAAATCCTTTTTCAAGGCGAAGGGTGTCGCGAGCGCCCAAGCCGATCGGCTTGATACCAAATTCGGCACCGGCTTCAAATACTCTATCCCACAATTGACGGGCATCATTATTTTTAACGTATAACTCAAAACCGCCGGCACCCGTATATCCAGTATTGGAGATAATAATGGACAATCCACCCAATTCTCCTTCAACAAAGTGGTAATAAGGAATATCGGCAAGGTTTACAGTTGTTAATTTTTGAAGTGCTTCTGCTGCCTTTGGTCCCTGAATGGCTAACAAACTGTAATCATCACTTACGTTGGTAACAGAAGCGCCAAAGTTTCGATTTTGCTCATTGATCCAATGCAAATCTTTTTCTATATTACCTGCATTGATTACCAATAAGTACTTTTCCGCATTGAATCGATACACCAATAAATCATCTACGATACCTCCGGTGTTATTTGGCATACAAGAATATTGCACTCTGCCATCGTACAAGGAAGCTACGTCGTTGGTTGTAATCCAAGAAACCAAATCAAAAGCTTTAGGACCTTCGATCCAAACCTCGCCCATATGGCTCACGTCAAACACACCCATTGCATTTCTAACGGTGAGGTGTTCTTGAATTAAGTTATCGTACAAAACGGGCATGTTAAAGCCGGCGAAGGGTACCATTTTTGCGCCCAACTGAATGTGTAATTCGGATAAGGACGTGGATTTTAACGCTTGTGTATCGCTCATAGTGCTTAAAAATACAAAGATACGAAATTATCGGATGCGATAGGGGAAGGAAACCTGAACATCGGTTTCACCCACGCCACAATCCCCGGTTTTTGCACCAACTTCAGATGCTGGTTGATGTTTAAGCGTTACTTGGATTGTACCTATATCTGATCCTTCGGAACTCCAAGTGCTTTGTAAACCCAATACTATACCATTTTTATCTGTATCCGTAGGCTCGATTGCCAATCTCGACAGTGGTATCATAGTCATGCTATTTACAACATAACAAATGAGGTGCTCGTGACCTTCGGATTTTATTTCTTCGGTGATGTCTGTGCTTTTCCCATTTTGAATATTTAAAAATTTAATGGATGCCATGTACTTACCAGAATCTAATAAGATGCTGTCTACTACAGGGTTGTTGCCCCCAGCGCCGTCGTCGTCTTTCCAAGTATATGTTTTAGATTGTCCGATGGAATCCATTACGGTTAATTCAATGGTGTTTATTTGTTCACCTTCGTTGTGTTTTTCGCAGGCGCCAAAGCTAACAGCAATGGCCGCGATGATGGTATTAAAGATTATTTTTTTCATGGTTTGATTTTTTATTAATGATTTGTTTTTGGGTGATTGTGTTTTGAGTGTTTATGTAAATTAGTTTGCCAACGAATGCCGATGTTGGTTCCTGGCTGATCCACAAAATATCGAAATCGATCTAGGTAATCTCGGTATCGTTGGTTGGTGATATTTTCTCCATAAAATACCAAGGTTTGTTGTGTCCCTAAGAAATTGACTAGGGTAAAACGAAAGTTCATTACTACATATCCATTTGGAGGAGGTAATAGGTCGTACCGATTATCATACCAACGTTGCCGGCTAACACCTTTTCCTTCAATGGTAAAGTTGGCGTGGTGCGTTTGATACGTTAGTGTTGTTTTCGCAGAGGGGACAGGTAATAGCGCCGGATGACTGAATAATTGGGATTTCGGCCCCAAAATTTGAGCGTATACAAATTCGGCCGTATTCTCCCACTTCCAGTTGTGATTTTTGCTATTAACTCCTTGATAAATATGCAATCCGCCGTAGAAACTGGGGAGTTGCTCATATCGATATGCTGGAAATGCTCCCCGAACCGTAATAACCGGTTGCGATTGTGGAAATACATGGATGGTGTTTGCTGAAAGAACAGAAAAGCCACTGATCCAGAGTCCTAACGGTTTTATTTTACAACTTGCCTCAAGTTTTTCCCCGGTTTCAGGACGTAAATTTGAATTCCCCATTTCGTAAGAAGCCGTTCCATGGTGTACTCCGGAAGCATATAATTCATTAACACCCGGTTGGCGCCAGACATGACTAAGTTCTACATTCCAAGGTAGTTGAACGTGGTTGTTTTCGTATCGAATGGCTGCGGTTGGTGCAAAATAAATTTGCTGTAATGAGGAGTTGATCCCCGATAGACCGCTAATGGGAGGTAAATTCGAATTTCGCACTAAAACATCGGCCCGAATAGCCCAAGTTAACTTCTTTACCGAAGAAGACAACGCTACCGATTGAGAAAAGTAGGCGGCACTTCTCCATTGCAAATAAGCAGGAATAAAATAGTAGCCGCCGTAATCCTGCCCTTGAATTTCGTGCATCAAGCCGTAATTGGAATTTCCAATGGTCTGAATGAACTGATACCTTGCCGTAGCTTGAAGAATGTTCAACTGCGCGAACGTTCTGCTCGCAACCCGATGGGGATCGTATTCTTGTCGAATATTTCCTTGTAAACTCCAACGATGGATAGTGGTTAGCTTGGGTTTCGGGGTCTTCTTGGTTTCGAAACTACTAAGCCATTGGCCACTTACTTGTTTGGGTTTATTGATGGAATAGGAGAATGCCGGCTGATACAAGGGTTCTGTGCGCTGGATGGCCGATTGTAAATCGCTTACAGAGCCAACGTGGCTGTTCAATAGTATTCCGGATTGAAAGAAATAAGCGTCTAATCGAAGTGTTTTTTCAACTCCTTTTCCTAAATAATGGTTGAGGTAGGCTACGCTGTATTCCTCTAAAGCGGTATTGGCCGTTCGATACGCAGGGGTAGCGTAATTTCCTTGTTTTCTTGCATTCCATGTTAGCTGTTGTACGGTAGTTTCTTTTCTGCTAAAATTCCATTTTCCGGCAGCTTGCAATCCCATTCCGTTTGAATTTACTCCCAATAGTTGGGTGTAATCATGAAATGCTAATCCCGAATGGAGCGGTATGGAACCATTGGCAGCAATACTCTTACCCCAAGCATCGGGGGAATAAATCAGACTACTTACAGCATCCAATAATTCTACAGACTGGATATTCCACCCATCCAATTCCGGCGAATGATCTAACCCCCAAGCCTGACCTTCCATTCTAATTCCATTTTTGATAATTGGAACCCTCAATCCCATTAACCCTTGAACTATGGGTTTGGCTGCACCCAGTCCGGATTGAAGAACACTTACCATCGGTAGCGACTCAATTTTATTGGCAAACAAACCGCTACTCTCTAAATTCATTGATTTCGCCTCAATTTTGAAATCATTTCCTAGATCCACTCGATTGGTTTGAATTAGAATCGGTTGCATTCGCAATTCAATTTCTTGATCTAGTTCTCTGTGGACTTTACCCGAAGTTTCTAGGGGCTGGTACGATATCCTAAGCGCAGATTGGGAAATTTCATGGTCAATCCCATCGGTTTGTGTCGAAAGAATACATAATTGTGATCTACCCGTTTTTACCCATAAATGCCAATGATTGTTAGGGGTGGTAATCTCAATTTCAACCGAATCGGAGCATAGGTTTTTAAAATGAATAATTTCGTTGGCCGATGAAATAACTTTGGAAGTATTGGGTAGTATTAAAAATTCCGCATCAATAGTTGCGGGGTTGTTTTGTTGTCTGGATTCATTATTCCCAATCCATTTTAAATGAAGTTCGTGGTTGCATTTCTCTTTTGGTATGGTAGTGCTGAGGTTTTTCGACAAAACTTGCCCCAAGGCCGAAGTAGAAATCAGCCCAAACGAAAACATAAATACTATCCAATTTTTTTTATTCAATTAACTTTTATTAAGGATTTTATGGAAAACGGAATCGGCACTAGCCTCTGTGGAGCTGAGTTTAAATCAATCGTTTTGGAATAGATTGAATTCCCCCTCTGAAATTTCTACAAACTAGCTGTAATCCAATGCGAAGAGCGATTAGAGTAATAAAATAACGTATTGGTTGTTATTGTATTAAATCGAAAAATGGGATTAGCTGATTGTCTTTCTATTGTATTGAACCAAACAAGCAAATATGTAAATACAATACTGTCTGTGATAACCGATAGAAAACTAAGTGAAATTCCGAGGGTTACACTGTTGGCGGGGCTTTATTTGAATTAATCCGTATTTGATTTTGAACTATACGGATGGGAATTAATTCGTTATAAAGTAACCAATTACCTTTTACTTGTTGAAAGCAAATGGTAATTGATGATTGATTTACCAGGGGTTGTTGCCAATCGCAGTAATTGCAATCTTCCGTAATGTGGTGGGTGTTATGGCATGTATTATCGTGCCTATGAATGGGATGGTTGTGGCCTTTTTCGCACGAATCTATTATCCCAGTTTCGTGGCTGTGTATGCCTCCATGGTGATGAAAATGCTGGGATTGTCCTAAAAAAAGGATAATTAGTAGCAGAATGGAACTATGTTTAATCCAATTCAGCATCTAATAGGGGGTGGAAGGAGAACTAAAAATGAGAAGTTATCGGTTAAGCAAGTTGTTGTAATGAAGTTGTCATTTCTCGCAATTCATCACGATTTAATGAATTCTCACAACGCAAGCACAACTGAAGGAAATATACGAAATTTTCTTCGATGGTTTCAATGTCTTCGGCTAAATCAATATCAAACGTATCATTAGCTTCTAAATGTTGCCAAGCCAATCTTAGTGCGCGAGTTACCAAGGGATCCTCTTCTTTTAAAGCAAATTCTCTCGCTTTTTGTAATTCAGGAATGATGGCGCCTGCATCGATGCCATTATTTTCAACCGACTGGATTACTTTTTCTAAAATGCTATTGGCTTCTGGTGTACGCATGATCGTTAATAAAAATGCAAATATAAGTAAAAGGATTGAATCAATGTTTGGAAGACGATGGGCTAAAACGGGTAGCCGACCAAACGCTGATCATTATTAACATAATTTGGAGTAATCGTGTGATGGTTAGGTGGTCTGTTCCTAGTATCAACGCGATTATGGCAGCTAGAACGGGTTGTAAGTAAATGTATAAACCGGCAAGGGTAGGGCCTGCTTTTTTTACAGCATAAGCATTGAGAAGATAGACCAAGAAACTCGTGAAAAATAGTATATAAATAATTTTCAATACGATGGGTTGAGGGAAAGCATTAAAATTGGTTTTACTTAAATCGAAAAGCCCCCCAATGGCTGCCATAAATAGAACGCCAAACATAAACGTTATTCTATTTACTGTAACTGGCTGATATACAGCCGTTAATTTTTTTACTCGCACTAAATAAATTGAATAGAATAGGGCGTTGATTGCCACTAAGATATCGCCCTTTAATGTTTGAGAGTCGAATTGTGCTCCCTTGCCCATCATCAACCAAATTGAACCTGCTGCTGCTCCTAATGTGCCTAATATAAATCCCCATTTCGGCCAAGTTTTTATTCGGAAATGATCGAAAATTGCAACAAACAGGGGAGTAACCAACATGAGAATTGCACCGTTTATGGGGTGTGTAAGTGCCAAGCCGTGAAAGAATAGAACCATATTGGCGAAGGTTCCGAAAAATGCACAAATTGCGAATTCTAACCCATGGGCTCTCCATTGTACTTTTTCAAACCCTACAAAAGCGGCTGTTATTTGAAATAATGCGAATGCTGTAAGAATCCTAAGCATCACAAATCCTTCAGGGTGCATGTATTGCGGCATAATTTGCCCTGCTAAAGAAAATAAGATTGCATAGAGCAGAGAAACAAAAAACAGGGCGAAGTGAACTCTCATAATTATGGATGTACTTCCAAGGGACGGGGGTTAATATTTTGGGGTTTCAACAATTTTATGTGGTGGATTATGGATGTGATCGCGACTTATACCCAGCCTTTGGCACGTTTGATGTTGTCGTATGCCTTTTGAACATTGTGGAATTTGGATTCGGCAGTTTTCTTTTCGGATTCGCTTAGGCCTTGGAGACGGTCTGGATGGAATCGCATCACCATTCTGCGGTAGGCTTTTTTTACGTCTTCTTCGGTTGCGGTAGGGCTTACTTCAAGGATTTGGTAATCGCTGTTAGGAGTACTAACAAACATGGCCTTAATCGACAAATAATCCGGGGTACTGATGCCCAACTGCGTGGCAATCATTTGAATTAGATTGATTTCCGATGCTGACATATCTCCATCGGCACGAGAAATTCGGAAAAGAACATGCACTAATTCCAATCTTGGTGAATAGCTCATTCTCAGGCGTAGGTTCCGGCAGACTTCATTAAGATTATGATTTTGTTTAAGGAAATCCCGCAAACGTAGGAGCATGGATTTAGCCTCTTCTTCGCCGTAGGTTCTGAGCAACATAGTTTTTACCATGTCTAATTCGGCTTTCATGATGCTACCATCGGCATTCATGGTAGCGGCAATGAGAATGAGTAAGGAGTTTTGGAAATCTACGGGAGCGTTTCGTTGGTTATAGGATTGGCTTCTTTGGTTGTTTTGTGCGGAATTGGTTGGCTCTTTTTGATTTCTTTCACTGATATAATCGAGGTACATCCCTACGAGAAATCCTGCCAAAGCACCTTTGGTACCACTGGAAATTAGGCCGATAACACCGCCAGAAATTGCAAAAGTTAGTCTCACGTTATTGGAAATCGGAAAGAGTTTTGAGTCGGTTTTTGATAAGAACTTCTTGTGCGGTCCAGATTATAGGATCGTTAGACGCTTTAATCCAGTATAGCGCTGTAGATTGTGTTTGTGTTTCATTGGGTTTTGCTTGAATAGCGATTTCCTCTTCACCATTGGGTATTGGATACACGTCTACGGTTAAGGGTTGCAATTTAGGATTGGAAAAACGGTAGGTAATTTTCACCAAGGGATTGGTTCGTAACAAACTGTCTTTAAATGACTTGTTTCGGTTTATAGCAGGAATGTCACCCACTTCTCTAGCAATTTGCTTAGATAGTTCTAAATAGGCATCTAGCAGCGCGGGATTTCCATTTGTTGGTTTTCGTTGGAAATTGCTGATTGAATAATCTTGGCCGGTTTTTTCGATGTTAAACGACAATTGTGGGTTGTTTAACCAAGAAACGGATACGGACTGGATTTGTTTGGCATCAACATCGATGACATAGGGTGATTTCCAAACGAAGGGGTTGGTGGTGAAATTGGGGGTTACATAGCCAGTAAAACCAGGAATTACTACTTCACAGGGTTTTTCATTATCGGGCATATACATATAAGTAGCCAGTTCGGTATTTGTTGGAGGGCCTACAAAGAAGATGTGCTCATCACCGTTTTTGTATTTGAATATTACTTTAGTGCCGTCTGAGGCGATGAATTTGCTTACATTTTTTACTTGTTTTTCGGAAACCGGGTTTTTTACTTGAAGTTTTGCGGCAACATTATATAAAACGTGATGGACATTATTGGTATCTGCGGGGAAGGAATCGGAGGCATTTTTCACCAGCCACTGGTCCCCTGATTTTACTAATACTAAATAAGGGATTTTTTTATTATTGGGTGTAAGGGTGATGGAAACTACCTGGCTTGGATTTTTTAATGCAAATTGGTTAAGCGCAATTTCGTTAGTAGAATTAGGGTTTTTCCAGAGTAGAAAACCGAGGGCAAGGGTACCTAATAAGATAAGAAGGGTATATTTTGATCGTTTGGAGGCCATAGTG
This sequence comes from uncultured Flavobacteriaceae bacterium, assembly GCA_964554385.1. Lineage (GTDB taxonomy): Bacteria > Bacteroidota > Bacteroidia > NS11-12g > UBA955 > JAGKXC01. Next base: position 623 of record CAZKOM010000014.1, on the reverse strand, counting down.
AATGGCAAAATTAACTTTTTTGAGTTAAAGGGCAGAGGGGTAAGAAAAAGAATCGATGTACAGGAATTTTCTAAGTACGAAAGGGCTTATTACTAGTGGGTTAGACTGAAGAAAAAAGCGGACGCATTATTTTCTGTGTAAAAAAACTAAAGAAGATTTGAAATATTTAGAAAATACCCTATTTTTGCAGTCCTTTTTCGGAGATGATAGCGAAGAAAGAGGAAAAAGTTCTTAGATATAAGCCACTTTAGCTCAGCTGGTAGAGCAACTGACTTGTAATCAGTAGGTCGTTGGTTCGATTCCGACAAGTGGCTCCAATCCGTGTAAATCGGGGTGATGACGAAAGTTATTACAAACTATGGGGAAATACCAGAGCGGCCAAATGGGGCAGACTGTAAATCTGCTGGTTTTTACCTTCGGAGGTTCGAATCCTTCTTTCCCCACCAAATTTACATAGAAACGCGGGAGTAGCTCAGTTGGTAGAGCGACAGCCTTCCAAGCTGTAGGTCGCGGGTTCGAGCCTCGTCTCCCGCTCGCATCGAAACAAGGGTTCGCCTTTGTGGGGATTAGCCGATGTAGCTCAGGGGTAGAGCGTTTCCTTGGTAAGGAAAAGGTCAGGGGTT
>CAZKOM010000013.1:0-40675 GCA_964554385.1 uncultured Flavobacteriaceae bacterium | reverse complement strand
TCCCATTTCTTTATAAAGTCACACTCCAAATTCCGCATATTTATCCGTATATACGTTTTTTTGCGGTACTTATCTACCCAAGAATCAATGGCCTTTTGTTTCTTATCCATATCCGCTTCCATTTGAATTCTGGAATAATCCTGAACCAAATTAGCAACGTGTGGTGCCGTAAATGACTTTAAGTATAACATGCGATAGACTTGTCTGCCATCCGGGGTAAATGTAATTGTTGGACGAGTGAATTCACCCGGCTTCAATTTATCTAATTCCTTTTTCACATCCGATGGCAATTGTTCAAACGTTAATTTTTGCAAACCCGTCATTTCATCGGTGAAAAATCCGCAATTCGCTCTGTTACCATAATCCTGACCTAAATTAGGGAATGTGCTACTGTATTTTTTTACGGCATTACACCAATTATCCGTGCTCAATTCCATTAATTGATAAGCACTATCAATCTTTGACATTGCTTTCGCAAAATCCTCGCTTGTATTCTCAGGTCGAATAAGTATATGAGCCGCAATTACCCGCTCTCCTTTTCGTTTAATTAATTTAACGATATGAAACCCAAAGCCTGTTTCAAACACCTGACTAATGCTATCGGGTTTTAATTTATAAGCAACGCGTTCAAATTGTGGTACCATTTCCCCTCGACCAAATTCTGGTAATACTCCCCCGTTACTTTTTGTACCATCCATACTATAGGCACGGGCCAACTTCTCAAAACTCTCACCTTTTAATATGCGCTTTCGTAATGATTCTAATTGAGATTTAGCGAACTCCTTTGCCTCTTCCGATATTGGAGGCTCCACCAATAACTGTGCTACCTCCACTTCTGCAGGGATGATAGGCAAACTATCCTGGGGTATTTTTTCATAATATTGACTAACCTCCTTAGGCGTAATCTTAATGTTGGCAGTAATCGTCCTTTCCATTTCCTTGGACAACATCTGGTTGCGCATCATAGGTCGAATTTCCGCTTTATACTCGCCAATACTCTTACCTAAATACTTTTCTAAATCACTTATCGACCCCGCCTGTCTTTGAAAATATCGCAACCTATTTTCTATCTCCGCCTCCACTCGATCATCCTCTAATGGCAAACTATCGATTTCCGCCTGCGACAACATCAATTTTTCGATAATCAGACGCTCCAATAAAAAACAAAACTGCTTTTGAGAATCGGGTAAAGCTACACCTCGAGAAAGTTGCATTTTCTCTGTTTCAAACTCACTATACAAAATTACCTTGTTACCTACTATGGCTACAACTCCGTCTGCAAACTGAGGAGGCATGGCTACTGTAGATTTTTGAACTACTTGAGCCTTAATCCCAACAATTACTTGGAATAATAAACAAGCTACAAAATATTTTCTTATCAACCGCATTATTTTCCAACCAATTCGGTGGTTACTTGTTGTAGGTAATTTGAATTAATGTCGGTCTTAAAACGAGTTTTTAAAGAAGCTAACCAATCTTTCTCTAATTTTTCTTGGTACTTACTGCTAACAGGCCCCCGAGTTTCATCCAGTGTTTTATCCATAGCCGGTAAAAATGCTCTGTTTTTAAAAACAACAAATTGATTACCAATCAAACCAACGGAATAAATCCCAGGTTTAGCAAACTTTGGTTTAGTATTGTTTTCTATGTCATTGAAAACTGTCAATAGTGCAGCCGAAGGTTTAAATAAGAAAGAATCCGAACGCTCATATTTACCAATTTTATATGAAAAATCTAAAGCACTCGCTTTGGTGTTAAATCTGCGAATACTATCCAAGGCCAAACCTTTTTTCAACTGCTTCATTACGGTTTTTGCCATCTTTTCATCCTTACAGAAATAAAACTCCCCATCTACTCGATTGCCCCAACGGTACACGCCTTTTTGTGAAGCGAAAAACTCAGCTAATCCCGCAGAATCCGTATTTGCTCGCATCCATACTACCTCTTGCATTCGGTTGAACATCAAAATTCCCTCGCGGTACTCTTGATAAATATCTCTAAAATCAGCGTTAAAATATTCCAAGTTCTTATCTTGGTATTCAATCACCAATTTGCTTATCCATTCGTTTAGTAGTGCATCCACCGCCTCAGAAACAGAACCACCATGAGCGCGATTATTCTTTTCTATGTAGTCTACAAAATCAGAAACTTCGTACTCTTCGAAAATGGCTAATTTGTCACCAGCTGTCGCCGTAGACGCTTCCAGTTTAAACAACTGTAAACTTTGTAATTCGTACTTCGTTACCTTTTTTGTCTTTCCACTTCCTGTAACAACGTCAATAATCTTAGGTAGTTTATTAGCATCAAACTTACCTTTCAAAAAATTTGAATCTAAATTCACTTTCAATGCTGAAACAGCCAAAGCATTCAATCTAAAATTATTTGCCAACTTGATTTTTGAAACTAAAGAATCTACAGAAACTTTAGACCTGGAATCTTTTTGTACCTCATTCTTTAAGTAATTTTTCATTTGATCGTAACTACCCAAAGGTTTTACTGACATCCTCTGTAAAATATGCCACCCTGCATTGGTTCTAAACGGTTTACTGATGTCACCATCTTTTGTCAATGCAAATCCTTGATCTACCCAATTTTGCTTGTCTACATCTCCTAAAAACTGAGTAACCCGCACATAATCCAATGCTCCATTATTGTAACGGCTAGAATAGTCCTCACTATAATTTTGAGCCATACTTGAGAAAGTCTCAGCGCCGCTAATTATCTTATTGTAAATATCATCAATTCTCTTTTTAGCCTCAGCTTCAGAACCTTCTTCTTTACCATTTACTCGAATCATGATATGGTTCATCTTTACATCGCCCCTATTCAAGCGCTTATCTTCAACTCGTAAAATATGATAACCAAAGTCTGTTTTAAATACAGAAGAAATTGCACCCACAGGCGTATTGTATGCATAGTTTTCAAACTCATATACTACCTGCATAGCCGTCATATACCCTAAACTTCCACCCGCATTGCTAGAACCCGGGTCTTCACTTTCCTGTTTTGCCAAATCCGCGAAATTCTGAGCCGATGGATTACGCATTAACTTGCGATAAATTCCATCGATTCTATCTTTGGCTGCCTTGTGTTTCTGCTCACTGTCATCAGGCGAAGCCAAAATCAAGATGTGAGAAACCTTCACCTCATACTTCAACCTTTCGTATGCCTCCTTAATCAAAGCATCTGTAACATTCCTATCATAGAGGAAGTTTTTTGCCAATTGATCCCGATACATTCCCAATTCTTTTATGTAGGCCTTATTGGTATCTAAGCCAGCCAATTTGGCATCCAATACTTTCATTTTGAATTTAATATACAAATCCAAATGCTCTTGGATGTCGGCTTCAGTTGCCGGCTTTTGACGTAAATTCGCATTCTTTAAAAACTGACGCTTAAATTCATCTGCATAAACGGTAATGCTTTTGCCAGTTGCATCCTTTATTGTAAAAATAGACTTTTCCGAATCAGGCATCTCCACCAAAAGTTCAGACTTCGAATGATCAATTACAGGGGAAGCCAAAACCGGTCGTTCTTTGTCCACTTCAATATGATTGTCAATCTTTTTAGCTTTTGACACATTACTACCACCTTGTCCATACGCCGAAAACGCGGTGGTTAAAACAAACAACGAAACCAAATATCTTTTCATAACTTATTAATCGATTATTAAACGTTCAAAAATACAAAAATCAACAGCAACTTACTGCTGCCTACTATCTTGAATAATTTTCCAAAGTGCATCTTTCAACTCTACCAACCCTTGTTGAGCTACAGCACTAATAAACATCAAGTCAACTCCTTCCAATTGCTTACGAATTTCTTGCTTTAATTCGTCATCCAAGAAATCACTTTTACTTATTACCACTAAGCGCTTTTTAAACAACATTTCTGGGTTAAATTTCTCTAACTCCGCCTGCAAGGTTTCATATTCTTTGCGGTAATCATCGCTATCCGCAGGTATTAAAAATAACAAACAGGCATTTCGTTCAATGTGCTTTAAAAAACGATGACCCAATCCCTTTCCTTCGCTTGCGCCTGCAATAATCCCAGGGATGTCAGCAACAACAAAACTCCTAAAGTCGCGGTATTCAACAACCCCCAAATTTGGAACTAAGGTAGTAAATGGATAATCAGCAATTTCGGGTTTCGCCGCAGTGATAACACTGAGCAAGGTACTTTTTCCAGCATTAGGAAAACCAACCAAACCTACATCGGCCAATACTTTTAATTCCAAAATGAACCAACCTTCTATCCCGGGTTCACCAGGTTGTGCATATTGAGGCGCCTGATTAGTACTAGTAGCAAAATGTACATTGCCCAGACCTCCTCTACCGCCAGGTATCATTACCTTTTTCTCGCCATCCTCGGTAATTTCAAATAATATTTCACCAGTTTCAGCATCTTTTGCCACCGTTCCCAAAGGCACAGCCAAAATGATGCTCTCACCCGATCTACCAGTAGAACGATTTTCACTTCCACCTACACCATCTCCTGCAAAAACGTGTTTACGATACTTTAAATGCAGCAACGTCCACAACTGCGAATTTCCTTGCAAAATAATGTCTCCACCCTTGCCTCCATCGCCTCCATCAGGTCCCCCCCGGGGATTTAACTTAGTACGATTATAATGTCTACTTCCTGCTCCTCCTTTGCCACTTCGACAAAAAATCTTTACATAATCTATGAAATTACTATCCGGCATGCAGTGCAAAGGTCGGTAAAAACCATGCATCTTGCTTATTTTCGCAGTTCAAATCCAAATGTCCGCGCAATATACTTTTCAGGAAATCGAAAAAAAGTGGCAAGATCACTGGCGTAAAATTGAATTATACAAAACCGAAATTAATCCAAACAAGCCTAAATACTATGTCTTAGACATGTTCCCTTATCCCTCTGGATCAGGATTACATGTTGGTCATCCATTGGGTTATATTGCCTCCGATATCGTTGCACGCTATAAACGATTAAACAACTACAATGTTCTACATCCCATGGGATACGATGCTTTTGGTTTACCCGCAGAGCAATATGCCATTCAAACAGGTCAGCATCCTGCAGTAACTACCGAACAGAACATTAAACGTTTTCGTGAACAGTTAGATATCATGGGATTTTGCTATGATTGGGACAGACAAGTAAAAACATGCGACCCGAACTACTACAAATTCACACAATGGATTTTTGGATTGTTTTTCACCCATTGGTATGATAAAACAGCCCAAAAAGCCCAACCAATCGAACAATTAATCAACCATTTCGAAAACAATGGCAGCGCTTCCATCAATGCCCATTGCTCCAAACATACCCCATTTACAGCAGAAGAGTGGAACGCTTTAAATCAGAATGAAAAATCGGAAATTTTAAATCATTACCGATTGGCATTTGTTGACGAAACTACCGTAAACTGGTGTGCCGAAATGGGAACTGTTTTGGCCAATGAAGAGGTAATAAATGGAGTTTCCGAACGAGGAGGATATCCCGTAATTCGTAAAAAAATGAAACAATGGAGTTTGCGTATAACCGCGTATGCAGACCGATTGTTAAGTGGATTAGATAAACTACAATGGTCCGATGCAATCAAAGAAATTCAACGCAATTGGATTGGTAAAAGTCAAGGCGCCGAAATCAGTTTCTCTATCCAAAATTCTGATAAAACCATTACCGTATTCACTACAAGACCCGATACAATTTATGGTGCCACCTTTATGGTTGTAGCTCCTGAAATTGAAGGATTAATCAATATTTGCACAGCTGAACAGTTGGAATCAGTAACCAGCTACGCAGAAAAAGCAAAAAATCGTTCCGAAATAGAGCGCATGGCAGACACTTCCAAAACAGGTGTTTTCACAGGCTCCTATGCTATCAATCCGTTCAATAAACAACCCATTCCTATTTGGGTTAGCGATTATGTTCTAGCTGGTTACGGAACAGGCGCTATCATGGCGGTTCCAGCGCATGATGAAAGAGATTTTGCCTTCGCTTCAACCTTTAACTTGCCGATAATACCCGTAATTAAACCATTAAACGAAGAATTATCATTACCTCTTACCGAGGCCTTTTCTACCAAAGATGGAATTTGTATAAACAGCGAAATCCTCAATAACCTTACAGTTAAAGAAGCTATCGTTAAAGCTATCGCTGTAATTGAAGAAAACCAATGGGGAACCGCTAAAATCAACTACAAATTGCGCGAAGCAGGATTTGGAAGACAACGCTATTGGGGGGAACCATTTCCAATTATTTTTGACGAAAACAATATTCCTCAACTCATTCATGATCTCCCTGTTGAATTACCTAAAGTAGAATCATACAAGCCCACAGGAACCGGAGAATCACCACTCGCAGCGGTTTCAGAATGGGTGATTACACCCAACGGTAAACGAGAAACAGACACCATGCCCGGATGGGCCGGATCTTCCTGGTACTTCTTGCGCTACCTAGACCCAAATAACACCCAAGAATTTGCTTCCAAATCCGCATTAGAATATTGGAAACAAGTAGACCTTTACGTGGGTGGAAGCGAACACGCAACAGGGCATTTGTTATACAGTAGATTTTGGACAAAATTCTTATTCGATCTTAACTTAATATCTTGGGATGAACCTTTCACTAAGTTGGTAAATCAGGGTATGATTATGGGTGAAGATGGACAAAAAATGTCGAAACGCTGGGGCAATGTGGTAAACCCCGATGATGTTTGCGCCGCTTACGGTGCCGATACCTTGCGATTATACGAAATGTTTCTTGGACCGTTAACAGACTCTAAACCTTGGAACACCCACGGTATTGAAGGTGTAAGCAGATTTTTAGGTAAATTCTGGAGACTATTCCACAACGGCGATGTATTTGAAGTCAACAAGGAAAATCCAACTCCAGAAGAAATTAAAATACTACACAAAACAATCAAGAAAATCACGGAAGATATCGAAAACATGAGTTTCAATACTTCTGTTTCCGCTTTCATGGTTGCAACAAACGAATTAGGCACCTTAAAATGTAGAAAGCAACAAATTCTTGAACCTTTACTCATACTTTTGGCGCCTTTTGCACCCCATATTAGCGAGGAATTATGGAGTAAACTTGGACATACCAGCAGTATTCATATTCAATCTTGGCCTAACTATAATCCAGAATATCTGATAGAGAATAGTTTTAACTATCCAATTAGTGTTAATGGTAAAACTCGCCATAGCATGGAATTTTCACTCCAAGCAACCGAAGATGAAATTCGTGAAGCAGTTTTAAACCATGAAACAATACGTAAATGGATAGAGGAAAAAGAGATTAAGAAATTTATCTTAGTTAAAGGCCGAATTATAAATGTAGTTATTTAAGCGCATCGCGCAAAAACTTCAAGGCAAAGCCAATCTGATTTTCTACTGTTTTAACAGAAATATCCATTAATTCTGCTATCTCCTTGTGAGAAAGTTCATGAACTCTACTTAATAAAAAAACTTGCCTGCATCGCGTAGGTAGTTTATCTACAAAATACTGAACCTTGTCGCGCGTTTCCGTAAACTGAATATTGTCTAAACCGGTTGAAAGACTTCCAGCCAAAGGAATCTCTTCACTCATTGTTTCAAACGGCGACTTATTACTACGAATTTTATTTAATGATCTATTTTTTACAGACCTGAATAAATAACTTTTTATTCCTAACTCTTCTTTTAATTCCGTTTGTTTATCCCAAATATTAATAAAGATATCATTTACAACCTCTTCCGCATCTTCTACATTTCCAATAATAGAAATAGCAAAATGCAGCATACCTGTTCGGTATTTGCGAAATAATTGCTCAAATTTATCTTGAAAGGATTCCAATTAGACTACTACTAATGACCGTGCAAATTAAACATAGTCCGCTTCATAATACCAAATGAGAATTGTTAATTCCCCAAATCTCCCAAAAACTGCAAATGCATTAAACGCAATTCTTCGTGAGAAAATTCACCCGAAAAATGATCTACCGCCTCATCAAAATCCAACTCCTCGGTATTCCGGAAATAATCAATGATCTCTTCTTGTAATTCATCTTCTAAAAATTGATCCAAGAAATACTTAAGATTCAGCCGAGAACCGCCATTCACAATTTGTTCCAACTCAATCATAAGTTCCTCAAAACCAATACCTAGCTGTTTTGCAATATCCGGTAAATCAACTTTTTTGTCAATATTTAATATAATACTTACACGTTTCGCTGATTTTTCAGCAGTACCTTTTAATACGATATCTTGTGGACGCTCAATGTCGTTTTCAACTACATACGAAGCAATATAATCAACAAATGGCTCACCAAATTTTATAGCTTTGTTTTTTCCAACTCCATTGATATTCGAAAGCTCTTCCATGGTAATTGGATATTTGGTAGCCATGTCTTCCAAACTTGGGTCTTGAAAAATCACATACGGTGGCAAACCTTTTTCCTTAGCCACTCTACGACGCAAGTCTTTTAGATGATTGAATAATACATCATCACAAATACTCTCTGCTTTGAAATTATCAAAATCCTCATCGTTAACACTTTCAAATTCCACATCCACAGCCATTTCCATCGGAATAGGCTCTAATAAATACGATTCTCCTACTTCGGACATACTAATTAGTCCGTACTTTTCGATATTCTTATTTAAAAATCCATGAACTAATGCCATCCGCATTAAGCTCTTCCAAAATAATTTATCCTTTTCTTTCCCAAATCCAAATGCTGGTAATAGATCATGACCGTAATCTTTTACACTATCCGACCTTTTTCCGATAATATAATTCACCAAATGAGTTAAAGGGAATTCACCCTTTAAAGCCTGAATCGCACGTAATGCCCCTGCCATTTCACGAGTTACGTCTTGCTTTGGCTTTGGCGATGCGCAATTATCACACATTTTATTACAATCCTCTTCGGCAAATGACTCTCCAAAATAGTGCAACAATAATTTTCTTCGACAGTGACTGCTTTCAGCAAATGCAGCAGTTTCAGCAATTAACAAACTACCAATTTCTTGCTCAGCAACCGGTTTGTCTTTCATAAACTTTTCTAACTTCTCAATGTCGCTAGGATTATAAAACAACAAACAATCTCCTTGTAAACCATCCCTTCCAGCTCGTCCGGTTTCTTGATAAAATCCCTCAAGACTCTTCGGAACATCGTAGTGTATTACAAAACGAACATCGGGTTTATCAATACCCATCCCAAACGCTATAGTTGCAACGATAACATGACAATCTTCCATTAAGAATGCATCTTGATGTTGCGCTCTTACTTTGGAGTCTAAACCCGCATGATATGCTAAGGCCTTGATTCCATTCATTGTTAACATTTCCGATATCTCCTCTACCTTTTTTCTAGAAAGACAATAGATGATTCCGGATTTATTGGACCTATTTTTAATGAAAGAGATGATCTCTTTGTGAACGATATCTTTTCTCCCTTTTGGTCTAACCTGATAAAATAAATTAGATCGATTGAATGAACTTTTATATACGCATGCATCCAACATCCCTAAGTTCTTCTGAACATCTTGTTGAACCTTTGGGGTTGCTGTAGCTGTCAATGCCATTAAAGGCACATCATCAATGGCTTTTACCATTTGCTTGATACGCCTGTATTCAGGTCGAAAATCGTGTCCCCATTCTGAAATACAGTGCGCCTCATCTACCGCCACAAACGAAATTTTTATTCGCTTCAATAAATCAATCGTCTCATCCTTTTTAAGGGTTTCAGGAGCTACGTATAACAATTTGGTATCTCCACTCAATATATCCTGAGTTACTTGATTTAACTCTCCTTTACTCAATGAACTGTTAAGAAAATGTGCGAGTGAACTGCGATTAGCAAAACCTCGGATATTATCTACCTGGTTTTTCATCAACGCTATCAGGGGAGAAATTACTATAGCCGTGCCTTCCATCATTACGGCAGGCAATTGGTAACACATACTCTTTCCAGCTCCTGTAGGCATTATTACAAAACAATCCTCACCTCTAAGGACACTGTTAACAACGTCTTCTTGATTTCCTTTAAAACCATCAAATCCAAAAAACTCCTTTAGAACTTTCCTAGGTTCGTAAACCCGTTCGGCTACTTGCTGACTCATTTAATTTTTCTACCTTAATTGATAATTACTTAACCGTTGTTAAAGCGATGTGTGAAATTAATATAAATTTAATGATTCTACTAAGGGCATTATTAAAAAACATCGAGTAACGATTGTTTTTTGGTTATTTTGCAAAAAAAACTCAACAAAGTGAGCGAAAACTTATCCCAGTCTATCCTGAAATTTGGCAAACAAACCATTGAAAATGAATTGTTTTCGCTAAAAAATCTCTCACAAAACATTAATGAACATTTTGCAGCGCTCATAACGGAAATATTAAAATCCAATGGTCGTCTAATCATTTCGGGCATTGGGAAAAGTGCCATAATTGCTCAAAAAATAGTTGCAACATTAAATTCTACTGGTCAACCTGCATTATTTCTACACGCCGCAGACGCAATTCATGGCGATTTAGGAATGATTCAATCATCGGATATTGCCATTTTAATATCCAAAAGTGGCAATACACCCGAAATCAAAACATTGGTTCCAATTATTAAAAATTTCGGAACCCCTATGGCCGCAATTGTTGGAAATAACAATAGTTTTTTAGCTCAAAATGCAGACTTTGTTTTAGACACAACCATCGACAAAGAAGCTTGTCCAAACAACCTCGCTCCAACTACCTCTACAACCGCACAATTACTTATGGGTGATGCCATTGCCGTAACCTTATTGCAACTTAGAAATTTTTCTGCCAATGACTTTTCTAAATTCCATCCTGGTGGAGCTCTTGGAAAACAATTATATCTTACTTGTGGACAATTAATTACTACCAATAGTGCCCCATACACTCATACAGAAACCCCTTGGAAAGAGGTAGTTCTTAGTATAACACAATCTCGATTAGGCGCCACGGCCGTTGTTAACTCAAACCAAGAAGTAATTGGTATTGTTACAGATGGAGATATTCGAAGGATGTTAGAAAACTTCAGCAACCTCGATTCAATTACAGCCAAAGATATTATGGGACATAAACCAACCTGCTTAGAGGAAAACACCTTGGCAGTGGAAGCAGCCCAGTTAATGCAACAAAAGAAAATTACGCAAATACCAATTACAAAAAACAACCTGTACGTTGGCATTGTACATTTGCATGACCTTTACAGAGAAGGAATAATATGAGTAACAGAGATAACCATTATGTGGTAATTATGGCTGGTGGAATCGGATCTCGATTTTGGCCGGTAAGTAAGAAGAGTTTCCCGAAGCAATTCATCGACATTTTAGGTACAGGAAAATCCCTAATTAGACAAACCTTTGATCGTTTTTGCCAATTAGTTCCAGCCGATAACATTTTTGTAGTTACGAATCAAGATTATATACCCCTTGTTCAGCAGCATATTCCCGAAATGCAGCTTAACCGAATTATCGGTGAGCCCTTAGCCAAAAATACGGCACCTTGCATTGCACTGGCTAATAAACATATCAAACAACTGAATCCAAATGCTATTGTTTTGGTGGCACCATCGGATCACTTGATTCTAAACGAAATTGCATTTTTTGAGATTGCCAACAAAGCATTTTCATTTGCTGCAGAGAACACTGCCTTATTAACACTGGGGATTAAACCTACAAGACCTGATACTGGCTACGGGTATATTCAATTTAACAAGGATGAAATAACCAATCAAGTTCATCGAGTTAAAACCTTTACCGAAAAACCTACCCATGATATTGCCGTATCCTTTATCGAAAGTAAAGAGTTCTTGTGGAATGCTGGAATTTTTGTTTGGGGATTGAAAACAATTGAAAATTCTATCGAGAAATACCTACCTGAAATTCATCACATTTTTCAGGACTTGGATGTAAACTCACCTGCCTATAAAAATGATTTAGAAAAGGCTTATGCGCTCTGTCCTTCAATCTCCATAGATTATGGTATTTTAGAAAAAGATGATTTCGTAGCAGTTTTACCATCAGAATTCGGTTGGAGTGATCTAGGTACTTGGAAATCGCTATGGGATATTTCCAACAGAGATGAAAACAATAACGCCCTGATTGGAAAATCAGTACATTCATTTGACTCAAGCAATAGCATTGTTTTCAATGATAGTAATAAATTGGTGGTAATTTCTGGGGTGGATAATCTTGTAGTCGTAGAATCTGACGCCGTTTTAATGATTATTAATAAAGACAAAGAACAAGAAGTTAAGACGGTCTTGAATTCCATAAAAGAAACATATAAAAACAAATATGATTAATTCTTTTTTTTGTTGTATGTTTTAATCACAAATTAGTATATTTGTATTGTTATCGGTTAGTACGATAACGCCAACTGTTACGCGCTTTTATATACCAACATCCTGGCCGTGCCAAAAGCGCGGCCTTGATTTTTTAAAGCCATTCCCAACTGTTTATGAACAATCAATTTTCTCCAAAAGTTAAGGCCCTATTAGCCCTTCACGTTGCCGTTTTTCTGTGGGGATTTACCGCAATTTTAGGAAAATTAATCACTACAGATTCCATTTCATTGGTTTGGCAACGAATGACAATAACCGCGCTGGTTTATTTCTGCTTACCGCCCGTTTGGAAACATCTCAAATCCATGACGATGAAACAAATTTTAATATTCTCCGGTATCGGATTAATTGTTCTATCTCATTGGGTTACCTTTTATGGTAGTATAAAGCTTGGGAATTCTGTTTCCGTCACCCTAGCATGCCTTGGGTCCGCATCCTTTTTTGCCGCTATAATTGAACCCTTATTACTGAAACAACCCTTCTCCAAACGAAACTTATTAATGGGATTGATTGTAGTGCTTGGAATCATAATTATTTATTTGTCACTCACTTCAACTGAGTTAAAAAATCCTAACCTCGTCAATAAAACAAACACCAACTACACATTAGCAATCATTACTGGATTACTCAGTGCCGCGCTAGCTGCAACGTTTACCTCGCTCAATAAAAAGTACATTAACCATGGGCATCCATTAGCTATTTCAGTGATTGAAATGTTCTCAGGTGCTGTGTTGCTAACCCTTGGGTTTGGATTATTCAACCCCGGTAGCCTGGTTTTCCCTTCAATAGACATTCAACTACTAACGCTAGAAAACCTATCAACTGGACCTTGGGATTTAGTTTGGATTTTAATACTTGCTATTTTATGTACCAACCTAACTTTTTATTTGGGTACATATTCATTGCAACAACTAAGTGCATTCACATCCAACCTTACAGTAAACCTTGAACCTATTTATGGTATTATTCTAGGTGCGATTTTCTTTCAAGAAAATCAACAATTGGGATACCTATTCTATCTTGGTGCTACTATTATTTTGGGAGCAATTTTTAGCCAAGCCTACCTTTCCTCTAAAGAATAGTAATTAGTACGATTTAGCAAAAACCACACGTTTGGTGCTCGGTTTTCCGCTTAAAACGCAGTATCCTGCTTCATCAGGCTGATCCAATGGAATACAACGTATCGTCGCCTTGGTGAGTTCTTTAATCTTCTCTTCTGTTTCTCCGGTTCCGTCCCAATGTGCCATAGCAAAACCTTCTTTTACATTGATAATCTCTACAAATTCTTCCCAGGTATTAGCCTCATATATCTTAGAATCTCTAAATGCCTTTGCTCTATTAAATAGACTAACCTGAATTTCATTCATTAGGTTAGATGCATATTCTACTACCGAATCCATTGGAACTATGTTTTTCTCCTTGGTATCACGTCGAAAGACCTCAACATTACCCGATTCCAAATCACGCATTCCTACCGCCAATCGAACAGGAACACCCTTTAGCTCCCATTCAGCAAATTTATAGCCAGGCTTAAAGGTATCTCTGCCATCAAATTTCACTGTTAAACCCTGTTGCTTCCATGCCTGTATTTTAGGCTCCATTGCTTGCTTAATCGTTTCTAAATCCTCATCGCTCCGGTATACAGGAACAATGACGATATGAATTGGGGCCAACTTAGGAGGCAATACTAATCCTTCATCATCAGAATGAACCATGATCAGTGCACCCATTAATCGGGTAGAAACACCCCAACTCGTTGCCCAAACATATTCCAATTTACCTTCTTTACTTTGAAATTTAACATCAAAGGCCTTTGCAAAATTCTGACCCAAGAAATGCGACGTTCCCATTTGCAGCGCTTTTCCGTCTTGCATCATACCTTCAATACAATAGGTATCATCAGCACCCGCAAATCGCTCATTTTCCGATTTCACCCCTTTAATTACAGGTACAGCCATAAAGTTCTCAGCAAACTCAGCATATACACTTAACATCTTTACTGTTTCCTCTAAAGCCTCTTCTTTGCTGGCATGCGCTGTATGCCCTTCCTGCCATAAAAATTCTGCCGTACGTAGAAACAGTCGAGTGCGCATTTCCCAGCGTACTACATTCGCCCACTGATTAATTAATATCGGCAAGTCTCTATAACTCTGAATCCAATTCTTGTAGGTATTCCAAATTATAGCCTCCGAAGTGGGTCGAACCACCAATTCCTCCTCTAATTTTGAATCGGGATCCGCCATTAAAGAGCCTGGTTTATCCGGATTAGCTTTCAAACGATAATGTGTTACAACAGCACATTCTTTTGCAAAACCTTCCGCATTCTTCTCTTCTTTTTCAAATAAACTCTTTGGAACAAATAATGGGAAATAGGCATTACTATGACCTGTTTCTTTAAACATATCATCCAACTGACGCTGCATTTTTTCCCAAATGGCATACCCATAGGGCTTTATCACCATGCAACCCTTAACCGCACTGTGTTCCGCTAAATCTGCATTTTTAACCAATTGGTTATACCATTCACTGTAGTTTTCGGATCGTTTTACTTTTTCAAATGCCATAATTCACAACAAAAATAAACATATTTAAAGGCTCTAAATCACTTTATTTCCTCAATTTTAGACCGATGTCCATAAAATCAAGTTCCATAAAAAAAGCCGATTCCTAAGAATCGGCTTTCCTATCAATTAATTTAACAATTAACTACATCCTAAACTGTTACCGCAGTTTAAGCACTTATAGCAAGTGCCGCTACGAACTGTGATATGACCACATACGTTACAAGCCGGAGCATCCGATTGAACACCGCCAGAAATATCTGTTACCTGTTCTTTCTTAGATTGCAAAGCCTCTACACTAGAAGAACTGCTTTGCGTAGCCAATACGGGTGCACTTTGAGGCGCAAATACAGGTACAAACTCACTCACTACCGGTGGCTCTGCTTTATCTGTTGATCGCATATCTGCAGGCTTCACCTGAACCAAATCATCGCGATGCAAATATTCAAATCCTAATAATCGGAATATATAATCCACAATAGATGTAGCATTTTTCACATTTGGATGACCCTCTACCATTCCACTTGGCTCAAAACGAGTGAACGCAAACTTATCTACAAACTCCTCCAATGGAACGCCGTACTGCAAGCCTACAGAAACCGCAATGGAGAAACAGTTCATTAAACTACGGAAACTCGCCCCTTCTTTGTGCATATCAATGAAGATTTCACCCAAGGTCCCATCGTCGTATTCTCCCGTTCTAACAAATATGGTCTGTCCACCAACTCTACCCTTTTGCGTAAATCCATTACGGCGATTAGGTAATCTTTTCTTCTCAACAATGTTCGACAACTGACGTTTGAACTTAGTATCCGTACTCTCGTTCAATATTCTCTTAGCAGCCTCTAATACAATTTCAGGAGTTAATTCTTCAGCTACACGAATAACAGAACTACCCGCTACCGCTTTATCCGTAGAAGCTGATGCTTTTTCTTCCTTGTCATCCTCAGCATTTTCAGACTTATTACTCAAAGGCTGGCTCAACTTACAACCATCTCTGTAAAGCGCATTGGCTTTCAATCCTAACTTCCAGCTTAATTCGTAGCAAGATTTAATATCTTCAACCGAAGCTTCGTTTGGAAGGTTGATGGTTTTACTGATAGCGCCTGAGATAAATGGTTGCGCTGCCGCCATCATACGAATATGAGCCGTAGCATGGATGAATCGCTGTCCAATGTTTCCACAACGATTTGCACAATCAAACACTGGATAATGCTCTTCTTTCAAGTAGGGTGCACCCTCGATAGTCATAGTACCAGCAACAAAGTCGTTACATTCTGCAATTTGACTACGAGTAAACCCTAACGCTTGCAACATATTGAATTTCGGACTGTTGTACTGATCTGAAGTAAATCCTAGACGCTGCAACGTTGCCTCACCTAAGGTCCACTGATTGAATACAAAACCAATTTCAAATGCCATTGGAGCCTCTTTTTCCAATTTGGCTAAATCCTCTTCATTAAAACCTAAAGCGGTTAATGACTCATGATTAATATGGGGCGCACCAACAAATGTTTGATGACCTTTTGCATAATTTACAATCGCATCAATCTCGTTCTGAGGATAACCCAAATTCTTTAAAGCCAAAGGAACGGTGTTGTTTACGATCTTAAAGTAACCACCACCCGATAACTTTTTGTACTTAACCAAGGCAAAATCAGGTTCAATACCGGTGGTATCACAATCCATCAATAAACCAATGGTTCCAGTTGGAGCGATTACAGTAGACTGTGCATTGCGGAAACCATATTTTTCTCCCCACATTACGGCCTTATCCCAACTGTTACAAGCAGCCTTTAACATGTAATCTGGGCAATATTTCTCGTTTAAGCAAACCGGTGTAATACCCAAACCTTCAAATGCCAATGGAGTATTGTATGCAGCATAACGGTGATTTCTGATTACACGCATCATGTGCTTCTTGTTCTTTTCATACATACGGAATGGACCTTTTACCGCCGCCATTTCCGCCGATGTTGCATAAGCAGTACCGGTTAAGATTGCAGTAACGGCTCCACAAATCGCTGTAGCTTCTTCACTGTCGTAAGGAATACCAGCACTCATTAACACAGAACCTAAATTCGCATAACCCAAACCTAAAGTACGATAATCATAACTTAATTGTGCTACTTCCTTACTTGGGAACTGCGCCATCAGAACGGAAATTTCCAATACCGTAGTCCACAAACGAGAAGAATATTCTAATGCATCTACATCAAACTCGCAGGTATCCTCACTGAAGAATTTACGCAAATTCAACGATGCCAAGTTACAAGCCGTATTATCTAAGAACATGTACTCACTGCAAGGATTTGAAGCGTTGATTCTTCCGCCTTCAGGGCATGTATGCCATTCGTTGATAGTATCATCGTACTGCACACCTGGATCTGCACAAGCCCAAGCAGCATCGCCGATAGCATCCCAAACCTGCTGAGCAGGCATAGTCTTCATTACCTCACCGGTAGAACGGGCAGTAAACTCCCAATCTTCGCCCTTTTCTAATTTTTCGAAGAACCGATGGGGAATACGAACACTGTTATTAGAATTCTGACCAGAAACAGTTGCATACGCCTCTCCTTCGTAATCATTACTGTATCCTGCAGCTATCAATGCAGCCACTTTTCTCTCCTCATCTTTTTTCCAATTGATGAACTCCATGGATTCTGGGTGATCCAAATCTAAACAAACCATTTTGGCAGCTCTACGCGTTGTACCACCACTCTTGATAGCCCCTGCAGCACGATCGCCAATCTTCAAGAAACTCATCAAACCACTGCTAGTTCCACCACCACTCAACTTCTCTCCAGCACCACGCACATGACTGAAATTGGTTCCAACTCCACTACCATATTTAAAAATTCTTGCTTCACGAACCCATAAATCCATGATACCACCCTCGTTTACCAAATCGTCATCAACAGACAAAATGAAACAAGCATGTGGCTGTGGACGCTCGTAAGCCGAAGTACTTCTCATCAACTTCTCAGTCTCTGGGTCAACATAATAGTGACCTTGAGGCTTTCCAGAAATCGCGTAACTATTATGCAAACCCGTATTAAACCACTGTGGTGAATTAGGAGCAGCCTCCTGATTCAACATCGAATACACTAACTCATCATAAAACACTTGAGCGTCCTTAGACGACTCAAAATAACCATACTTCTCACCCCATGCTCTCCAGCAATCAGCCAAACGATGAACCACTTGCTTAGCAGAATTCTCACTACCTAAACTACCATCCGCTTGTGGAACACCTGCTTTCCTAAAATATTTTTGAGCCATGATATCCGTGGCAACTTGGCTCCATCCCTTTGGAACCTCCACGTTTTTCATTTCAAAAACAATACTACCATCTGGCTTTTTAATCACCGATGTACGGTAGTCGTATTCAAATAATTCGAAGGGCGTCTTACCCTCTACCGTCCTAAAACGACTGAAATTTAGTCCTTTTGTGTTTACTTGCTGCTTGCTCATGGTGTTTAGTTAGTGTTATTAGTGAGTTATGTTTTTCCGACATTATTTTTCAGCCGGAAGACAAAACTATCTCATACTTCGTTTACTTTCATAATGGGGTTATCCACAAAAAATCACAATCCTTAGATTTAACAAGGTGTTAGAGTGTTGAAAAAGAAAATGGACTTTGCAAATTAATGAAATTCAACAACTTAAGCCTATCTAATTATAAATCACACACATAGCAAAGTTCAATAAATTAGACAGCATCTCAGAGTATCCAATAAAATCTAAGCATTGACATCTACAGCAACTTTAATCCATTTTTATTTTCTTTGTAACAATGTCCGAAATTCATCAACTCCTTCAAATCTCAGCGCAAAAAAATAGCAAACTTCTGTTTGTACTTTGCGATCCGGACACCCCCAACGACATACTTACTAAACAAGTATCTAAAGCCATCGAAATAGGGATCCAATGGTTTTTGGTTGGTGGCAGCCACATTTCACACGGCAACACAACCGCAACCGTTGAATTATTAAAAAATCTTGGTGCCAACTACGTTATACTATTCCCTGGTTCAGAGATGCAAGTGGTTCCAAACGCCGATGCTATTTTATTCATGAGCCTCATCTCCGGCAGAAACCCTGAATATCTTATCGCGAAACAAGTAACTGCCGCACCATTCGTAAAAAAGTACAAAATTCAGCCCTTGGCTACAGGATATATGCTAGTTGAAAGTGGTAAACTAACATCAGCTCAATACATAAGCGGTACATTACCTCTACCAAACGATAAACCCGAAATCGCCACCGCAACCGCCATGGCTGGAGAAATGATGGGTATGCAATACTTTTATCTCGACGCAGGTAGCGGTGCCCAGTTCACCATTCCCGGTAAAATTATTGAAGCCGTATCCCATGCAGTGAAAGGGTTTGTGTTTGTAGGAGGAGGAATTCGAACGGCATCAGCCGCTCAAAACGCTTGGAACCATGGTGCCAATGCCGTGGTTATTGGGAATGGAGTATTCGAAGATGAACATTTGCTAGAAACCATTTTTAATTCTTGGCAACAAACCTGTTTATCCAAACAGCAGTAAATAATAAACCCTCGCCTACCACTCATATTTTTACGATATTTGTACCATGCAACTGCTACCTGTAGTTACTCGCTATTATCGCGTTAATTACTCCAGAAAAGAATTAGTAAAAAAGCTAACCGAACGTACTTTCTTATCCGATAAAAATTTTACCGCCGAAAAATCAAAGTCATACATCTTCTACGGCGATATTTCTGCGGCCGATTTTTATCTAGAAAATATCCAGGACAAACCCCAAACTACCACTATCCTGGACGGTAGAATATTGGGAGTAGAAAATGAAATCTTCATCAAAATAACCCACAGACTCTGGGAAAAAACCACCACCCCCGTACTATTCATAGTAACAATTCTGCTTACAACTATAACATTCCTCCATACTTGGTTCAATCAATACCTGTGGTATGCATCTATAAACCACGAACCAGGTTACCTCACAAAACAGTATTCAGACAAACTTTACCCCGAAAATCCATTAGCCTTTATAGTAGCATTGGCAATTGGAATAATGATTTATTTATACAAACAAAAAATAAAACACTTTCAACATCAACTTGAAAGCAGTAAAAACTACCTAATGGAGTCCCTCGAAGCCAATCAGGTAGATAAATCCCAACTACCTTTAGTATTTCGCTAATAATTATTAAGTATCTTTAACAATTCGGCCTCCCAACTTGGATAGGCTACCTCCACTATCTCACCCAAAAATCGAGTTTTCAACTTTTTTAAGTCATTTGAGGTGGAAGCCACATCCCCATTCTTATCTAAATTAACAATCTTGTAATTTAATCCCTGCAGCAATACAACCCTAACTAAAGGCACACGGGTAACTACCAATTCTGGGTTGTCTGAAACAAATCTGAGCACTTCTGCTGATGACGAATCAATAAACTTTTTGGATCTATCCACCCGAAAATACACCAACTTTTCCTTTTCCGAACCCAATAAAAAATTCACCTGGTCCAAAACCCTAGCGAAAACCGGCAAACCATCTCGAGTATCCGAACACCAATTCCCACCTATTATTTGTACCTCAACAGACCAACCATCCCGGTAAATCTCCTCGAGCTTATTTCGAATTGCTTCAATTTGAGATTGATCCAAAACCGTATAACGCGAATAAGTGGATGGAAATGATTTTTTAAAATCTGAAGCATCTGCAATTCCAGCACTATCCTTTGACAAGCCTACATGCTTATCCAATTCGTTAATACAATAATCAAAAACTAAATTAGGGGGCATTACAACCTCATTACTCAAATCCATATTACCGCTCTCCGAATTGAGAAGGCGCGAATCGAGGCCACACCTAAAATTACCATTACTGTTATTCCCCATAAATTTCCTATTAGTACATGACCCTAATACCAAACCAAGAACTAGAAATAAAAACAACTGAATTCCTTTAGATTTTTGTATTAAGCCCATGAACACAAATTAATTCGAAATTTTAAATAGAAACAAATAAAAACTACCTTTGCTATCGCAAATGACGGTATCGCTGAACGAGATTAAAAAACCCATCGAAAAGGAATTAGCGGCCTTCGAAATCATGTTTAGACAAAGCATGAAAACGAAGGTGCCTTTACTCGATACCATCATGACCTACATTGTTAAAAGTAAAGGGAAGCAAATCAGACCACTGTTTGTAATGTTTAGCGCCAAACTATTTGGAGAAATCAACATACGAACCTATCGAGGGGCTTCCATGGTAGAATTACTGCATACCGCAACTTTAGTACACGATGATGTAGTTGACGATAGTTCCATGCGTCGAAGCTTTTTCTCCATCAACGCGCTTTGGAAAAACAAAATCGCTGTTTTGGTGGGCGATTATTTATTGTCAAAAGGAATGCTTCTTTCCGTGGAGCACAGAGATTTCGATTTATTAGAAATTCTCTCCAACTCAGTTAAAGAAATGAGCGAAGGCGAATTACTGCAGCTGGAAAGAGCCCGTTTTATGAATGCTACTGAAGATGTTTATTTCGAAATTATTCGAAAAAAAACAGCTTCACTTATAGCATCTTGCTGTGAAATAGGTGCGGCATCCACTACCAAAGACCCAGAAATACTCAAAAAAATGAAACTTTTTGGGGAACAAATTGGCATAGCATTTCAAATCCGAGACGATTTATTTGATTTTGGTGATAACAAATCAGGCAAACCCGCCGGACTAGACATTAAAGAACACAAATTAACCCTGCCAATCATCTACGCTTTTTCAAAAGCGGATAAAAAGGAAGTTTCTTCTATAAAGAAGGTAATTCGATCTAACAAATTATCGGATAAAGAAAAAATCAGTCAAGTGGTTGATTTTATTACCTACCATGGTGGAATGCGCTATGCTAAAGATAAAATGAACGAATGTAGAGATCGAGCATTTGAAATTTTAGAAACAATACCAGCCACCAAGGAAAACAAACAAACACTACAAAATTTGGTAAATTTTGTAATCGACAGAACTGTATAACACTCCCCTATCATGAAAGTTACCCTGCAAGATCACCAAATACAATTAGAAAAGATTGATGGTCAATGGACCATACCCCATAACGCAGAAATTAACCTTTTACCAACCAGCAAAAATATTTTACTGGTTCAAACTCCCAATAAAACTATACAACTACATTGCTTATCGGTTGATAAGGCTACCAAAACTGTTACGTTGCTTTATAACAATCAGAAATACATAGCAAAAATTACGGAACCCCTAGACGATTTATTGAAATCAATGGGTTTAGAAAATGCGCTTACTCCAAAAATTTCAGAGATTAAAGCACCCATGCCGGGTTTAGTCTTAAATATTGCTGTAAATGTTGGAGACACTGTGGAAGTAAACCAAAAAGTGTTAACCCTTGAGGCCATGAAAATGGAAAATGCCATCAAATCGCCAACAGCAGGTATTATTGCAGCAATCGAGGTTCAAGCCGGTCAAGCCGTAGATAAAAACCAGGTACTGATTCGTTTCGAATAAGCAAAAACAGCAGCCGCTTTGAGGCAAATCAGTAAGTAGGGAATACCCAATCCACCCAATAGCATGGTTAATGAAAAACTCCCTTTTTGCTTACATCAAAAAACACTGTCTTTTTATCTGCTTACTCGCGGGCTACGCTTTTTTGGGCATAGTTAATTTAGATAGATTACCCATTGCTTGGACGGACGAAATTCAACACTTAAATCCTGTCTTTAATTATTTTAAATATAATCATTTCTATTCAAAAATTTGGCCCAACCCAGGAGCCAATGAACTGTTTGCCAGTTATCCTCCGTTAATCACTAATTTACATCTAACATTCCTTCAATTTCTTCCTAAAACAATTTTTTTCACTCGTCTACCTTTCTTTTTTGCCAATATCCTCACTCTTATTATTCTTTACCAAGTACTACAACAGCACGCAGCCTGGAAATCAAGACCTTGGATATTCGCACTAACCACACTCTTCATTCTTGATAAATCCGTGTTTGAAATCGGAAAATCAATGCGGATTGAACCCTGGATTTGGTTATTTGTAATTGGCGGTATTTCTACAATTCTCAATATCGAAAAAACTAGAAATAGAATGTGGTTAAGTTTGATTGCCGGGTTTTTACTGATTGCTCATATCTATGTTTGGCCATTAGTACTATTCTGGATAGTTGTGGCGATAGTTCTTCCTCAAAACAAAACTTCCTTTAAATTTAAATCGTTACAAATCTTTCTCTTTTTGTTTCCAATTATCATCACCTACACATGGCTAAATACCGCACCTAAAACCATAATTCATCAATTACTTTTCCAAAGTGGTAAACATTCTTCCAGCGATAATACCTATTGGCAGATATTTCAATACTTTTGGGGGAAATTCTGGCCGTATTACTTAGAGCAACCTTTTACACCCTTTATTTATTTAGGAGTGCTCATCAAATCACTAATTCATGTTAAACAAGTAAGATTCTCAGATAAAAAATCACTTATTACCCTGAGTTTTTTAATTCTAGTTTTACCGCAAGCCTTATTACTGTCGCCCCATATCCGTTACTTTGGTACCCAGTGGCTATTCGTTATTGTCTTATTTTCGTTGTGGTTTAACCCTGATAAACTCACCA
Source organism: uncultured Flavobacteriaceae bacterium (assembly GCA_964554385.1). Classification (GTDB taxonomy): domain Bacteria; phylum Bacteroidota; class Bacteroidia; order NS11-12g; family UBA955; genus JAGKXC01. Next base: position 17,139 of record CAZKOM010000013.1, on the reverse strand, counting down.
AAACCGCACCCTTTGATCGCATAAAACATCGAACGCCCTTATTCAAACTATTGAAATTGGGATTGATAAGTTATGTTGTTTTAGTTGTGTCCAGCTTCTTAATCCGACATTCAATAGCAATCTACCAACGAGACGATAGGAACCCTACTGTTGCATTTCGATTTTTGGATAAGTATATACCCAGCCCGTACTCTGGTAGTCATGATAAAACTGTAATTTTTGGTGAACCAATTGTGGAGTACTATGCGGTGAATAGAACCGACATTGAATTTGGGTTAGCGTTTTACCCGGAACATTGGAAATTTCAGCCTGTAAACCATAAATATTTAGTATTTCATAAAGCTAAACCTAATCAACTTCCATTTCTAACAGTTATTGATAGTACTGGTTTACCACAAAACAACTTACCCAAATCGCTTCAAAAACTTGGCAGAGCGCACACCTATCGGAATACCTATCTATATCAAATAAACTCAAAAGCCCAATGGGACTCCTTTTTTTCTCCGATAATAATGGAAGAAATAAATGGAAAATAACTAACCGTGTAATTAGAACTTCTTGCAGAAACCATGCCGAAGAGGAAAACGTTGATTGAATCTAAACTTAATTAACCAATTAACACCTTGGAACTGAGAAAACAACAATGGCCTACTTTAATCCTGTATTCGTATTTTTAAGACCATAACCTATGAGTTCATCATACCCAAACGTCTGATTTCTATAGTAAACCAAAACCATATAATTATTCTCAGTGGCTGCGTGATTGCCTTCAAATTCTGAGAAGTTTAATTTCCCTGTTTCCGAATCTAAAACCCCATACATATAGTTATAATACCCCTGCTTTAATGGCACAACCGCCTCATAAACACCAGCATCGGGACTATAATACATTCGATAGTTCTCCTGAACTCTCCAATCACTTATTTCACCATAAATATAAACCGGCTTGTCTAATTCTTTTTCGCATCGGACACTGAAATGCACAAAACAATAATCGCTTTCCAAGGGAACACCGGCAGGCATAGGAACATCTTTGCTATCATATAAAACCCTACCATTGATATCGGCCCAGTTAAAATACTTTTCATACTTGCGTGATTGATCCGGAACAAGCCATACATGCTTCTGATTTGAAATATTTAATCGCTGTTTAATCCCCGCTTGAGACATTCGTAAACTTCGTAAATCAAAATATCTAAACTGATTGGTACCTTCAAACTGATTACCCAATTGTTGATTAAATTGAAACGTGCCGCCCAACACAACTGTGGGTTTCATCCCATAATTTGCGCTCATCCACTCCCCATTTCTCAACACAACAGTTTTAATATCTTGCATGGGATTGGGCATGAAAAAATCCGCTTTCACATTGAAAGTGAAATTTACTTGTTGATGGGTAGCACGAAGATCAACCTGCCTAGACTGCAACAACTCCATGTTAACACCTCCAGCCACATTTAAAACCATCATTCTACGTGATAACACAATATCCCGCTCATCGAAATTCCTGTATACCACCAATAAAAAATTACCACTGATTTTAGGCATGGTATTTTCACTGGGTAGTTGAACACGATAATGAGAATAGTTCATTAACGTTCCACTAGAAAATCCAACATCATCAATATTATCAAACCCTTGACCTTCAAGAATTTGTGTTTTAACCATTCCCGATGTCGGCTGCCAATTCGCGTCGCAATGAATTAATGTATATTGATAAAAATCCCGCTCAGTTTTAAGTTGATCAAATTCAAGTAATAATGGCCGTTTGGCTTCTAAATTATAAATTGGAAAATTAAACCCACTCTCCGATTGAACAAATCGTACCGTTTTTACTTGTTCCTCGTATACCGCATTATCAAATCTCAGCGTGCTATCTACTGCCGATTTCAAGGGTTTTATTGTTAGAAAAACCCCCATAAAAGCGAAAAAACCAGAATATAGCAACCTCATATCTCAAACTTACGCATGGAACATTCAAAAAACAAGCCAATTATCCTTCCTGAAGAACAAGCCATTCTTCAAAAAGTGAATCGTGCTTCCTTTGTAAATCCAAAACTTGCTTTTCAAGATTGTCATATTGCGCTGTAAGCGACGCAACCTTTTCGAAATCAGCGGCAATTTCCGGTAAATTTAATTCAGCTTCTACCGTAGCTTTTTCCGATTTTAATCCATTAATTTTATCCTCCATTACCGCCAATTCATCTTCCAACTTTTTAATCTGATTTTTAGAAATGCCTGATTTATTAGCCGTTACAGCTGTAGCTCCTGCATTTGACTGTTTATTCTCGGCCATTGAGGAGGCACTACCACTTTTCGACATAACGGGTTCTGCAATAATTCTTTTCTGCACCCATTCTTGGTATTCATCGTAAGTACCTTGATATTCACGAATTTGACCATTTTCAATCCACCATATTTTATTTGCAACCCTCGATATAAACGTTCTATCGTGCGAAACAAACAACACCGTACCAGAATAATCAATTAATGACTCAGCCAAAACTGAAGTGCTAAACATATCCAAGTGGTTGGTAGGTTCATCCAATAATAAAAAATTGGATTGAGTTATTAGTGTCTTGGCCAATGCTAATCGAGATTTTTCACCCCCACTTAATACTTTAACTTTTTTGAATACTTCTTCTCCTGTAAATAGGAAACATCCTAAAACCGTCCGCAATTCTCTTTCGGTATATTCTCCACTCACTCTCCCTATTTCGTTTAACAAATCGTTCTTTAAATCTAATGCTTCTAATTGATGCTGAGCAAAAAATGCGGGTTCAACATTCCATCCTAATTGAATATCACCTTCAAATGGCTCGCCACCATAAATTAAACGTAATAAGGTTGATTTACCCTTACCATTTGCCCCTACCAGAGCTACTTTATCCCCTCGCAATAACTGAGCTTGGGTTCCTGAAAAAATTACATTATCGCCATACGCCTTCTTCACGTCCTTTATTTCCACTATCGTTTTACCGGGAGTTATTCGAATATTAAATTTGATATCAAATTCGCGTTTTTCATCCTTAAGCACTTCAATTTTTTCCATTTTCTCTAACATCTTTACCCTACTTTGAACCGCTGTAGACTTACTCGCTTTATATCTAAATCGCTGAATAAAACGCATTTGTTGACGGATAAAATCCTGCTGATTTTCGAACCTCCGTTGCATCATCTCATCCCGTTCTTCTTTTTGCTCCAAATACTCCGTAAAATTCCCTTTGTAATGAAACAGCTGCTGATGTGCTACTTCTGCAATCCTATTTACAGTCCTATCCAAGAAAAATCTATCGTGAGAAACAATTACATACGTACCTTGGTACTCATACAAATAATCTTCCAACCATTGAATAGTTGGCAAGTCTAAGTGGTTGGTAGGCTCATCCAACAGCAACAAATCAGGTGACATCAATAACAATTTCGCCAGCATGGCCCGCATACGCCATCCTCCAGAAAATTCGCGTAAACTCTTGCCTAATTGCTCTGTAGAGAAACCCAAACCCTCCAAAATTTTATCGGCTTGAGCATGCCAATCGTAACCGCCCAAAGCACCAAATTGTTCCTGGCAATCACTCAATCGCTGCAAAGTCCTATCGTCATATTGAGTTTCTAATTTTATCAGCAGTTCATTAATTTCTTTATCCAATTTCATTAAATCGTCCCTACCCCCCAATACCACATCCCTCACCGATTCGCCAATGTCCAAACTCAATAAATCCTGATTTAAAAATCCAATCTTCAAATCTCCGGGTTTCGACATCTTACCTTCTCTCAAATCAAAATCTCCGGAAATTACACGCAGAAGCGTAGACTTACCCGTTCCATTTAATCCCACCAACCCTATTTTTTCGTTAGGCTTTATATGCCAATTGGCATTTTTATACAAATACCTTCCGGCAAACTCAAAAGAAAAATCAACCAATGCTAACACAATGCAAAGGTAGTCAGCTAAAATCACTTAGCATGCCATACCATCACGAAATCATTCATGAAATATCCATCCCCGATATCAAAATCAGCTACGCGCTCAATTACAAACCCCATTTTAAAATAAAAATTTATGGGTTTATAGTTTTGTCTGTTTACCTGTAAACGGATTACTTTCACAGAATCCCCTAAAGACTTTAACAATAATTCAAATGACCTTCTACCCAATCCTTTTCGATGCAAATCCGTATCAATGTAAAATTTATTCAAAAACCACTCACCATCGTTTTTATCAGTCACGGCAATAAAACCAACCGGTCCATTTTCGTTTATTATTAAAAAAAATTGCTGCCCTTCCAACATCTGTAACCTCATTGACTCTTCGTTATAGAATTTCCCAAGCATAAATTCTACCTGTTCCATACCTATTACTTCCGGATAATGTTTTCTCCATATTTTATCCGCTAATGCACGAACAATGGAAATTTCTGAAGGTCCGATTTTTGACAATTGTAAATTCACCATCCAAATTTCTCATTTTTGTACCCAAATATGTTATTGCAGCTGGAAAATATTTCCCTCGGTTTCCCAAAACAACCACGGTTGCTTTCCAATGCAAATCTGCTAATCGAAAACCCCGGAATAATTCCGTTATTCGGTAAAAATGGTGTAGGAAAATCGGTTTTTCTTAGAGCACTTGCAGGAATTACCCAACCTATACAGGGAAAAATTTCCATTCATAATAAAACCCTTATTCAACTAAATCCCCAAGAAAAAGCCGCCTTGGCGGCCTATATGTCGGCAACGCCCCCTACTTCCACCAATTTATCCGTGGAAGAAATAATTTTAACTGGCAGACAGAGATTTATATCGGGCATAAAATCACCATCAACCCACGATTACGCTGCCATTGAAAATGCCTTGGAAAATACCGGCATTTCATCCATTAAAAAATACCCATTTTCAGAATTATCCGATGGGACGAAACAAAAAGTTATGCTCGCGCGATGCTTGGCCCAAGATTCCCGTTTAATATTATTGGATGAACCACTAGCTTTTCTTGATTACCCAACTCGTATTGAATTTCTGAAATTATTAAAAATTATCTCCAACAAAAACAATAAACTCATTATTTATTCTAGCCACGATTTAGGAATTTCTATAGACCAAGCGTCCGCTGTATTAGCAATTCACAATCAAACGTTACATTTTTTCGCCGAACCGTTAAAATTTTCGAAAGATTGGTTATTTCCCAGATCTGATCATACTATTTAATCAGAGGATAACCATGGGACAACAAAAAGCAAATCGCAACCCCTTTATATTTAAACAATTTACTGTTTTTCAAGACAATGTGGCACTACCTGTTACTACCGATGCTTGTTTATTTGGCGCATGGATAACTCAACACCAACTTAATACGCAATCATACATTCTTGATATAGGATCAGGCACGGGAATTTTAACCTTTATGGTGGCACAAAAACTATCCAACGCAACGTTCCTTGGACTAGACATACACCACGCATCCATAGAAGCAGCTAATAAATCATTATCCCACTGGAAAGAAGATGGATTAACTGCACAAATACAATTTGAGAATCAGAATATTCTGCAATTATCCAATTCCGTATTTGATGTTGTAATAAGCAATCCACCATTTTTCAGTAATCAGTTAGAATCCCCCAATATTCATAGAAATCAAGCAAGACATACCTCGGAACTTACCTTAGAAAATCTCATTTTCACAATTCAAGGAATAATAAAACCCAGGGGTAGCCTGTTTTTGATGTATCCTTTTCAGGATAAAAATGCCCTAATTTATACGTTAAAAAAATTCAATTTTTGCATAGAAAAAATCACCGAAGTAGCTGCAAATACGTTAAAATCTCCCCATCTTATTTTCATTTATGCCATAAAAAAGGATGAAAACAATACGGTTGATCCTGTCCAAAAATCCCCAATCCAAAATCGTATCAATTTATATTTAAATCCGTTAGACAATTCAGATTCAACTACAAGAAATCACTACAACCTCACATCCCAATCTGCTGAATTGCTAAAAGATTATTATATAAAACTTTAGCACTTATTGCAAATACAACAAACTCCCACTAACTTCGTTCGCATGAATTGGATCAAGTATGCCTTGGAAAAGTCGCTCTTTGGCGTTTGCAGCTACTTGGGTGACAAAATGGGATTATCTACACGCAGTGTAAGACTTTCCTTCATGTACTTAAGCTTTTTTACATTAGGTTCTCCAATAATTATCTATTTCATCCTTGCTTTTTGGATGAACATCAAACGATACACCCAAGAATCAAGAACTCGAATTTGGGACCTTTAGTTAAAAATTGCTTGACACCGTAAAACGGACTCCACTGAAAGCAGGTTCTACTCGGCAAATACCGCCAGAACAATTAACTCCTTGTTGCTGCTTCAAATAGCTTAGCGTAAATACCGTATTTTTTTCAATATAACCGATAAAAAAGGTTGGGTAATGCAATACCTTATCGGCAATATTCCCTCGCATCAAAGGATATCGATGCGGATCCACATTGACCATATCGCCCACCGCCACACTCAAGTTCTTTTTGATATAATACTCCACCATCAAATTAGCAAATGAACCTTGGTCCTTATCTGTGTGCAGATACTGAGCCTCAATTCTAACATTCCTTCCTCCTTTGGTTCTGTGCAACCATTCAAAAAAAGGCGTAACCGTCTTCACCACTTCGTATTCTGGCTCTTGCTCGTATCTCGCTTGATTATAAAATACCTGCTGTAAACCCCATTTTATTTTATCATGACCCGATGTGGTATGTAATACCTCAAAATATCCTTCATGGTACAACTTTTCGGCCTCCATTTCTCCCAAGGAATTACGCTTACCATTATAAGCTAAAGACTGCACATAACTACCATTCAACGTAATCTGTAGACCCTTAAATGGCTTAATTTCAATCTCACCCTGAATTCCATCTTCCCCTAATTCTTGGCCAGGAGCATTGTATCTCGCCAACAAACGATAGGTATTTTGTCTCGTTAATGAGGGTAAATACGAGATCAATCCATTCAACAATGTCTCGGTTGGGGTAGTCCTGAAGGCAAACTGCTCAACATGTCGGGCTTGAATATTAAAACCAATAGAGGCTTGTTTCGATTTTTGCCAAGCCTTGAATTCCTTAGCCGACATCGGCCTGCTGCCACCTGTGCTGTCTTTTACCTGGGGCGCTTTATTTGAATTTATCCAATTAATACCGCCTTTACCCCAAGAAAGTGAAGTGTAATAAACCTTTCCAGATTTATTCTCGTATTTACCTGTATATCCCAAAATCGCCTCGGGGGTTTTAAAATTAGCTTCCCCAGTCCAAGCAAAATTCCCTTTGTTATAAGCAAAATAACCATTGAAGCCGTAAACGTTGTATTTCGGATAGAATCGATTCTTTAACTCATACCCGTTAATATTTGCTACCAAAGCATCCATGGTTTCTCTATCCAAAGTTCTATTCACTGCCGATGCTCCCACGCTCAATGTACTTCCTTTTTTACCCGTGTATAATAACCCCTCCAAATTCAATCCACTCATCACCTGCTTGCTAGCACCAAATCGGTTCCGAATATTACCCTTTTGATTACCAGCAAACCCTTTTAATGTCCAATTATCACCCAATTGATATTTTAATCGAATACCCTGCATCGCATAATCAATACCTATCATACGTTGCTCATAACTTCTAAATAATATGCCTGACCCAAACTGATCATAAAAAGACCCTACCGTAATATCCAATTTATCAATTTGCTTTTGCGCTTGCCAAAACCCTATCCCATGATCGGTATATGCATCTTGAGGGTCCAATAACGGAGAATTGTTAAACGCATCGTACCGAACAATAAAAGAATATCCCTGAATTCGATATTGCATAAACAACCACGCATCCGCACTAGCTCGGTTTTCCTTGTAAACCTTGGTATTTGCCCCTATGCTATCGTCTCGTAAATATTTTTGATAATTAAGTAGTAAATTCCCAGAAAACTGACCCTTCGACTTAGGATCGACCGAAGAATTAAGCGCCGTTTGAGCCGATAACACTGAAGTAATGCTCAATAAAAGCACCCAAATTGGGAAAGAAGCAAATTTCATCTTCCTGCAAAGAAACAAAAAACCACGTATTTTTGTGATTCTAATTATGGTAGAAGTTCTTTCCAACCCTCCTAGTACCAGAAAATTATACATCGAAAGCTATGGCTGTGCCATGAACTTTTCCGACAGTGAAATTATTGCATCCATTATGGGTGAACACGGTTTTACTACCACAACCGAAGAACTTGATGCCGATGTTATCTTCTTGAATACCTGCGCTATACGAGACAATGCTGAACAAAGAATACGCGATCGACTCAAACACTTACGCTCCAATAAAAAACAAAATTCTGATCTAATTATCGGTGTTTTAGGCTGTATGGCCGAACGTCTGAAAGACAAATTATTGGAAGAAGAAAAACTGGTAGATGTAGTTGCCGGACCCGATTCTTATCGCGAATTGCCCAAATTAGTGGCAGAAGTTGATGAAGGCGGAAGAGCTATAAATGTTCTGCTAAGTAGGGAAGAAACTTATGGAGATCTTAATCCGGTGCGACTGAATTCCAACGGAGTAAACGCCTTTGTTTCTATTATGAGGGGCTGCGATAACATGTGCAGTTTCTGCGTAGTTCCCTTCACGCGAGGACGAGAAAGAAGTAGAGATCCCGATAGTATCGTAAAAGAAGCCAAGGAACTTCAGGAGGCTGGATATAAAGAAATCACATTATTAGGTCAAAACGTAGATTCGTATTTGTGGTTTGGTGGTGGTCCAAAAAAAGAATTTAAAACCCTTACACCCGAGGAACAAGAATCTAGCGTAGACTTCGCGGATTTGTTAGAATTATGTGCCCTAGCTGTTCCCAATATGCGTATCCGATATAGCACAAGTCACCCTCGTGATATTAACGAAAAAGTGGTCCATGTGATGGCTAAATACAACAATATCTGCAAGTACATCCATTTGCCTGCGCAAAGTGGTAACTCCCGTATATTGGAAGTAATGAATCGAAATTATACCCGCGAATGGTACATGGATAAAATCAACATGATTCGTTCTATCATCCCAAATTGCGGTATTTCTTGCGATATTATTGCTGGTTTTTGCACTGAAACGGAAGAAGAACACCAAGATACTTTAAGTTTAATTGAATGGGCAGGTTTTGAGTTTAGTTATATGTATAAATATTCTGAACGACCCGGAACCCCCGCTGCAAAAAAACTTTCAGACGATATTCCAGAAGCCGTGAAAGGTAGAAGATTACAAGAAATCATTGATCTTCAAAATGCTGTCTCAAAACGAAAAAATGAATCGTTCATCGGACAAACAGTTACCGTATTGATTGAAGGTGCAAGCAAAAAGAGCAAAGACGATTGGATGGGAAGAAATGACCAAAATATCGTTACCGTATTCCCATGCGAACACTACCAAAAAGGAGATCTAGTGGAAGTAATTGTAGAAAGGGCTACGGTAACTACGCTGATTGGTAAAGCAATTGGTAAAGTATCTTAATCTATAGGGTCTACTGGTATTAGGTTCTACAATGAAGCGTAAAACCTATACAGAAGAAAATGACTTAAATCTATTTCGCTGTTTCTGAAGAATACTGTGGCTTAAGATTTGTAAGCATGTCTTTAGTCATGGCATCCAAATCGAATTGTGGCTTCCAGCCCCAATCCTCATTTGCTCTAGTGTCATCAATTACTGCTGGCCAACTATCGGCAATCGCTTGTCTATAATCCGGTTCGTAACTAATAGTAAAACTTGGAATTTCTTTAGCAATAGATGCTGCAATTTCTTCGGGAGCAAAACTCATTCCAGCCAAATTATAACTACTGCGAATTTTAATCTGTTCAGCGGGTGCATGCATGATATCCAACGTGGCTTTCAATGCATCCGGCATATACAACATGGGCAAGGTTGTACCTGGCTGTAAAAAACACGTATGATGTTCCGTGGTTAATGCATCGTGGTAAATGGAAACCGCATAATCCGTAGTTCCTCCGCCCGGTGCACTTTTGTAACCGATTAAACCCGGGTAACGTAAACTACGTGTATCAACGCCCCAGCGATTGAAATAATACTGCGCATACAGCTCTCCAGCGAGTTTCGAAATTCCATAAATGGTGGTTGGATCCATGGCTCCGTATTGCGGTGTATTAAATCGCTCCGTATTTGGACCAAAAGCAGCAATGCTCGATGGCCAATACACTTTCTTTATAATTCCTGTATCACGTGCCGCATTTAAAACATGAAATAGGCCCTCCATATTTAATTTCCATCCAAATTCAGGATTCTTCTCGGCCGTAGCACTTAGCAATGCAGCTAAATGGTACACCTGCGTTGGTTTATACTTTTGAATTATTTCCCCTAAACGATCGGCATCCAAAATATCCAAATTCTCAAAGGGTCCCCCATCGAAAACGGGATTATCAGACTTCTTAATATCACTAGCTACAACCTGTGAATCCCCATAGATTCCGCGCAATGATTCTACCAATTCTGTTCCTAACTGTCCGCAGGAACCTATTACCAATACCGTTTCTTTCGTCATACTACTGCGGTACAAATTTTGGTTCTACCTTCCACATTACCAAATGCAGTTAATGCACAAATTCTATAAAGAGCACTTTTTTTGACAAAACTTCAGCATTTTTGCACGCAGATCGTGTCAAAAGAGAATAACAATACTATCGGTTTTGGAATACTTGGCTATGGCCATATTGGAAAAAAGCATGCCCAAGAAATAGAAAAAAACCCGCATACAGAACTAAAAATCATTGCCGATTTAAATCCACTGCAGCTGCCACAAAATTTATCGCATGTATTTACTACCGAATCAGTTGCAGAAATATTGTCAGATCAATCCGTTGATGTTGTAACCATAGCTACTCCAAACGGAACCCATGCAACATTGGCCATAGAAGCCTTAAAATCTGGAAAACATGTAGTGATTGAAAAACCTATGGCTTTGTCAACCCAAGAGTGTGAACTCATCATTGAAACATCTAAAAATACGGGTAAACAGGTCTTTTGTGTTATGCAGAATCGGTTCTCGCCGCCATCCATGTGGTTAAAAAATATAGTAAAAAACAACCAACTAGGCGCAATTTACCAGGTTTTAGTTCAGTGCTGGTGGAACAGAGACCAGCGATACTATGTACCCAATCACTGGCATGGTACCCTAAAATACGATGGAGGCGTTCTATTTACCCAATTTAGCCATTTCGTGGATCTATTATATTGGTTATTGGGCGATATCAAAGTCACTCACTCCAGACAACATCAATTTAATCATCAATCCCTTACTGAATTTGCTGATGCCGGTGATTTTAATTTTGAATTTGGAAAATCAGCTGTAGGAAAAGGAACTTTTGTGTATTCAACATCAGTATTTGAAAAAAATTTCGAAAGTAGTATAACCCTAATTGGGGAAAAAGGTACGGTTAAAATCGGCGGACAATACATGAACGAAATCGAGTATTGTAATATACAAAATTATGAACTGCCTGAACTGCCTCCCACCAACCTGCCAAATAATTATGGGACTTATTTAGGTAGCGCTTCCAATCACGAATACGTTATTCAAGAAGTAGTTAACACATTGAAATTCAATGCGCCAATTCAAACAACTGCCTTGGATGGAAAAAGTGTTGTTAGTATCATCGAGCAAGTGCAAAATCTGGCTAAAAAAAATATTTGAAAATTTCTTAGGGGGTAAAGTTAAAACCCGTGTATTAGTCTCGAATATACCATTCCGGAAAACGCGTTTACCATGAAAGAACAACTGGAATCTAACCTTCTTACCAAATATGCAGCAGGATTAATGTCGGCTGACGAACTAAAAAAATTGGAAGAATGGTTAAAGAAAAACCCGCAGTACATGCCTACATTGGCTGTAATTCAAAAACAAGTTTCGGCAATGCTCCAACCCCAAACGTCTATCTATGAACCCGCATAACTTGCCACCAAACGAAGATCCTGAATTTAAAGAAATCTGGGATTTAACTGGTCAATACCAATATAAATCCGAAGTTGATACTGAAGAAGCCTTGAAAAAATTCTTGGCCGATAGAAATCAAAGTCACAATCAATCCCTGAAAGTGGTGCACTCAACCAAGCGTTGGTTAAGTGTTGCAGCTGCTATTGCTGTTTTATTAACTGGCGGATTTTTGCTGTGGAGCAAAGTTCAGAATACAAAAACAATTCTTACCGCTGGAGTTCGAAATTCCAATTCCAATGAAATTAAAACCGAAACTTTGGAAGATGGAACCATCGTAACACTCAATAAAAACTCGCAAATCTCTTGGGAATTTAACAGCAAAGAACGTAAAGTAAAATTAATAGGTATGGCTCATTTCGAGGTTGCTAGAGATGAATCCAAACCGTTTATCATTGAAGGCCAAAAAGGCTCTATTAAAGTACTAGGAACCGGTTTTGATGTAATTTCTTACCCCAATAAACACCAAAAAGTAATTGTGCATCATGGAAAAGTTGAAGTAAAAAATCAATCCAATGAAACAGCTATCCTTACTAAAAATATGAAAGCAGAAATTGATGCTACAGGAAAAACTTTATCTGTTTCTCAAATTGCCGATGCCAATTCCATTCAATGGGCCGATGGTAAACTAGTATTTAAAAACACTCCACTGTCCGACGTAATTGAAGCTATGGAAATATTCTATAACACCGAAATTGAATTACCGGGTAATAGTCCAAATGTTTTTAGAAAAGATCAAACGCCACGATACACAGGTAAGTTTTTACAAGGCGAGGATGTAGAGTTAGCGTGCAAAATTGTGAGTAAGGCATTGAGCACCAATATTATACCAGCAAAAAGCGCCACCGAGAATATTATCCAGTAATCCCGTTATAGAAATATCGAGATTCAAATGAATTAAAAATCTTTGTTTCAGGTATCTTGTTTTACAGGCCTGTAGCCTCGTAATCGATTGGAAAATTAAACGATTAGCTGGATCCTATTATACAACTTTAATGGCCTAATTATTGTCCATTAAAACAATACTAGCGCTTATTCGATAACTTTGTTATTCCCAATGCGGACGCTTCTTGCCATATTATCCATTACCTTAAGTGGATTTATCCATGGTCAAATTGCGTCTCATGGATTTATCCCCAATAAAGGTCAATGGGGTAGTAACGACCCCTGTATCGCAAGAGCCGAAATTCCAAATGGTATGGTATACGTCCTCAGGGACCGACTGAGAATCTACAAAACAAACCCTGCAGACGCACATAAAAAACACTTAGCCCATCATTTTCAACACCATAAAGACAGTCTGTTTATTATCAAGCACGAAGTTTTTGATATTTTCTTCGCAAAAGAAAATGTTAAACCCATTGATAGAAATACGGTTGAATTTTTTGAACCCATACCGGTTATTCATAATTACTATTACGGGAATAATCCAAATAATTGGATTACCCAAATCACTCCTTTTAACTCATTGATCATTAAAGATGTTTATCCCAATATCGATGTAAAATTTTATTTTAAAAATGGCGAAATTGAATTTGATTGGATATTAAAACCTAGATCCAATCCAAGTGCAATATCAATTAAATTTTCAAATCCACTGAAAGGAAAAATCACGGCAAACGGTAATCTTAGAATTCAGAGTAACTACGATGAATTTGAGATTAAAAGACCAGTTGCTTACAATCAATTTTCTAGCAAAAAGCCAAAATTCGTAAATTGTAGATATTCCAAAATCACCGATTCTTCTTTCAAGGTTACAATCAATAAATACGATTCAAACCAAGTTTTAATTATCGATCCAATACTTGTTTTTAGCACCTACAGCGGCTCAAGAGGTGATAATTTCGGCTTCACAGCAACTTATGACTCGGCTGGATGTTTGTATGCTGGAGGAATTGTTGATGCTGAAACCAGACCTTACCCTGTCACCACAGGAGCATTTCAGACCCAATATGGCGGCTCTGGATTAGGTGCAGAGCCAGTTTACCTCGCTTGCGATGTATCCATTTCTAAATACAGCCCTGATGGCACGAAATTATTGTATGCAACCTATCTCGGTGGGTCAGACGATGAATACCCCCACAGCCTATTCGTGGATCCACAAAATAATCTACTTATTCTTGGAACTACACTTTCTACAAATTTCCCTATCCATAAAGATTCAAACGTTCAAAATTCCTTAAAAGGCGGCTACGATATATTCGTTACCAAATTGAATAATTCAGGCTCCAAGATGCTGGCAGGAACCTACATTGGCGGTAATAATTCAGATGGTTTCCAAGACGAATTTGCTGGTAGCCCGCTAATTTATAATTATGCCGATAATTATCGCGGCGATATTACCACAGATCTTTCCGGAAACGTATATATAGCCACCTGTACTCGATCCACCAACTTCCCAGTAACCAATTCCGCCTACCAAAAAACTAACCGGGGACAAACCGATGGTGTTGTTTTGAGTTTATCCCCCAATTTATCCAAATTTAGATGGAGCTCATTATTTGGTGGCACAGACGATGACGCTGCATACTCTATAAAAATTGATGATTCAGCTCATGTATATGTAGGCGGGGGTACCTATTCAATGGATTTCCCAATATTAGGAAATACCTATAAAACAAATTTACCCTTTGGAAACGTAGATGGATTTGTACTGCGATTGCAACAAAACAATGGACTCTACCAAGAAGGTACCTTCTTTGGTTCTGATTTATATGATCAAATTTATTTTATCGATCTAGATCCCAATGGAAAAGTCTTTTTTACCGGACAAACCGAAGGAAATCTAAACCGATCCGCAGGAACCTATGGCAAAAATAACACTTCACAATTCATCGGCAGATTCAATAAGGAACTTGACAAACTTGAACTAATTACCACCTTCGGAAATAGAACTACCGGAATTCCAGAGCTTACGCCTTCTGCATTCATGGTAGACAATTGCCATAACATCTACTTCAGTGGGTGGGGTTCCGATATTGGCGCGGGAAATTCAGGTACTACCGCTGGATTACCCACCACCTCCGATGCTCACCAACGAGTAACCGATAATAACGATTTCTACCTAATTGTACTTGGGAAAGATGCCAAAACACTTAAATACGCCTCATTTTTTGGTGGAAATCAATCCGAAGACCACGTAGATGGTGGCACTTCCAGATTTGATAATCGCGGAATAATTTATCAAAGTGTTTGTGCAAGTTGCCCCAATAATCCACCCGGTTTAAATGATTTTCCTACTTCCCCAGCCAATGTAGCATTCAAAAACAATGTCAGTGTACGTTGCTCCAACGCAAGTTTCAAGCTGGATTTCCGTTTAGGTTACTCAGTAGATGCACTATTTCAAGCCACCCCAAAACAAACCTGTTTAAACTACCCTATTACCTTTAAACCCCTAAGAAACTTCCCTAAGGCAACATATCGTTGGGATTTCGGCGACGGAGACACCAGCCACTCTTTCAGCCCAACACACACATACAAGGCAGTTGGTAGTTACAAGGTCACCCTCGTTGTTTTTGATTCTAACAGTTGTAACGCAAAAGCCACATATTCGGATAGTATTTCCGTGTTTTTCAAGCCAGAAGGTTCAGTTAAATATTCAACTAGTCCATGTAAACCCGGTGTATTATTTACAATAACAACCAAATATGCAGATTCTATTCGATGCATTTGGGACGATAATTCCGATACCATTTCTTATCCAATAAAAGATACTCTAAAGATTAGACATTTTTACCAAGGAGGAAATTATTTGCCGAAATTCGAAATGATTAGTAGATCTCGTAATTGTAACGACACCCTGTATCTACCATTAAATGTAAATACTGATAGCACCCACGAAATTAAAATCGCAAACGTATTTACCCCCAATGAAGATGGTAAAAATGATTGTTTTCGTGTTTTAGGCTTATCACCTGATTGCGATGAAGCAGAATTATTAATCTTCAACCGATGGGGTGAACGAATATTTCAAACGAAGGATTTCAGTAAGTGTTGGAATGGAAGAGTTAACAACACTGGCCCTGAACTTCCCGAAGGCACTTATTTCTACCAATTAGAAATTATCAAGTCCGAAGCAATTCATCCCAAAAAACTAATCGAAGGCACTATTAATTTAATTCGATAAAGATATAACTATCCGATGCTCTCAGCCGTTACATCTGCCGCGATTTTCTTAACTAATCCTTGCAATACCTTACCAGGACCAACTTCAATAAAATGCGTAGCACCATCTTCACTCATTGCTTTCACACTCTGAGTCCATCGAACTGGGGCAGTTAATTGAGCTACCAAATTCTTTTTTATTTCTTGAGGATCACTCACTGCACTTGCGGTCACGTTTTGATAAATTGGACAACAAGGGGCGGAAAAATTCGTAGTCTCAATCGCTTTCGCTAATTTTTCTCTGGCAGGTTCCATCAATGGACTGTGAAACGCGCCACCAACTGGCAACAATAGTGCTCTCTTCGCTCCTGCAGCTTTCATCGCCTCGCAGGCCTGTTCTACAGCGTTAAATTCTCCTGAAATTACCAACTGACCAGGACAATTATAATTTGCGGCAACTACAACACCTGAAGATGCTGCACAAACTTCTTCCACCTTCTCATCATCTAAAGCCAGAACAGCCGCCATGGTACCTTTAGTTAATTCGCAAGCCTCTTGCATCGCCATTGCACGCTGATACACTAATTTCAATCCATCCTCAAATGAGATAGCACCAGAAACTACCAATGCACTAAATTCACCCAAACTGTGCCCAGCAAACATATTTGCATTCATTTCGTTCCCCATCACTTTTGCCCGAATCACCGAATGAAGAAAAATTGCCGGTTGTGTTACATTCGTTGCACGTAAATCCTCATCCGTTCCGTTAAACATTAAATCAGTAATCCGAAATCCAAGAATTTCATTGGCCGATTCAAACATGGTCTTAGCCAATTCACTGTTCTCGTACAATTCTTTACCCATTCCAGGAAACTGACTGCCCTGACCAGGAAATATAAATGCATACTTTGTCATTGGTGCAAAAATAAAACACAAAAGCCATCCTAAATAGAATGGCTTTCGTCATAGTAAAAAGTGTACAATTTAAATGGCAAAACTCTCTCCACAACCACAGGTTCT
>CAZKOM010000012.1:35237-42012 GCA_964554385.1 uncultured Flavobacteriaceae bacterium | reverse complement strand
CCACCTTCACCTACCTCAACAATGTGACTCCCAGAAAATGGATTGATATTATGAAGCCAACCTTTAACCAACTCTAAATGATAATCAAATGGCAAATAACCGAAGGGAATAATTGCTAACAAGGCAGTAAGAAAAATAACCGTGAAAAAAGCTCGCCATTGCTGCTGAAGAAAATACTGTCCCAATAAAAAAATGGGTAGCACCTTGATATTGATCCCCAAAGACATTGGCAACAAATTCTTTACGCTCGGTGTTTCAGGATTTCTAAAAGCACGCAAAACACCCCAAACAACCAAAATGGTCATCTGACCGTAGAGTAAATTGAGAAAACACCACCGCCACGTTAAAAAAGCCAAAACACCCCAAAACCAAATTTTTTTCTTGGGCGACGCAAAAGTAAATTTCTCATTTATCAGCTTGGCAATATCCCAAATCAACCAAATCATGAATAAGCCCCAAATCAGTTTGAGCACTATGATTGAAAACGGAATCTGCTCTGGTAAAAACGGGGTATTGGGCAGTAAGGTAAAGGGTAGCAAGGCAGTAGCAAACAAGGGACTGTAATAATATTTAAGTATCCACCCTTGAGAATTATACCCTGGATCGTACAAATTTTGAAGCGATGCCAATCGCTCGGCCGCAGAAAAAAACAAATTCAAATCGTTTGAAGTGCTTACCGCTCGCAGAAACGGCCAAAGTAATAGAAGCACAAACAGGCCTCCAATTATTTTTAGTTCTTTTCTGGGATTTTCTTCAGATGACATGGTTGCGCGAAAATAGGAATCAAATTGTTTACTTTGATTTTCTTCTGTGAAACAAACCAACTAATTTCGCACCACGCTGGCCCTGTAGTTTAATGGATAAAACGAGCGTTTCCTAAACGCTTGATATGGGTTCGATTCCCGTCGGGGCTACTAATTAATTTTTCTAATTTTCTTTAAAAATTTATTTAAGATTAATAAATTCTAGAATTGATATGTAATTTTGGGATATATGAAAACTAAGAATTTAATTATCGCAGGTCTTTGCATTTTAAATTTAGGTCTTGCAACGATGCTGAGTGCGCAATCAAAAAAAACACCTGCAAAAAAGCCAGCTAATCCAACAACTAAAACCACACCCTCTAGTAATACCACTACTTTAACCTCACCACAAACCAATACAACAACATCTAATACACCGAGTAAATCCTCACTGCAAATTGGTCAAGAATACCAAGGTGGATTTATAATTATCTTGAATTCTGATGGAAAAAGTGGAGTAGTTGCCGCCAAAACAAATTTGAGTTCGCCAATGAAATGGGATGATGCTAAACAAGCTTGCGTTGGACTTAACCAAGATGGATATAATGATTGGAGATTACCTACAATGAAAGAGTTATCCGCCATATATAGTAAACTACAAAACAACAACAAAGGTTCGGTTGTAAAGGGCACCTATTTAAGCGGCGATGTTGTAATTGGTGATTTATTTGTGAATGCTTACCTTATGGATGGAATGGTGGGAATCAATACTATGGTTGAAAAAACAGCAGCTCAGTTAATACGCCCCGTCCGATCTTTTAAATAACTAACGGTGGTATCGGGTTGGGTAGATGACCTGAGTACTTTTCTCATTAGGCATCACTGAGTTTTATTGATTTAGTCCGACAAACACTTCATCCAAAATTTCTGCCAATTCCCTATCCTTCTGGGTAACAACATTTCCAGCATCGTGTGTGGTTAATTTCACACGAACACGATTGTAAACATTGCTCCACTCCGGATGATGATTGATTTCCGTAATCCTGATCGCCGCCTGTTGCATGAATACCATTGCTAGTTCAAACGATTCAAAAAGATATTCTTTATTCAGGAAATTTGGTGTTTCCTCCCAACTAGAAAATTGCATAACAATCAAGCCCTAATTTAACAACCCTCGTTGGAGTCAAATTCCGACTGAAAATCTCCTATTTCGGACTGGCAAACAGGTACTGGCATTCCCTTTATTTTGGAAGCTTTGGTTGAATAAAAAATTACAGATTGTCCTTTTCCTGTGTACTTGTAAGCATTATCTATCAATAAATCCGGGTAAGAATCCCCATCTAAATCACCCACAAACAATATCTCAACGGCACCATCATCAAAAAAAGGAATGTAACTCAACATCGTCTTTTTTAAATCTTTACCTTGCTTATCGGTACTTTTTAATATTAATCGATACTTGGAAATATACTCTAAACCTGATTCTTCCTTGGTACGAGTATGCAAACAGCTAATTTTGTAATTACGGTCCGATGCAGCGAACTTCAACGAGTTAGAATCTGTTAGAAATACAGGTTGCTTAATCAAATTTTTCACGGAAGTTTGAGGTTTGTTCATGGCATTATCACTGAAAGCGAACAAACATTTTGTTCTGTTATTGATAGCCATTGGCCAATAATAACCAATATGTCCAAACTGGTCTTGTGAATTCAACATTTCCACGGATTCGTTAATGGGTTGAATAGAATAATTCATGGTTGAACTATCCAACATCAATCCATAAAATCTCTGTTTTAAATATCGTTCCGCTTGTGAATGATCGTAATAACCACCAGGAATTACCATAGTAATATCGGACTTAAATTCGTAAGGAAAGTTGCGCTCCACATCAGCAACAGGAAATTCCGACACCGAATCGGGCAATAACAAACTATCTTGAACTATAACTTCGGTATTTTCAGACGAATTACATCCCAATGCCGCTAAAATCAAACAGCTGGAAATCACATAATTGACGTACGACATTCTCATAACTGCATGCAATATACAGCCATTCTCTATAGTCTAAAATAACCCCACTGTAATTTTCGTTTACCTTTGAGAATGAAATCGTATTATCGACCATGAAAAAAATAATTGTACTCCTAGCTGCATCCATTTTCGTCGTATCCTCTTTTGCTCAAGCCCAAGAAATTCCATTTATCGAAATACAAGCCAAGGCGGAAAAAGAAATCACTCCCAACGAAATTTACGTAATGATTACTTTGTTGGAGATTCAGGATGGCAGAAAAGCATTAAAAATTACCGAACAAGAAATCAAACTGAAGAAAATTGTAAAAGATCTGGGGATTCCTACCGAAAACCTTACCTTATTCAACGCACAGGCCAACCTACAGAATATCAATACTTGGGGTAAAAAGGATGTAGTAGATAAGAAAGTTTACAGTGTAAAAGTTGCAAACGCCGATGTTTTAGGGAAATTGTACCAAGAACTTAACAAAATCAACATCAACCAAGCATCCATTTATAAAACCGCCTACAGTAATCAAGACAGTGTTTATCAAGAATTGCGCATTGAGGCCATGAAAAAGGCTAAAAAACAAGCCCAAATTATGACTCAAGCCATCGGCGAATCGCTAGGAAAACCCTTAATTATCCGCGAAGATGGCCAGCCTTATCCAATGCCTATGTATCGCGGATTTGTAGCGATTCAAGACAAGCTTGAAGAAGATGATGTAAATGGAATAGTTGATCCATACACCATTGAATTCAAACCCATTAAGTATGAAATATCGGTGTACGTTAAATTCTCATTGAAGTAATTACAATCGAGAAAATAAGTTTAGATAAAATGTGGTGGCTTCGTAGAATGATTGCCTGGAAACATGCTCGTTCTTACCATGTATACCCGATAAATTATTGTTGTTGAATCGATAGGGCACAAAACGATAGATTCGGTTGCACACCCCGGTATAGTTTTTACAATCAGTACCGGTAATAACCAATCCGGGCATCGGCACGGCATCGGGTATTACGTCCTTCAAGGTTGCAGTAATTTCATCATAACCCAAACCGGAATTGGGAGAAATGGGGGAAGCTTCGTAACTATCACCTATTTTCGAAATGGTTATGTTTTTATTATCAATCACTTCCGTCACTTTCGAAATAATATCCTGAATATTATCGCCAGGAAGTATTCGGAAATTAACAATTGCTTCAGCGAATGGAGGTACTACGTTTTCCTTTTCACCGGCTCTTACTATGGTGGTTACATGCGTGGTACGGATTGTAGCGGCAGTTTTTTCACCTCCTTCCAAAACCATTTTTAATAATGGCTTGGTAATCCATAAGTTGGAAAACAAAAATTTATAGCCAAAATTCATGTAAGGTGCAGCGTTTTCAAATAGTCCACTTACCGGCCCATCCAAACGGGATGAAAACTGAAAGTTATCCAATCGATTCAATGCTGTTGTCAATTCTGCAACCGTATTTTTTTGTTTCGGCCAAGCACTATGTCCACCCACCACCGAAGCTTTAATTTTTAATGTCAAATACCCCTTTTCTGCCAATCCAATAATGGCTGCAGGTTGCTTCAACCCCGGCACAATTCCTTCCATAATTCCAAACCCTTCATCGGAAATAAATCCAATCTTGGTTCCCGATTGTTTTAAATAAGCGGCGGTTTCTGCAGCTCCCGATTTACCACCTGTTTCTTCATCGTGTCCAAACGCTAATAGTATATTTCGTTGTGGTTGCTTGCCAAAAGCAATTAGTTTCTCGGCAGCTTCTAACAAGGAAATCACAGCATTCTTATCGTCCAAAGTCCCTCGCCCCCAAAGCGTATCCCCTACAATTTTTCCGGCAAACGGTGGGTATTTCCATTGGGAAGAATCTTCCACGGGTACAACATCCAAGTGCCCCAGAAACATGGCAGCTTCTAAATTTGGATTTTTACCTACCAGCGTTATTAATACGCTTCCACTACCAATTATTTTCCAATTTGCACGAGCAGATAGCAATGGATAATTCACACGCATCCAACCATGCAGTTGCAATAACTGCTGCTTAGAATTTTCATCCATAGTTCCATCGTCATTGCCAATAACTTTAAATTTCAAGGACTCTGCAAATCGCAAAAAACCCAAAGAATCAGAATATGTTAAAAGATTTTTTGAGGATGTGTTTTTTTTCGAATCGGGTGCATTTATTACAGTTATCAAAATCATGATAAGCAGCATTGAGACCAACACGATCGATACCGATTTTATAATTTTCCCTAACATTTCGATGAAATTGCAGTTTGTCAAGCAATTATAGCAAATCTTCAACGCTTTAATTCGAATATTATTTATATTTTGCATATTACCGGAGCAGGGTACTTATTCATTTAACAATTAACGTTTGTTAAATCCATGAAACGAATTCAGAAAATACTCTTATTACCCTTGATAAATAGTTTATTAGGATTGTTTGTAAACTCATTGATGTCTCAATCATACGATTCTATCCGTTATGATATGATACCTTCCAATGTTCATTTAAACAGCCTAACGGATTTTAACACGAAAGGGTTCAACGCCGATACATTATCTAAGCCTCTTTACTGCCAAGCTGAATCTACGCCAACCTTTGTTACAAATTGGTCCAAGGGCAATAATTATAATGCTAATATATCGAAAGCAACTAATGTTTTGGATGCGGGAAGTTTTTATGCCGTTGCCGGTGTTTATACAAAAAAAACCTATGATTTAAGTACTCATGTTGTAAGGATAAAAGGTGCTTTTGTTTGCCGAACCACCACGGTTGGGGATTATAATGAACATTGGCTAGGAGCTATTCCATCAACAAATAAAAATTACCACCCTTTAGTTTACGGTACAAGCAATACGCCGGAAGGTTATCTTGTTGGTGCATGGGTAGATTGGTGGATGGCTAGAACCCGGAACGATCCCTTTACAGCGGATAAAACATTTATTTCTAGGGAAAATTGCAACATGCCCTTAGGTTTATTTTTTGAATCAATGGCAGAATTCAAAATTGTTCATGACTCTATCGTATTATCCACCTATAAACTATCCGCAATAGACGGCAGCATTACACAAACATGGAAATTCCAAAAGGAAATCAAATCACAATTTGAACCGATAACCGCTGCTCCTTGGTTCAAAAAGTTCAGACCGGCATTTTTACCTGATGATGGTTTAGATTGGGTAGAAATAGTGGCCGATCCTTTGCCGTGCACCATTGAACTTCGAAAACAAAATAATTCAACCTGTAAATCAAGTACTGGATCCTTTAATTTGCTAAATTTCATTTGGTTAAAAAGTCAATCCATTGATACAAACACGGGTGCCTTTTACATAAGAAACTGCAGTACTGCCGAAGGTGCAACCTTAAAAAATAAACGAATTTATGGAGGGAGGTTTTCCTACAGTAATCCTGCCGGGAAATATACCATCGCCTACATCTCACCTTGTGGAGACTCTACATCATTCGACATTGAAATTACAAAAATCAGTACTGAGGTCTCCCTACATGATACTATTTTGTGTGCAGGAAGCATTTTCTCACCCAATCCAAATCTAACGGTAGATCCCGCCACAATAAAATCATACACTTGGACCATGGGTAGTTTAGTTGGAACAACCTCTAGACCCATTTGGACATTAAATACTCCAGGTAACTACACCCTAAGTCTAACCATCGTAGATAATAAAAATTGCTCCGGTATTTTCACTTCCAATGTTTCGGTTAAAACTTCACCCTTATCGGTTATAACTATTTCGGACACCATCCTGTGTAAAAATTTACAACCATTTTTTGCCTCTGCTAATACCCCGGGTGATCCAACGGCATCCATTGCTTGGGAGTTAAATCCAATGTTGCCGAAAACAAGCAAAAACATAACCATTTCCTATCCTAACAGTGGAAAATATACAATCAAATTATTTGCTGTAACAAAAGACGGCTGTAAAGATTCTTCCATTAAAAAACTTACCGTATCAGATGCACCCGATGTAATAGCCTTCGAT
>CAZKOM010000012.1:0-35137 GCA_964554385.1 uncultured Flavobacteriaceae bacterium | reverse complement strand
GACCCTCAAGGCAGCTTATGGAACTTCATATATTCTGGTGTAACTCCATTTAAAGCATTTTGGTATCGAGATAATCAGCTATTTTCTACTCAAAAACAATCATTTACAAAAACGATTTTTGATACAGGTTACAGTTATTTCAAAATTGTGGTCGTTTCAGATAAAGGCTGTGCAGATTCATCGTATTTCAACCTTTACTTACCAAAATCTACCCAAATTTTCACTCCAAATGCATTTACTCCGGGCAAAGACGGTAAAAACGATTTTTTTGGACCTTACAACTACCAAACGCTGTCTAATTTTGAAATGAAAGTTTTCAATCGTTGGGGGGAATTAATCTTTATTTCTAGCCCTTTGAAACCATTGTGGGATGGAACAGATAGTTATGGTGAGCCAGCTATGGATGGCCATTATGTGTACATGTTTACTGGCTTACAACTAAATAAACAATGGTTACATACTAATGGTACCGTAACTCTTTTACGTCGATAGAATACTTAATCTACAATTTTGTTCGCTAAATTCGAAGCCTTTCCTAGTGGGCGATGTTAGAGGATTTACACCATAGAAAACACTCTTATTTGCGAATCTCGCTTACCGATAATTGTAATTTTCGCTGCAATTACTGCATGCCCAATGAGGATTATGAATTTTTAAGACCTCATCGGTTAATGTCGGCAAATGAAATAATTTCCATTGCCAACATCTTTACTCAACTTGGAGTTTCGAAAATTCGATTAACTGGGGGAGAGCCATTGATTCGAAAAGATTTGCCCGAAATAATTTCCGGTTTAAGCAAATTGCCAACGCAATTAACTCTAACAACCAATGGTTTGCTTTTAGACAGATACATTGATTTATTAAAACAACATAACATCCAGAGCATAAACATAAGCCTAGATACGCTAAAAGCAGAAAAATTCAAACATATTACTCAACGTGATGAATTCCATCGAGTTTGGAATAACATTCAATTGCTAATTAAACAAAATTTTGAGGTTAAACTAAATGTTGTTGCAGTTAAAAACCAGATAGAAGATGAGATAGTTGATTTTGCATTATTAACCAACAATTTCCCAATGGAGGTTCGCTTTATTGAATTCATGCCATTTGATGGTAATTTTTGGGACCCCACAAAAGTGCTTACTGCTAAGGAAATACGAGAAATAGTTGAAAAGAAATTTGATTTAGAAAAAACTCCAGATTCTCCTAATGATACTGCCAAACATTATAAAATTCCTGGTTCTTTAGGTAAACTAGCCTTTATAACCACCATGAGTGACCATTTTTGTTCAACTTGTAACCGATTACGATTAACAGCTGACGGAAAAATAAAAAATTGCCTGTTTGATAAAAACGAAATAGATCTACTAACTCCATTTCGACGAAATGAGAACATTCAATCTCTCATTCTTCAATCAGTGAAACATAAGAAAGCAGCCCTTGGAGGGCAGTTTACAGCCGAATACAGAGAAACAAAGCCTCATCAAATAATTAACCGGAGTATGATTAAAATTGGAGGGTAAAATGGTTAACCAATACGAAGCCATCTCAAAATTATCTACTATTTCTATTAATAGAGAAATAATTGAACTTCCATTAGCTGAAAGTTTGGGATATATCCTAGCAGATGATGTTGTCGCTCCCATGGATGTACCCAGTTTCGACAACTCCGCTATGGATGGTTACGCTCTATGTTGGGAGCATGAAATTCCAGATAAATTTTTCATTTGTGGAGTAATAGCAGCGGGAGACCATTGGACAACACCGCTAAAACATGGCGAGGCTATACGAATTTTTACAGGTGCAAGTATCCCCGTTGGATGCATTTCGGTAATACAACAAGAATGGGCCATAGAAACGGAAAAATGGGTAACATTTAATCAACCCATAACAGCAAATCTTAATATTCGTAAGCAAGGATCACAAACTAAAATCAATCAAACGGTAGTATCTGCGGGTCAAAAAATAACCAGTGGAATTATTGGTTTATTGGCAACGATAGGAATCACGAAAATTGCAGTAATAAATAAAGTTATTGCTTCTATTATAATAACTGGTAATGAGTTAGTAGAAATTGGCCAAGATCTACCCATGGCAGGAATATATAATAGTAATGGCCCTATGTTACAAGCATTATTTGCCGAAAAGAACATAAATGCTCTGCCTTATTCTCGTTGTATAGACGACCCTCACATCTTAAAATCCAGTATTTTATCGGCCATGAAAGAAACCAATATTGTTGTGTTAACGGGTGGAATTTCGGTGGGTGATTTTGATTTTGTTAAAACGGTTTTAGAGGAAATTGGCGTAAATGAGACGTTCTATAAAGTTAAACAGAAACCCGGAAAACCGTTATATATTGGCACATTAAACCATCAAGTTTTTATTGCGCTCCCTGGAAATCCAGCTTCTGTAAATACTTGTTTTCATGCCTGGGTAAATCCATTAATTCAACAATTAAATGGTGGTTTTACAGTAAGTGATTATTACAATCAACTGCCTATTGGTGAGTTAGAAAATTCTTACCAGAAAAAAATCGGGCTCACGCATTTTGTAAAAGCAAATGTATCCCATGGAAAAATTAAAATTCTTACTGGCCAAGAATCGTTCAATTTATCCACCTTAAATGCATCCAATGCGTTGGTGATCTTACCTGAAGATTGGGAAAATAATGATTCTGGAACCTCACTAAAATATATTCCGATTTAATCCTAAATATCTGTATTTTAATACATTAACAAGCACTTCTAGACCGTTATTATCCATGGAATTTTACTATTTTTTGTTTTTCATAGTAGCATTTTTATATTCCTCGGTTGGACATGGAGGTGCTAGCAGTTATCTCGCGTTGCTAGCATTATTGGATATTTCTAATGACCTCTGTAAAAGCTCTGCATTAATTCTCAATATCTTAGTGGCATCCATTGCCTTTATAAACTTTAGCCGTGTAATTGATTTTCCTAAAAAGACCTTTTTGTGGCTAGTTATTGGTTCTATTCCTGCATCTTTTCTCGGTAGTAAAATTCCATTAGACCCTAATTTATATAAATTCATATTGGGTTGCTTATTATTATTTAGTTCTATCAGACTGTTTGACCTTCAACAAATTGTGTTTCCCCAAAAAACCATTAAACCCGAATCGACAGTCATTTCATCAGTTCCATCCGCTAGTGTACTAATTGGAATTGGAATACCCATTGGCTTAGTGTCTGGGATGATCGGAATTGGTGGTGGAATTATTTTATCACCAATCATTTTACTTTTGGGATGGCATAACGCAAAAGAAACAGCTGCTATTAGTGCAGCATTTATCGTGTCTAACTCAATCGCTGGATTAATTGGAAAACCTAGCATTTTATTAGAAATATCAAACCCATCTAGTTCGGATTTTTATCAAATCATTTGGATCTTAGCAGCATCTTTAATAGGCGGTTTATTTGGATCGTGGAAAGGTGCCGCAGACTTTTCAAATAACACAATCAAGAGGATACTTGCCATTGTCTTAGTAATTGCTGCTGTTAAACTAATTATTGCCTACGTAGCTGAATTTTAAATTCCAAACAATATACAAGTTTGGTTATTTTTGCTTTTCTGGATAATCATGAACCAAAACCAAACGTTACGCTTATTATTCTTTGGAAAATCAGCCGAAATAACGGGATGTCATGAACAAGCATGCAATTATTTTAACCAATTAGAAGAATTACATTCCTATTTACTGGAACAGTATCCCCAGCTAAAATCCTTAGGTTTTGTTATGTCTGTTAACCGAAAAATTGTTAAATCTGCCCTACTTCAACCCAACGATGAAATAGCTATTTTACCGCCATTTTCAGGAGGATAATCGTGGATAGATTTTACCGACAAATATTATTACCCGAAATCGGTCTAGTCAATCAACTTGTAATTCAAAAAAGCTGTGTAATAATTGTTGGCGTGGGTGGACTAGGCTGTCCCGTAGCACTTTATTTGGCCGCCGCTGGCATAAAAAATATCATTTTAATTGATGCGGATACGGTAAGTTTAGACAATTTGAATAGGCAAGTACTTTTTGGCGTTGACGACATTGGCAAAAACAAGGCTATTCAAGCTGCCCAAAAATTGAACTCACAATTTAACGATATACAAGTAATAGGAATAGACAACCAACTTACCGAAAATAATGCAGCACAATTACTAGAAAAAGCCGATTTGATTATCGATTGTTCCGATAATTTTCTTTGTCGATACGCCACTACTCAAGCTGCGGAAACGCTACAAAAAACCATACTCACTGGATCGATTTACCGAAACGAAGGACAAATAATCTGTTTAAATAACCGAGAAGAAGGGTATAAACCGTACAGAACCATTTTTCCCGAAGAGATAACCAAACTCAATTCAAACAACTGTGAAGAGGCAGGAGTACTGGGAGCTACCGCTGGATTGATTGGGAGCGTATTATCGATAGAGACAATCAATCAAATCATTGGAAAACCAGGAAAACTCGTTAATGAAATGATTATTTTTAACCAACACGGGTATTCAATGTTAAAAATTGAAATTTAAATTAAAGATTCAACTAACATAGTTTAAAATACTTTTAAATAATGAGTTACAAAAATATATTTATTGACGGACCCATTTCAACGGAGAAAATTGCAAATTCAATTGCTGCACATCAAAGCAAGACGAATATTGGAGCTCACTCTATATTTCTAGGACAAGTACGGGCTGATGAAACCAATCTTGGTGCGGTAAGTGCCATTGAATATACCGCTTACAACGAAATGGCTTTAGAATTGGCTCATGGAATCCGAGAAGATATTTTTAACAAATACGATCTTACATGCATGCATATTTATCACAGCTTAGGTAAGGTTGAGGTTGGCGAAATGTGTTTATTTGTATTTACTTCTTCCAAACGTCGTAAAGCAGCCATCGATGCTTGTTCGGAACTGGTGGAGCGTATAAAAAACGAACTGCCTATTTGGGGCAAAGAACTTATGGATACCAATCAAGAAAATTGGAAAATAAACCAATGATAGACATAACTCATAAATCCAATACGTATCGTAAAGCCATTGCCACAGCACAAGTTATTTGTAGCAAACAAGAAACCATTGATGCAATTAACAATCATGCTGTTCCTAAAGGAAATGTGCTAGAATCTGCAAGAGTAGCAGCTTTATTCGCAGCTAAAAAAACATCGGAACTAATTCCCGATTGTCACCCTCTTCCTATTGAATATACTCAAGTTCGTTTTCGTTTAGAAAATTTAACCATTTACATCGAAGTAGAAGTAGCCACCATTTACAAAACAGGGGTTGAGGTAGAAGCCATGCATTCCGCATCGGTGGCCGCATTAACGCTTTATGATATGCTAAAGCCCATCGATAAAGGAATTTGTATTGAACGCATTCAATTGCAAGAAAAGCAAGGTGGAAAGTCCGATATCAAGAAAAAAGCATTACCAAATTTAAGTGCCAAGGTAATCGTTTGTTCAGACTCAATTTCCGCTGGACATAAAACTGATTCAGCAGGCGCAAGTATTAAAAATCACCTAGAAAATCTTGGTGTTAAAGTTCAAGAATTCGAAATAATTCCTGACGAAATTGCCGAAATCCAAAAATCGGCCTTGCAGGGTGTAGAAAACAAATTTGATCTTATCATCTTTACAGGTGGAACTGGACTATCCAAAAGAGATGTCACTCCAGAAGCATTAATTCCAATCATTCAACGCCGAGTTCCAGGGATAGAAGAAGCTATAAGAAATTACGGTCAAAACCGCACTCCATATGCCATGTTAAGCAGAAGTATTTCTGGTTTTATTGAAAACTCCTTGGTCTTGGCATTACCGGGATCAAGCAGAGGAGCTAAAGAATCGATGGACGCAGTATTCCCCCATATTTTGCATGTTTTTAGCATATTAGGCGGCCAACGTCACGATTGAAATAGTAATTATTTACACGGGGTATTCGTATATTGCATAACTTGAAATGTAGAATATGAAAAAACAAATACTCCTATTCGCAACTTGGCCATTAATACTATCGGCCAGTGCGCAAACCTTTTCCGATGATTTTGAGGCCTACACTGCGGGTGATTTTATTGCTCAAAAAAGTAATACCTGGGAAACCTGGACAAGCAAAACGGGTGGTGGATCAGACGATGCCAAAGTAGTTAATACCAAGGCAAAAAGCGGCAATAACAGCTTGTATTTTAGTTCAACCGTGGCTGCTGGAGGTCCTCAGGATATTATTCTACCTTTTGGAGGTCAATATACTACAGGCAACTTCTCATTAGGGATGAACTTATTTGTGGAAACAGGTAAATCGGCCTATTTTAATTTTCAAGAACAAACAGTTGCTGGTAAAGGCTACACTTTTGATGTTTACTTCGAAACAACCGGAGACCTTTCTATAACTAATACTAAAACCGGATTAGTATTTTCTGGTAAATATCCTCAAAATCAATGGTTTAATCTAAGTATTAATACGTTCTTGAACACAAATACTTGGGAAATTTTGATTGATAATGTAAGTCAAGGCACCTTTCAGAATGGATCTTACCAAATTGCAACAATGGATATTTATCCTCTACAAGGAAGTAGTTTTTGGGTAGATGATGTAACTTACGAATACACTGCACCAAGCAGTTCTTTTACTAAAAATGCAGCTATAAGTTCTATTAACGATGTACTGGGATTTTTATCTGGAAGTAGCGTAACTCCTAGTATTCAACTACGAAATATTGGTACCGAAACAATAACCGAAGCCGAAGTTAAAATTACGTACAACAACCAAAGCGAACAATTGAAGTTCAGTGGTTTAAATATTGCAAAAAATACAGCTGCATTATTAAAATGGCAAAATCCTTGGACGATTGCGGCTGGAAGTAATGCATTTATTGCCGAAATCGTAAGTATTAATCAAACTAGCGATGAAAACAACTTAGACGATAGTAAGCAAATTATTGTTAACCCAGTTGTCCCAGCTCAAGACAAAATGGTTATTGGAGAAGAGGCCACAGGTACTTGGTGTGCTTGGTGCCCGAGAGGTGCTGTGTCATTGAAAAATATGGATTCTAAATACAAAGGATATTTTCAAGGAATCGCAATTCACAATAATGATCCGATGGAAGATTTTACTTGGGACGCAGGATTGGGAACAAAGATTTCTGGATATCCTAGTGCTGTAGTAGACCGCGGTAATGATGTAGATCCATCGGCCATGGATAAGGATTTCTTAAAGCGTATTGTTCAGGCTCCTAAGGGTGTTTTTTATACGGCTGCACAATGGAACTCTGTGACCAGAGAGTTAAAAGTTAGCCTTAAAACTACAGTAAAATCGGATATTTCCGGAAACTATAAATTGGTTTGTGCCTTGGTGGAGGATAGTGTTACAGGAACTACCAATGGCTACAACCAAAGCAATGCCTACGCCGGAGGTAGTAACGGAGTTATGGGTGGATTTGAATTATTAGCAAACCCAGTTCCTGCTTCAAAAATGGTATATGACCATGTTGGTAGGTATATTTCTCCTAGTTTTAACGGATTAAATAATGCTTACGGAAACACCGCTAAACAAGGTGACACCTTTATTCACAACTTCACTTTCCCTATTAATGCTGATTGGAATTTTAATAAAATGCATATCGTAAGTATGTTCATTGATCCAAACGGTGCAATTGATAATGGGTTTTCGATTGCAACCACAGATGCTTTAAATAATACTTTCGTGAATGGAACCGAAGTCTTATCAAATAAGAATTTATCAAAACCGAACTTTACTGTTACTCCTAGCCCCGCACATGATTATTTAACAATTACTTTAGGTCAATCAATTCAAAAAATTAATATAATGAATGTTAACGGATCGATTGTTCAAACTAATTCAGTATCTAATTCAGGAGAAAACACGGTAAATATTTCTTCATTAACTCCCGGAATATATTTGGTTTCGGTGCATACAGAAAACGGAATTAATACAAGAAAATTCATTAAAGAATAATGCGTTTAGTAATACAACGAGTATCAAAAGCTCAAGTTTCGGTTGATGGCAATTTGATAAATGCTATTGATCAAGGGTTTTTGATACTCGTGGGTATTGAAGGTGCAGATAATGAAACCGATGTTGTGTGGTTGGCCGATAAAGTTGCTGGTTTAAGAATCTTTTCGGACGATAATGGAAAAATGAATTTAAGTATCAAAGATATTTCTGGTTCTATTTTGGCCATTTCTCAATTCACCTTGCATGCTCAAACGGCCAAAGGAAACAGGCCGTCCTTTATTCGAGCCGCAGCACCAGATTTTGCTTCACAACTGTATGCCAATTTCTGTCAACTTTTAACTTCTAAACACAATATTCCAACGTATCTGGGAGTTTTCGGTGCCGACATGAAAGTAGAATTAATTAATGATGGTCCAGTAACGATTATTATCGATTCAAAACAGAAAGAATAATTCAGGATACCCCTTGATATTTCCTTGCCTTTTAAGCTAAATCGAAAACGAGATTATCAATCAAGCGAACACCCTCCAAATAACCAGCAAAAACGATGGCTTGATGCTTGTATTTCCGGTGATCCTGAGTTTTTATTGGCGACATATCGGGTAGAAATACCCAGGCTAGATATTCTGTTTCAATTTCCATTGATTTTAGTCGATTTATCATTTCTTCCGATTTAAAATCGCCTAACAAACATTGTTGTTTTAGGGCAGAAAGTACCGAATAAATTTCCGCCGCTTTTTTCTTACCCTCATCAGTTAGACGTTGATTTCTTGAACTCATAGCTAGCCCAGAACTCTCTCTTACCGTAGGCACTTGATAATATGTAATAGACGGGAAACACTGATTCAACAGTTTTTTCACTACCATGCATTGTTGCAAATCCTTTTCACCAAAGAAAACAGCATCTGGATTAACGCGAAGAAAAAATCGATACAACACCTGAACTACCCCATCAAAGTGTCCGGGTCTAAAATGACCTTCAAATACATGATCCAAGGTACCCAAATCCACCTCTATATCGCGAATTTCTTCTATGTAGACATCCTCAAGTTTAGGAATATACACAGCATCTATCCCTGCATCTATTAACTTTTGCTTGTCCTCTTCAATAGTTCTAGGGTACTTATCTAAATCAACAGGGTTATTAAACTGTCTTGGATTTACAAAAATGCTTACCAACACAAAGTATCCCAACTCCTTGGCCGATTGTGCAAGTTTCAAATGACCATCATGCAAGGCACCCATGGTTGGAACAAGGGCCAACTGTTTGGTATGCAAAGCAGATCGCAACGAATCCAAAGACTCAGAATTTGTAACAACTTTCATTTACGAAATTGACTGCAAATAAAGGTTTTTCAAAGGTTTTTAGCCTCTTATTGTTTTAATTTCCAAAATTTTTGTTATACTTTTGTAAACTGTTTCTTTTGAAACTACCCTAACAACTATGTTTCCAACAAAAAAACGAGTTCTCTTTGTGAGCTCCGAAATGTCTCCCTTCCTTGAGACTTCTCCAGTAGCCACTATCGCCAGAATGCTACCTCAAGCATTACAAGAACAAGATAACGAAATTCGTATTCTGGTCCCGAGATTTGGGGTAATTAATGAACGTAGAAACAGACTTCACGAAGTAGTTCGTTTGTCGGGGATTAACATTTCTATTGATGACAACGACAACCCACTAATCATCAAAGTCGCCTCCATTCCAAACACCAAAATGCAGGTGTATTTCTTGGACAATGAGGATTATTTCCACAGAAAAGCCATTTTTAACGATGAAAATGGCAACTACTTTTCTGATAATGACGAAAGAACAATCTTCTTTTGTAAAGGAGTTATGGAAACTGTTAAAAAATTAGGTTGGGCACCCGATATTATTCATTGTCAAGGTTGGATGACCAGCTTGGTTCCCCTGTATTTGAAAACATTGTATAAAGATGAACCTGTTTTCAAAAATGCAAAAGTTGTATATAGTGTTTATTGTGACAGTACTCCAATCAATTTAGGTAATGATTTTGCTAGAAAAGCAAGTTTAAATAGCATAGAAGACAATTGCCTCGAATGTTATGAAAATGCTGATGTGGATAGTATGAATATTGGCGGTGCTAAACACGCTGATGCGGTTGTTACCGGATGCGAAAAAGCCCATAGAATTGTAGAGGAGCATGTGAGCGACAAAATTATCATGATGCATACCGAGGATGATTCCGCGGTTGCGTATGGAGCATTTTACCAAAAATTGTTAGGATAATCGTGCGAAACTACATCTTAGCAATTGCTTTGCTAAGCTTAGCAGCAGGAAATTGGTCGTGTAAAAAACAGACCGGAAACGTGATTGTTGAAGGTCAAAATACCAATTCTCTTCAACCTTTCCAAACAGATACTTTTACATTATTCTCCAGAACTATCGACGAGGATTCCATGCCAGGTAACAATTTAAGTTATTTATTAATTGGCGCAATGAATGATCCCTTGTTTGGATATTCCAAAGCTACAGCTTTTGCAAAATCTAAGATCATTGAACCTCTAAACAACTTCCCAAACACCATTGAACCCGATTCAGCTCTGCTATTTATTCCTATGGTAGGGAATAATAATTTTTACGGAAATCGAGCTACAATACAAAAGTTATTGATAAGTGTCTTAGCGGAAGGATTTAGTTCTAGCAAAGTATATTATCAATCCGATAAGTTAAAAAGCAACTCTGCTGTAACCAGTGTATATGTAGGACGTATTGTCCAAGAAGGAATTGATTCAATCGGCTACAAAAAACAGAAAATCAAACTCCCTAATGGGTTGCTAATCAAGTTATCCAAAGATTTTGCCAGATATCTTCAGCGAATGCCTTCAACGGCATATCAAACAACAGACGGATTAAATAAATACTTGCCTGGCATAAGCATTCAACCGATTTCTGAGGATTTAACTCCAGGAGAAGGCGGGTATGGTGTTTTCGACTTTAAAAGTGATTTTTCAATAAACGACCGCGCTAAAATATTATTGTACTATAGTGATACTCAAACCTATGTTTTTGGATTTGACGAACAAGTAAAAACGCTGAATTTTTCTGAAACCGGCCCATACACAGAAGAGATTGTAAGACAATTAATAAGCAAAGAAAAAACGCAAGAATTTTCTTACGTACAGAGCTTAAATGGAATAAAAAACAAAATCGAAATACCCTACATCTACAACTTAATTGCTGGAGGAAATGTCGCAATTAATAAAGCGGAAATTGTGTTCCACGTAGCTGAAAACACAGCTACTCCAATGTATTACGCTCCTCCTAGATTAAACTTATTTCAACCCCTAAGTAGCAGTAGTAATCGTAACTCATTAACAAAAGACGGTGGATCTAGCACTTTTGGTGGTTTACTAAATGAAAAAGGGTACTATTATAAATTCGATATCACTCGACAAATCCAAGGTATTTTGTCGTCCAAAGCCAATCAAAATAAAGAAATCAACAACGGACTATTATTGACGATTCCTACGGATGTGCCGGTCTCTGGTTCTCGTGTAGTAATCGACAACAAAAAAACACGTTTGATTGTTACCTATACCAAACCCAACTAATACCTAAATTTATGAGCCACAGAAAACCATATCAATTGGTAAGCCGAGAGTGGAAAAAAGAAAACACTGAGTTTGAAGTAAATGGTGTAACTTTTGGTAAGGATTTGGTATTAATTGCTGGCCCATGTGCCATTGAAAACAGAGAACAGATTTTTACTATAAGTGAGTATTTATCAAAACTCAACATTCGATTTATACGAGGCGGGGCATACAAACCAAGAACGAGTCCTTATTCATTTCAGGGACTAAAAACGGAAGGCTTGAAATTGATTCGCGAAGCCGCTGATAAATATCAACTAGGAGTTGTTTCAGAGGTAATGAGCGTTGATAAAATTGAGGAGTTAGAAGAATATGTTGACATACTTCAGGTGGGTACACGCAACATGCAAAACTATCCCTTATTAAAAGCACTTGGGAAAAGTAAAAAACCCGTATTATTAAAAAGAGGTATGAGCAGCACCATTGAAGAATGGCTTTTGGCTGCTGAATACATTGTAAGTAGTGGTAATGAACGCGTAATTTTATGTGAACGAGGAATTAGAACGTTTGAAAACGCAACACGCAATACACTTGATATTGCAGCAATTCCATTAATTAAGTCCTTAAGCCACTTACCTATCATTTTAGATCCGAGTCAAGGAACAGGAATCCGAGACTTAGTTCCACCCGTTTCTGCTGCTGCCATTGCAGCGGGTGCAGATGGATTAATTATCGAAGTACACAATCAACCCAACGAAGCATTAAGCGATGGAGATCAAAGTCTATATTTAGATCAATTAAAAGACTTAATGCCTACGTTAAAGCAAATTGGACATATCAGAAATAAGCGTTTCGATTTCGAAAATACCCTGTCTTTTAGTCCTAACTTGAGTTAAGTGTAACTCTATTACGTTTAAATAATCGGATTAACGATACTTTTTATCAATGTCATTTATTGGGTCTGCGTCTTTTTACTTCTCTCGAAAAAATAGTAGATAGGCCATCCCAAAGCAACAATGCCAATTCCTGTGGCTGCGATTTGAAATTTACTAATCAATATTCCAACAGCTACTACCCCTGCCAATATTAAATAAATCAGGGTTGATATTGGATAAGCCCAAGCTTTATAAGGTCGTTCTGATTGAGGTTCTCGTACACGCAATAAAATTACTCCTAATACCGTGATGATGTAAAACAAGAGAGAAGCAAAGGTGCAATAATTCAGCAAATCTCCATAGGAACCACTTAAACAAAGAACCGATGACCATGCTGCCTGCATCCACAATGCCTTAGCCGGAACATTATTATTATTTAATTCCGACGCTTTTTTGAAAAACAAACCCTCATCTGCCATGGCTTTGTACAATCTGCTACCAGCGAGTATGAGTCCATTATTGCACCCAAAAGTACTAACAACCACTAAACCAGCCATCAATAATAGCGCTAACACACTTGACTCACTGTTACCTACCCAACCTTGCAATAATCGATCGGCAGCAGCCACACCCACCCTATCTGCATCGGCATGGGCAATAGCATCGATAGGCAAAATAACAAAATATGCAAGATTTGCTAAAATATAAACTATTGTAACAATCAGTGTACCGAAGAACAATGCTCTAGGAATCGTTTTAGCGGGGTTTTTAACCTCGTTCGACATAAATGTAATGCCTTGCCATGCATCCGAAGAAAACAAGCTACCTACCATCGCACCCGTAAATGCTAAAAACAAGGAGTAACCACCTATTTTCGCCCAGGTGAATTGTTCAACAACCGATTGACCTTTTACTGAGTTGTAAACGGAATCAGGCACGGTATACGACTCTACTCCCAACTGTTCAGCTTGTTCCAGATTTGCTGGAGTTAAACTCCTTGCCCATTGTTTGGCTTCAAAAAGATTATTTGTACTAATATGAAAGTTGGAAGTTAGCGTTGGGAAGAAATTCATCATCACTAAAATGCCACCTACAATCAAGAGTGCTAATGCTAGTAATTTAGCTAAGGTAAATATCCTTTGTACCCATTTACTTTCCGAAACCCCACGTGAATTGATATAGGTCAATGCAATTATGGAACCGATAGCTAATATCTCAATTCCGTGGTTCTCAGCTAAAGCTGGATAAAATACGGCGACGTGATTGGCAAAAGCCATGGCAACGGCTGCAATTACTCCAGTCTGTATTACTGTAAATACTGACCAACCATAAACAAAACCCATGGTTTTACCATAAATTCTTGAAATGAAGTTGTATTGTCCACCAGCTGTTGGCATCATAGCAGCAAGCTCCCCAAAATTCAATGCCGCCAATAGCGTTATAACTCCGCCCAACAACCAGGCAATCATCACATACAGTGGATTGCCTAAATCCCTTGTCATTTCTGATGTCACCAAGAAAATACCACTGCCTATCATGCTTCCCGAGACAAGGAGCACAGAATCAAATAAACCTAATTTTTGTGTCTGCATAAAAAAGGGCGGTTTTGCCGCCCTAATGAAAGTTATAAGTTATTTAAATTTGAATGTCTACGACTGTATAGGAAGTAAACCAATACACCTAGAGTACCCCAAATCAAAAACGCATACCAAGTATTTTCCTGCACATTAGTCATCAAGAAAATATTGAATAAAAACCCAGCAGGTGCAACAAAGTAAACTGCAGGCGTGCGGTAAGGTCTATCCAAGTCTGGTTCTTTCACCCGAAGAACTAAAACAGCAACACAAACCATGGCAAACGCCAACAAGGTTCCCATTGAGCACATCTCAGAAACCTTTTCAATGGGAGTTAAAGCCGCTACTAAAGAAACTATAAATCCAACCAAAATGGTACTCTTGTACGGTGTTTTAAACTTTGGATGCAAGGTCCCAAACATTCCCTTGGGTAAAAGGCCATCCTTAGCCATTCCCAAGAAAATTCTAGTTTGCCCTAACATCATCACTAACATAACGGACATTAATCCGGCAGTAGCAGCGATAGTAATTAAATAGGTGGCCCAATTAATTCCAGCGCCAGAAAATGCAGATGCAACGGGCGCCTTTAAGTCCAATTGATCGTACTTCACCATTCCTGTTAACACCAAAGAAACTAAAATGTATAAAACAGTACAGATTACTAAAGACGCAATGATTGCGAACGGTACATCTTTTTTAGGGTTAATTGCTTCTCCAGCTTGAGTAGATACCGCATCAAAGCCTATATAGGCAAAGAAAACGATGGTAGCAGCGGTTAATACACCTCCAACACCAAAATGAATTTTACCATCTTCACCCATTTTTTCAGCAGGAATAAAGGGTTCCCAATTATTGGTATCCACATAAAACGATCCAACAATAATTACAAACAATACAACGGCTACCTTTAATACAACAATGATGTTATTAGTAGACGCTGCTTCTTTTATTCCTTTAATCAAAATGGCCGTGATTACCCACGTTATTAAAAATGCAGGAAGATTGAATGCAAAATTCCAATTTGCAAAAGATACTCCATGATTGAAAGTAGCAGGATCGTTAACCAAAAACTCTGGTAAATTAATGTGGAATAAATGTAACAACTTATTAAAATAGCCACTCCATGCAACAGCTACGGTAGTTGCTCCCATCATGTATTCTAAAATTAGATTCCAACCGATAAACCAAGCAAACAACTCCCCTATTGTGCCATATGCATAAGCATACGCGGATCCTTCTACAGGTAATACCGATGCAAATTCTGCATAACACAAGGATGCAAACAAACAACCAATTCCAGCAATTACAAAAGCCAATGCTAACGCGGGCCCAGCATGGTTATGTGCGGCAATACCAGTTAAGGTAAAAATACCACCCCCGATAATTGCTCCTATTCCCAATGATGTTAGACCCCATCTTGTAAGTACGCGATTCAAATCGCTTTTGTTGGCTTCAGCTTGATATAAAGCTACTGGTTTCTTTCTCCAAACAGACATAATTTATGTGCAAAAGGCAAATATAATCAGTTTACTAAGGAATTAAATAACTCCTAACGATTTACCTACTTTCGTAAATGCAGCAACTGCTTTATCGATATGTTCAAATTCATGGGCGGCACTTAACTGAACTCTTATTCTAGCTTGATCTTTCGGAACTACGGGATAGAAAAATCCAATTACATAGATACCCTCTTCTAGTAGTGCATCGGCCATATCTTGACTTAATTTTGCATCGTATAACATCACGGGTACTATAGCGGAATCACCGTCTTTAATATCAAATCCTGCAGCTTTAATACCTGCTTTGAACCGTTTAACATTCGACTCCAACTTATCCCGCAAATAGGTTGTTTCATTCAACATATTAAATACCTCGATGGACGCACCCACAATGCTTGGGGCTAATGAATTACTGAACAAATAAGGTCTTGAACGTTGACGTAATAGTTCAATTATTTCTTTTCTACCCGTTGTATAACCACCCATCGCACCGCCCAATGCTTTACCCAAGGTGCCGGTTATAATATCCACGCGTCCCATCACATTGCAGTATTCGGGAGTACCTCTTCCCGTTGCGCCGATAAAACCTGCAGCATGACACTCATCGGTCATAACCATCGCTCCGTATTTATCCGCCAAATCACAGATTTTATCCAATTGAGCAACATATCCATCCATTGAAAACACACCATCAGTAACAACCAATACATAACGCGCCCCAGCATCCTTAGCAGCAATCAATTGCTTTTCTAAATCTGCCATATTATTGTTTTCATATCGAAAACGCATCGCTTTACACAACCTCACTCCATCTATGATGGATGCGTGATTTAAACTATCAGAAATAATCGCGTCCTTTTCTCCCAATAATGGTTCAAAAACACCCCCATTAGCATCGAAAGCTGCTGCGTATAGAATTGTATCTTCCGTCCCGTAAAAATCCGCAATCTTGGCTTCCAACTCTTTATGAATATCCTGTGTTCCACAGATAAATCGAACACTACTCATACCAAAACCGTGTGTATCAATAGCGCGTTTTGCTGCTTCAACCACTCGGGGATGGCTACTTAAACCCAAATAGTTATTTGCACAAAAGTTAACTACTTCTGAACCGTCATTTAAGGTAATCACCGCATCTTGAGGCGAGGTTATAATTCTCTCTTTTTTAAACAATCCGGCCTCTTGTATAGCCGATAATTCGTTCGCTAAGTGGTTTTTTATTTCTCCGTACATGATTAAATGTTATTTAGCAAATTTAGGTTTTCAAGAAGTTGGTTCGCAAATTATTAATGCAACATCCCTAGGATTTCATCTAAAATACGTCGATCATTCGCTAATCGGGGAACTTTATTCTGTCCTCCCAATTTGCCTTTGCTTTTTAACCAAGCTTCAAAAGTACCGATAGGAACAGCTACTAATTTTGGACGTTTCATTACCATATCCGCATGTCTTTTAGCTGCATAATCAGAGTTAACCTCTTTTAACTTCTGATCCAACAATTCGGTAAATTGCTCCAAATCTGTTGGTTCCGTAGAAAACTCTACCAACCATTGATGTCCAGGATCCTCTTCAGACATAAAAATAGGACCGGCGGTATAATCACTAACAACTGCACTGGTTTCTGATGAAGCATGAGCGATTGCTTTTTCGGCATTTTCAATTACTAGCTCTTCACCAAAACAGTTAATAAAAAGTTTCATCCTACCCGTTATCACAAATAGGAAAGGATTAACCGATGTAAATTGTATAGTATCTCCAATGACATAGCGCCATAAACCACCTACGGTAGAAATCACCACTACGTAATTCACGCCTACTTTTACTTCCGCTAGAGGAACTGTCTTTTCGGGTCCTTCATTAACCGGATAAAACTCATAGAATATTCCGATATGGGTTAATAAAACCAAATCTCTTGAGTCTACCGACGCTTGTACAGCAAAGAACCCCTCACTTGCATTGTAGGTTTCCAGATACTTCATATGAGACCCAGGCAATAAATCCTGAAACTGATCTCTGTAGGGCAGAAAACTTACACCTCCGTGAATAAATAATTCCATATTGGGCCATACTTCATGGATATTTGATTTCCCAGTAATTTCTAATATTCGTTTAAATAAAACCAAAGCCCAGGTTGGAACTCCACTAATGCTAGTAACATTTTCATTAATAGTTGCTTGAGCCATGGCTTCTACCTTTTGCTCCCAATCGGGCATGGTAGAAATTTCGATATCGGGCGTACTTTTCCAATTTACCCATGATGGAGCATGGTTCATGAGTATCGCACTTAAATCTCCAGTAAATGTATCGCTGGACATTCCAGAAATACTTTGTGAACCTCCAATTAATAATCCCTTGCCTTCAAAAATATTACTATTAGGATACAAGGTGGTGAACTGTGTTAATACCTCTCTGTTTCCCGTGTAATGGTTGTACTCCATACTTTCATAACTAATGGGAATAAACTTGGAAACACTATTGGTTGTCCCGCTGCTCTTAGCAAACCAGGTTATATCACCAGGCCACAATAATCCTTGTTCTCCTTTAAGATTACGTTCTATCCAAGGTTGAATTTCTTCGTACTGTACAACCGGAATTTTAGAAACAAACTGTTGGTAGGTTTCACTGCCATCTATGGAATACGATTCTCCATATTCTGTTTTAGACAAATTAAAAACGAGCTCTTGAAATAATTCCTCTTGCCGTATTATGGACATTTGTAAATTATCCTGCAGCTCTTTTGAACGTTGCTTAAAGTACCAATGTATTACGGGGGCGATCATTAAATCT
Source organism: uncultured Flavobacteriaceae bacterium (assembly GCA_964554385.1). GTDB lineage: Bacteria > Bacteroidota > Bacteroidia > NS11-12g > UBA955 > JAGKXC01. The sequence continues at coordinate 16,856 of CAZKOM010000012.1, read as the reverse complement.
CTTGCAATATCAATAAAAAATTGAATTGTTTACATTAATTATCATCTACTAAACCATCCCTTAAACGGATAATTCGTTTGGCATTTTGTGCAATATCCTCTTCATGAGTAACTAAAACAATGGTATTCCCTAATTCATGAATTTCGCGGAATAAATCCATTATTTCGTGAGATGTCTTGGTGTCTAAATTACCTGTAGGCTCATCGGCCAATAGTAAACTTGGGTTATTAATAAGTGCTCTCGCCACAGCAACACGTTGTCTCTGCCCGCCGGATAATTCATTGGGCTTATGCAACATTCTGTCTTTTAAACCCACTTTTTCCAAAGTAGCCGCCGCCCTCTCCATGCGTTCTTTTTGCGAAATGCCTGCATATACCAAGGGCAATGCTACATTTTCTTGAGCAGATAATCTTCCCAAAAGATTAAATGTTTGAAAAACAAAGCCAATTTCATCGTTCCTAACAATACTTAATTCGGCATCGGTCATCCTGCTAACCAACTTGTTATTCAACCAATACTCACCGGATGTTGGTGTATCTAAACAACCAATAATATTCATTAAGGTAGACTTCCCGGATCCACTTGGACCCATGAGTGCTACATATTCTGTAGCTAATATTTCTATATCTATTCGTTGTAGAGCATGCACAATTTGCTCTCCCAGAGTGTAGGTTTTGGTTATTTCCTTAAGTTGAATGAGTGCTTTACTCATTTCCGTCGATTACTTTAGGAACACGAAAGAAGTCACTATCCTTTTTAGGCGCGTTTTTTAAGGCCTCTTGTTTCGTAATTTCTTGCACAACCTCGTCTTTTCGAAGGGTGGTGTGTTGGTTACCCATATAAATTAAAGGTTCTTTCCCCGCTGTATCTAAACCATTTAATTTCTCACACATTACTAGTATATTTTCAAGATCTGCTTGCATTTTAGTGAGTTCTTGTCCTTCAAATTGCAACCGTGCTAATTTCGCCAACTCCTTAACTTTATCTTCAGTTATTCTCATAGTATCTGGTGATTTTTCAATTGTAAAGATAATACATCGTACACTTTCTGTTGCAACGCTGGGACATCTTCCAAAGACAATCCCGTTGTTTCTATTGGTGTATGTACCAGCATCCTCATTCTACCTGGACTGCCATTCATTGTATTGCTGTCAAATCTTTTCAAATTATCCAGCAATGTAACTGGAACAATAGGTATTTGTTTTTCAATAGCAATTCTAAATGCTCCTGGTTTGAATGGGAATTTAATTTTAGGAGTATCATCTGGAATTCTACCCTCGGGATAGATAATTAGATTCGCTCCTAATTTATCCATTTGCTCACTGGCCTTAAGAAAAGCACCATGTGCGTTCTTAATACTTTCCCGTTTTACAGGAATATCCAAGGACTTAAACCAAATGTTAAATAATGGAATTTTCGTCAATTCCATTTTACCCATGAAAAAATTAAACCCAGGCAGATAAGTACCGCAAGTAATTATATCCAAATATGACATATGATTGGGACAGTAAACCAAGCGTTTATCCTTTGGAATTTCTGTTTCATAATGAACAATTGGAATAATAAACCCTGTTATCGACGCTAATCTCCCCCATAATTTGCGCAATCCATGTGCATATCGAAAAGTTACCTGCTTTTGCAACAACAAATAAAAAAACGGATACAATAGTAAGAACCAAACTGCAAACCACAGCCCGGCCCAAACCAACCAAATTCTTCCTAAAATCTTCAAAATTACATTCGATGATTACGCACGAACACCAATAATGCTACCACCATTCCAGTGCTCAAACACATCCAAATCTGATTTACCCCAAAGGACGAAACCGAAAAATTATTCTCAAAATTATCAATCTTCTCCTTTATGGCTTTGGGTTTTTCAGCAACTGCCACCGAATTATCCGAATTAACATATTTCTCAATGCTGGCATATTGCAGAGCGCGATATTCCTTCATGATTCCCGGTTCATTGCTGTATATGTGTCGAAAAGCAGCAATATTGCACAATGCCACCAAGAGTGATACCACCAAAGAACCGAATAATGCCTTACCCATGTTAATGGGTTTATCGAATTTAACCGACATTAAACTCTTCACAAACAGATAGACTCCAATGGCTGGAATCAGCAAATTAAAAATTACAGGCAATGAGGCAACAAAGGATCTGGTTTTATACAATCCATTAAAGTATTGAACCAATAGCATGGCTGCACTCAGTGAGCCAAAAGCAATTCCATATATAGTAATTCGTTTAAACACAGTACAAAAATAAAAAGAGGTTATCAATATGATGACAACCTCTGATAATTAGTTTATTTCGAAGAAATATTAATCTTCTTCGGGTCTTTGATATTCGTCGAAGTTATACTCTGGAAGTAGGTTGATTTTTACATGCCCAATCGTTTCATTCAGGGCATCGGTAAATTTATTAAAGTCTTCCTTGTACAAATGAATTTTTGTTTTCACAAAACTTCCATCATCATACTTACTTCTTTTACTCTCAGTAATTGTAACGTAGTAATCGTTGTTACGAGTGGCTTTAACATCAAAAAAATAGGTACGTTTCCCTGCACGAATCCTCTTTGAGAAGATTTCTTCTTGCGACTGACTATTATAGTTATCTTCTTGCATACGGCAATTGTTTTTCCAACAAAATCTTACGGCAAATATGCAAAAAATTACATCAGATTTTGTGAAATCTTAAGACGATTTTTTTAAACAAATATAATTTGTTGATAATCAACAACTTAACATTTAAAAAAATTTTACATGTTAGAAAAAAATATAATTATTGTGATGATTCAAGTATTTGGCTTTCATACAAATAGCGATAATAATCATTCGATAGAAGTAGTTTTTCATGTGTATTCACCTCTAAAACCTTGTGATCACCCAAAACAACAATTTTACTTGCCAACTGTAAGGGCGCTAATCGATGAGAAATAATCAGTGCGGTTTTTCCCTGAAGCTCTGTTGCTAAATTATTAATTATCAACCGTTCCGTTTCTGCATCCACAGCACTCAATCCATCATCCATGATCAAAAATTCAAAATCTTTTAATAAAGCCCGGGCAATACTCACACGCTGTTTTTGACCACCAGACAAGGAAACCCCACGCTCTCCAATAATTGTATCTAATCCATCTGGCCATTGATCAATATCTTTTGACAAGCAAGCCAACTCAATTACATGATTGAGTCGATCTTGAGACAATTCCGGATTCTCTAATCCAAATAAAATATTCTCCCGAATTGAATCAGAAAAAAGAAAAACGTCTTGGGGAATGTATGCAATACTTCTCCGAATCGATGCAATATCCAAGACAGAAGTAGAGTTCTTATCGTAACTAATTTCACCGGTTACTGGAAAATACTGCGCCGATAGCAACTGCGCCAATGTAGACTTACCGCTGCCTGTTCTTCCGGTCACACCAATTATTTCTCCTTTTTGAATAGACAGATTGATTTCTGATAGCGCATTTTCCGTTTTTCCTGGATAGCAAAAAGAAACGTCCTTAATTGAGATACTCTGTTTTAATGTGAACTCTTGATCTCCACCAATCGCATGTTCTGGCATCAATACGAATTCGTTTATTCTTTTCTGACTTGCTGCGGCTTTTTGAACCAATGCTGTGGTCCAACCCAAACTCGCCACCGGCCAAATTAACATATTAAGATAAATCACAAATTCGGCCAAGTTACCTGGAGTAAATTCCCCTCGTTCCACGGCCTTTCCGCCCAAATACATTACTAATAAAGTAGATAGTCCCATAAGCAATAACATCAGCGGGAAAAACAGTGAATTCACTTTCGCTAATGACATACTTCTGCGCTTATATTCTTGTCCTTCTTGATTAAATTTTTCAATAAACTGTTGTTCAACGCCAAAGGATTTAATAATTCTAATTCCAGCAAAGGTCTCCTGAGCACTAGCAGTTAATAATGATAATTGTTCTTGAATCACTCTATTTCCCGTGTTCATTTTTGCGCTTACATAGTAAATTGAAAGGCTTAAAAATGGCAGCGGTAAAAGAACCCACATGGTTAATTGCGAATTAACTTGGGTCATTTGATAGATTACCACCACAAAAGTAAAGAGCATGTTAGCAAAATACATGATAGCAGGCCCTATGTACATGCGAACATTTCCTACATCTTCACTCATACGATTTAACAGATCACCTGTCATGTGTTTTCTGTAAAAATCCTCACCTAGCTGCTGATACTTATTAAATAATAGATTTTTTAAATCATACTCAACCTTACGAGAAACCACAATAAGTGTTTGTCGCATGTAGTACATGAAAACCCCTCGAAGCACAGAAACTAATAAAATGAGTGCTCCAAAAAATCCTGCAGTTTTATAAATATTTGAAGCAATCTTATGATCTGCAAACCCACTTACCCAAGCAGACTGTGTTAAAGCTTCATCCAAACCTACTCTTACTAAATACGGAACCGAAGCAGAAAACACATTCGTAAGCAACACACATAACAACCCTAACAACATCCAATATTTGTATCGAACTAGATATTGATTTAGGAAAAATAATTCTTTCATGATTTACTACACAAAGGTACACTCCATATTTTTTCCATTCTCAAAAACTATTTCATACTTCAATGGTTTTATGTTGGGGTAGATTTAAGTTTTCATAGCCAGCGAGGCCGGGGGTAAAACCTCGGCTTTGTTGTTTTATGAAAAAATCGTAGATATCTGAAAAATCTTTTTAAATGTTTCCACAAATTATAACAAATTCGTTATCTTTGCGTCCCATTTGAGAATACCATGCATTTAACTGCTGAAAGAAAGAAAGAAATTTTCAAGGCCTTCGGAGGTAATGAAGCCAATACAGGAAGCACCGAAGCCCAGGTTGCAATGTTTACTGAAAGAATTAATTTTATCAGTAATCATTTGAAAACCCAACGTAAAGATAAGAGCGCTGAGTTATCTCTTATTAAGTTGGTAGGTAAGCGCAGAAGCTTGTTGAATTATCTTGCGAAGAAAGATATTTTCAAGTACCGCGCATTGATTAAAGAACTAGGATTACGTAAGTAATTTCTATCATATTTTATTATAAGGAAAGCCCCGTTCGCCAAAGCGAATCGGGGCTTTTTATTTGATATTATTTTAAAAAATACATACAATGTTTAATATACAAAAAACACAATTTGATTCCGGTGATGGTAAAATCATCGAAATTGAAACTGGTAAACTTGCCAGACAAGCACACGGAAGTTGCGTAGTAAAAGTTGGCAAAACCATGATTTTAGCTTCGGTTGTTTCTAATTACGACGCAAAAGAAGGAGTAGATTTCCTACCGTTAAGTGTTGATTACCAAGAAAAATTTGCCGCTGTAGGCAGAATACCTGGTAGTTTTCATCGTAGAGAAGCCAAGTTATCGGATTATGAAGTGTTGATTTCGAGATTAGTAGACCGTTGTTTAAGACCTCTATTTCCTGAAGATTATCATGCCGATACACAGGTTATGTTAACCCTAATTTCTTCAGACGAGAACATCCTCCCAGACACTTATGTTGGATTAGCTGCTTCTACCGCATTAATGCTAAGTGATATTCCTTTTAATGGACCTATCTCTGAAGTAAGAATTGGAAGAATCGATGGACAGTGGATATTGAATCCTACCAAAGAAGAATTAGACAAATCGGATGTAGATTTATTGGTGGGTGGTACTGCCAACGATTTAAACATGGTAGAAGGTGAAATGCAAGAAATTTCTGAAGAGGAATTTTTATCTGCTTTACAATTTGGACACGACGCCATTAAGCGTCAATGTGCCGAGCAATTGGCTTTCTTAGAAAAAATGGGTGGTAGAAAGCCTGTTCGTGAGTACAACCATGAAGACAATGACGAAGAACTACGTGAACGTGTAATCCGTGAAACTTCCGCGGCTATCCGAGTTGTTGCTGAAAGTGGTGCTTCAAAAAAGGAGCGTTCCGAACAGTTTAAAGCGATTATATCGGAATACGTTAAACAGTTTGAAGGTCAAGAAGATGAGAACAGATTGGTTCGTTTAGCGAAAAAATATTTCCACGAAGCAGAATACAACCAAATGCGTGCGATGATTCTTGAGAGCGGTAAGCGTTTGGATGGCAGATCTACCACTCAGGTTAGACCTATTTATACCGAGGTGAATTATTTACCTGCAGCCCACGGTTCTGCTGTGTTCACACGCGGTGAAACTCAGTCATTAACAACCGTAACCCTTGGTGGTAAATTAGACGAACAGTTGCTGGATGCACCTATGCTCCATGGTAAAAGTCGTTTACTATTACACTACAATTTCCCTGGATTTTCTACCGGTGAGGTGAGACCTAATCGTGGTCCTGGCAGACGTGAGATTGGACATGGAAACCTAGCATTACGCGGATTAAAAGCCATGTTGCCAGCCGATGTTGCTTATGTGATTCGTATTGTAAGCGATATTCTAGAATCTAATGGTTCTTCTTCTATGGCTACTGTATGCGCTGGATCAATGGCATTGATGGACTCTGGTATCCAATTACGCAAACCTGTTGGCGGTATCGCTATGGGTTTAATTACCGATGAAACAGGAAAGTACTCTGTACTTACTGATATCTTGGGTGATGAAGACCATTTGGGTGATATGGACTTCAAAGTAGTAGGAACCAAAGACGGTATTACGGCTTGCCAAATGGATATTAAAATCAATGGTCTTAAATGGGACATGGTGTCTCAAGCTTTAAAACAAGCAAAAGATGGAAGATTACACATCCTTGGCGAAATGGAGAAAACTATTAGTGAGGCAAGCACTGATTTAAAACCTCACACTCCAAGAATTGAATTAATTATAATCGACAAAGAATTTATTGGTGCAGTAATTGGCCCAGGTGGAAAGATTATCCAAGAGCTTCAAGCGCGTACCGGCACTACTATTTCTATAGAAGAAAAAGAAGGAAAAGGATATGTTGAAATACTAAGCAATGACGCCGATGGAATGAATGCAGCTAAAGCTGCTATTCAAGGAATTGTTGCAATTCCTGAAGTTGGAGCTACCTATAAAGGCAAAGTGAAAACCATCACTGATTTTGGAGCTTTTGTAGAATTTATGCCGGGTAAAGACGGTCTACTACACATCAGTGAAATTTCGTGGGAGAGAATAAACTCCATGGAAGGTATATTTACTGAGGGTCAAGAATTAGAGGTTCAACTGGTTGAAGTGGATCAAAAGACAGGAAAATTCCGTCTAAGTATGCGTTCTCTAACGCCTAAACCAGAAGGTTATGTTGAAAGAGAAAGTAGACCAAGACCAAGCAACAATGGTGGAGATAGGGGCGATCGTAGAGGTGGATTTAACAAAGGCAATAAGCCAAGAAATTAATCCTAAATAAACTAGATTTTGGGTTTACGCAAAGCAAATCGCAGGCATTCATTCTGATTCTAGTTTATTTTTAACTATAATAGGCTACTTCGTTTCTGAAGTAGCCTATTTTTTTGCTACCAACATAAAGTTATGACTTGTTGCAGATTTAATAATCAAATAAAGCCAAAACGCGATACAAGGAAATGCTTTTAGCTGATATGTTTCAACAATTAAGTGCCTCCAATGCTCCGGATAAAGATCTGTTGGACCTAAAATCGTAAATAACAACACTAACACTGCTAAAACCCAATCAACGACATTCAACTTTCGCGTATAGGCCAACCATGCGGCAATGGGTAGTACGGCTATTATGTATGTGGCAGATTCTGCCATATGATTAAAAATAACCATCCAAACTATTATTGATAACGCATAAGGCCAATAAAATGAAGCTTTCTTAATTGATTGATGTACAATTATCAGGGGTAAAATTTGAATAACAAGACCAATTAATATTATGGTATTTTTAGAATAATTTATACCAAACCAAGATTTCAACCAGCCCATAACAGAATATTTTACATGAATACTGAAATCATTCTGCAACAAAACTGCCCAATCTTGATAATGATGGAATAATGCATTTATACCTCCAAACACAGCAGGAAAAAAGGCAAAAACAACCAACATGCCCATCGCCTGAGGAATGGCTTTTTTCAGTTGCTTAGGAAAACATAAAAAAACCAAGAAAAACAATACTCCAAAAATTTTAATAAATGCCGAAAGCCATATATATAAAACCGATTGTAAAGTCTTTTCATTAATTGCGGCACTAAAAGCAAGTAAAAGCAACCCCACAACAATACCATTACTTTGTGAGTTAAGTCCAGCAGTAATTGCTTCTGCAAGTATTACCAAAGACAGAACCAACCCTCTATGGGTAGATAGCAACCCTAAACTCCTCAACCCAACAACTGGCAACATCGTATTAAGTGCGGTCCAAATTCCGTAACCCAACCAAACGGGCATATAATAAAACGGTGCCATTAACATGGCAAAAAATGGAGGGTATTTATATAAATCAAAATATTCTTTTGGGTAGGTAATATATAAGTTTACTGACTCCAGTAAATGTCCAAAAGACTGTCTAAAAATCAAATAGTTATTGTAATGGGAATAATTGCCACCATTGTTAAACATATCTCCCCAGGGGCTAAAAAAATTCCTAATTACTATAAAACAAACCGCCAAAAGGTAAGCTAAAACCACAAAACCATGGAAGCGCATTCGTTTCATTTGTTCAAAAATAATGGATGTATTTTACTTGATTGAGGTTCTATTGAATTTTCAATTTATACATGGTTTAAATTCTTTTCGCAATAAACAAGCATAGTCAGTTAAAATCGTAAATGTTAACGATTAAACAAACAAGGGCGCCTTTACGGCGCCCTTGTTACTATGTTTTTAATTAATTATCTAAAAAATCAATTTTAAACTGAATATTTTATTTCACTCTTATTCCATTTTGGAATAATACAACGAAAGCATCTTGATATCCCAAAGAACGCAATCTTGCTTTTTCGTTTGCAGCTTCCTCCTCGGATTTAAACACCTTGTCTGAAGTATATTTATAATATCCGCCTTGAGAGTACTCAAATACGCTTCCAACACCTTTATCAGCAAATTCTTTTTTATTCATGCGCTGCTTTGAAATAATAAACTGCACACGGTATTCTAATTTGCCATTATAATCAGTAATAGTAGCAGAGGAATTATTACTTATCGGATTTGATTTAACCGGAGTATTGTTTGTTACAACAGGTGTAGAACGAACTTCAGTAGGAGCTGTTGTGGAAGGCAAACATGCTGGTGCTTCTAATTTATCAGCAATACCATCGCCGTCACTATCATAATCGATGTAATCAGGTCTTCCATCTTTATCTGTATCCACAGGAGTTTGTCCATTTCCTCTTTCAACTGCATCGGGAATAGTATCCCCATCGGAATCGGAGTCTAAGAAGTTTGGTTTACCGTCTTTGTCGATATCCATTCTGCCTTCCAAATTATCTGAAATTCCATCATTATCACTATCTAAATCCAAATAGTTTGGTGTACCATCATTATCAAAGTCATCCACGCCATCATAACGATCAGAAATTCCATCATTATCAGAATCAGCATCCAAGAAATTCATTACTCCATCCCCATCGCTATCTACTACACCTTCATACGAATCATCAATTCCATCCCCATCGCTGTCTAAATCTATATAATTTGGTTTGCCATCTCTATCCGTATCTGTAGCTTTTTCAACTGCGTCAGGAATACCATCATTGTCACTATCACGATCGATGAAATTGGGTAATCCATCATTATCTGGATCACCTTTTCCTTCAATTGCATCATTTAATCCATCATTGTCAGAGTCGGAATCCAAATAATCAGGAATATTGTCGCCATCGGCGTCACCACAGATCATAGGTCCTTGATTTGCCGTTGAGTTACTTGCGTATCCTTTATTGCCTGAATTTGTATTAGGCTTACCAGCACCCCCATTATTATTCGCTGAATTACTGCTTCCACTATTTTGAGCTGTGCTGCCTGAATTTGTTTTAGACCCAGCCGTTGAAGTAGAACTATTACTAGAGTTATTGGTGGCGGTTTTATCGGAACTTGTGGCAGTATTATCAGCAATAACCTCTGCTTCTGCACAAGGTACGATTCGTTTAACAACATACTCCGTTCTACGATTTTCTGCATGTTGTTGTTCCGAACAAGTAACTCCATCTGAGCATGCATTCTTTAATCTACTTTCTCCGTATCCCCGATATCCCATTCTTGATGCATTTACGCCTCTAGAAATTAAATAATCGAAAGATGCCTTAGCACGTGATTGAGACAATGTAAAATTATTCTCAGCACTACCTCTGGAATCTGTATGAGAGCCCAATTCAACATAAAGTCCTGGATTATCTTGAAGAATAGCCACTAATCTGTCTAACTCCATCTTAGAAGCAATAGTCATTTCAGACTTGCCTTTTTCAAAATAAATCGGTTTAATATCAAACAATGAACCTAATTCATCACCTACAGCATATGGAATTGCCGCTATTTTAATTTTGTTAGCTTCACTAGAGGACCCTTGCTTAAGAGTATCTTTAACTATTGCATAACGATATCCACAAGGGTGAGAAGACATTTGAAAAACGCAATTTTCACCTTCTGGTATTTGGTAATCAAATCTCACAAGACCTTGTTCATCAGATTTTAAATTTATTGCTGGATCAGCATCGTTGATATTATCAAATGCCACTAATTCATTGGCAATAGGTAAGCCCGTTTTAGCATCAACCAATTCTGCAACAATTTCATTCCCTGCATCCTGAGTGCCCTCTAACAATTCAGACCATCTAAAGAAGTAGTTATCATCATTTCCATTTCGATTTGATGTAATTGTACCCCAATTCTGTGTATCATGAATTTGTGCACTAAAATCGTCATAACTAGAATTTACGGGTAATCCCATGTTAATTACTCCCACGGCAGAATCAAAATAGAATAAATCTAAACCACCATAACCTAAGTGACCTTCAGAAGAGAAATACAAAATTCCAGAATCACTAAAAGCAGGAAAATTATCACGCAAAGCAGTATTAATCTCTGGCCCCAAATTAACCATCTCGCCTAATTTCAAGCCAAACTCATCATCCTGAATAATTGGTGCCTCCCATAAATCGGATTTACCATAACCTGCCGGATTATCCGATACAAAGACTACTCTTTTTCTATCAGAAGAGATAACTAAATTAGCAACTGAAAACTGAGAATTATTAAACTGAAATGGTACTTCTTTCCATTCTTTAGTAATTGGGTTTTGTCTTATAGCATAAACCTCTAAAACTCTTTCTTTTTTACTATTTAATTTCTTGGCATTTCGAGTTATATAAATCCAGCCTGTGTTTATATCTACATAACTAACATACTGGTTCAATTTTGGATCATTCACAGTAGATCGAGTTGACATTGAATAACTGCTATCTCCGTATTTAGCAAAATAGATTGCATAATTTGGTTTTCCAGTCCAAGCTGAAAGAGACAATTTTAATCCACTTTGCTTTTGTGCGGAAAAATAAGCATTCCCTTTTTTATCAGGTATCAAGGCAAATTCACCGTCTGTAGAATTTGCAGCAAACGGTTTAATGAGAAAGAAGGAATCGAAATTATTTTCAGACCAATACTCCTCTTCTGCATGCAATAATTCAAACAACTCTGAACTTAATTCAGGGTAAAACGATTTTTCTTTATAGGTAGTATTTTTTAATTCTAATAAAACACTGTCAGAAAAACGATAATTCTTGCTTTTACGCTGATTCAAGGCATAAAATAAGCGATCATTATCATCCACCTGACCCGCGTATTTACTAAATAATATCTTATAAGACTCATTGGCTTTAGATACTTGATCTGTTTGATAGTATGAAAAAGCCAAGGCTCTTTGATTATTGTAATCCTTTTTAGTTGCTTCAACATTACCCCCATTTAAATTAATAATTTTTGGATAATTGTTATTATACACTGCTTTAACCAAAGATTTTTGGCCAAACAAGTTAATTACTGCCGAAAATGTAACAACTAATGCTAAATATGACTTCGAAAATTTCATTGTTGATGTAATAATTAATTAGAAATACCTTGGAACACGAACCTTACTATTTTCATAATAAGGAACCATAAACTGAACACCTATCTCGTGTGATCCACGAACGTACTGTCCGATATCACCTAGAACGGTATCAAACGAATAGAAAATAGTAAAGTTATCATTAGCGATAGCATTTGCCATAATTCCAGCAGTGTTTGAAGTACGATAAAACGCACCTAGACTAAATTTATCCTTGTAGATGGCATGAACATTAAAATCTGCCAATACAGGAGCACCATCCGTAAATTTAATTTGGGTTGTAGGTTTAATTTTTAAATCCGTTCCTGCATCAAGTACAACTCCACCTGTTAAATAGTAATGAACTTGAGCTGCGTATTCCACATTATAATTGTTTCTTACATCGGGATTTACAAAAACCATCCTCGGAGCACTTACACCCACGAAATATTTAGATGAATATAAATACGCACCGAAACCAGTCATAGGGCTTGAAATCGAATAATCATTATTCGTAAACCCAACATCCGTACCATTATTTAATTTAATCTTAGATAATTCTGCCTTGTAATTGTAAACCCCTAAACGCAAACCAACAGACAAAGTCAAATCCTCCGCTAGCTGTTTGTGATATGCGATATTACCTGCAATTTGTGTTTCACTAAATGGACTTGCAACTTGAAACTTTCCAATTTTACCTGTTTGGAAATTAAGACCAACAGCGAAATCATTAACTAATGGGGAATGCACTGCAAAATTCTGATATCTTGGAGCACCCGGTAATTCCGTCCATTGAGTTCTAGATAATGCATTGGCTACCAATGTTCTTTTTGAACCTGTATAGCCTGGATTCATCGCCATGGAATTAAAATCGTAATGGGTATACATTTGTTCTTGTTGCGCAGTAGCGGTAGATATTACAACCAGTGACAACAGTATTAATCCGTATTTCATTGTTTTTATTTTATTGATAAACATCCTATTTATAAGCATTAAGGTTTGATATAAATGTTGCCTGTTATATTAGGCATGTTAAATTTATTTGGTTTAAACACAAAATAATATATTCCTTCAGGAACCACACCGCTACCAAATTTGAGACCCGAACCTCCAAATGTTCCATCCCAATTATTTCCATACCCTAAGTCAGACTCAAACACAACTTGACCCCACTGATTAATTACAATGAACTGAGCTTCTTTGTATACTCGTAATCCAGTTATATAGAAAATATCATTCACACCATCACCATTGGGTGAAAACCCTTCCGGTACCACATATTGAGGATCCAAGAAGTCTTTTTTACCATTTTTATCTAAATCTAACTCACCTTCAATGGCATCCTTTAATTCATCATCATCGCTATCGTCATCCAAATAATTTTTAATTCCATCGCCATCGTAATCTGCATTCGTTTCATTTAAATCCGATATACCATCCCCGTCACTATCGTCGTCTAACCAATTGCCTTTCGTATCGCCATCCGGATCTGCGGTTCCTTCTTCTTGATCTAAAATACCATCACCATCAGAATCCGTATCCAAGTAATTTGGATTTGTATCATTATCAGCATCGGAATCCGTTTCAATCTTGTCGGAAATACCATCACCATCGCTATCATCGTCTAACCAATTTCCCTTAGTATCTCCATCTTGGTCTGCGGTTCCTTCGGATTTATCCAAAATTCCATCATCATCCGAATCCGTATCAATATAATTTCCTTTACCATCGGAATCCGTATCCGTTGCTGTTTCAATTTGATCAGAGATTCCGTCATCATCGGAATCCGTATCTAAATAATTAGGTTTTAAGTCATTATCTGTATCTACAACCCCTTCAGTAGCATCGAGAATTCCATCATCATCGGAATCTGTGTCTCTCCAATCTTCCGTTATATCGCTATCGCTATTAGCTGGTCTTTTATCGCCATTATCGGCCCAACCAGTAAATCCATCGGCTGCATCTTTAATACCATCTTTGTCTGAATCAGTGCCATCAACTTTTCCATCAGAATTAAGATCAGCATACTTTTCTAAACTTTCAACCACATCAAAAATACCATCACCATCAGAATCTAAATCCAAATAGTCGGGTGCACCATCACCGTCTTTATCGTTAGGTAATCCCACAACAATTGGATTATCTGTTTGTCCATTACCATTAGCATCCATATCGCCTAAATCAACTTCAACGATATCATTAATACCATCATCATCAGAATCTAAATCCAATGCATTGGGTATACCGTCATTGTCAAAATCTTGACCTACGTATGATTTCATGCTATCGTTTTCCACTAAATCGGAGATGGCATCATTGTCAGAATCTAAATCAAGATAATTCATGATACCATCACCATCTGTATCAAAATTCCTCTCGATATAATCAGGTATACTATCTTTATCTGAATCGGCGATATATACATTTACTGTTACTTTTTTACTTATCGTGTTGCCATTTACATCTGTAATAGTAACATTTACGGTATTATTTCCTAAATCGGCTAATCCAAATACGCTTTTCGACAATACTGTATCTTTTACTCCGCAATTATCTGCTGCAGCGGTAATTACTAAGCCTGCTTTTAAATATGCATTACCTGAAGTATCAATAGCAATTAAGGTATTTGAAACAGACATTGTTGGAGAAATAGTATCTCTAACAAATACACTTACAGTATCAGAATTAATATTGTCATTTATGTCAGTAACCGTTAGTGTTACGATATTTTGACCAACATTACTGCAGTTAAAGGTTGTTTTATCTAACGAAAGAGACTTAACTCCACAATTATCAGTGGAAGCGTTATCTACATCGGCAGTGGTAACAGAGGCAATTCCAGAGGCATCGAGATAAACTACTTTCATCTGTGTCTTTACCGTTGGTAAAATTGGATCTACGTGTTTTACTGTTGTATGAATAGTGTCTTCACAAGCGTTATCATCAATCGCTTTAACAATATAAACATTATCAAACAGGTTAACAACAGGGCTAGTAGATGTTACACCATCTACCTCAAAAATATAATCACCGGTTGCTGAAGTTCCACCAGTTGCTGAAAACGTAATTTGTCCTGATCCATCACAAATAGAACTTGGAGTAGTGGTAAGTACTAACTCTGTAGGTTCACCTACCGTTAGTTTCCCTGTGATTTGGCAGTTATTATCATCAACAATTGAGTAATCGTAATCACCAGCAAAAAGGGTATTGATATCTTGTGTTGAAGCAGTATACGAATTTGGACCTGTCCAGTTTACGACATAATTACTAGATCCACCAACTGTTCCACCAGAAATAGACATGATAATCTCCCCATCATTGCCTTTATAACATTTTGCATCGGTTACTAGGCCATTTGCTGAAATCAAGGTTGGTTCAGATATAGCAACCGAGAGATTCATTATACAGCTATTGTCATCGGTTACTTGTAAATCATAGGTTCCTGCTGCTAAATTGATTAAATCTTCGGTCGTAGCTACAGGATTTCCACTTTGTGTCCATTCGTAAGTGTATGTGCTACTTGAACCCACGGTACCACCCGTAACACTCACATCGATAGTTCCTAAGGCATCACCGTTACACAAATTATTGACATGTGTTTCGGTTATTGCGATAATTGCGGGTTCTGAAACGGTGATAGTTTTTATTTCGGTACAACCATTATCGTCCAGTACAGTAATTTCGTAATCTCCTGCTTTTAAACTGGTTAAATCTTCGGTCGTAGAATTAATTGGAGCGTCATCCCATTGGAATGCATATGGGGTTGTTCCACCTGTAGTTGTTACATCAATTTCACCAGTTGCTGCGCCATTACAATCCACTGAGGTTACTATTTCAGCGATGTTCAATTTGGAAGGTTCTGTTACTGTTATAGCGCTTAAGGTTAACTCACAAGCATTAGCATCCGTGATTTTCACTGAATACGTATTATCAGCAGCCAAACCTGTTACATTTTGATTTGTTGAAGTGAAACTACCTGGTCCAGACCACAAATACGTATATCCCGGAGTTCCTCCATTTACCGAAAGACTAATTTCACCGGAATTATCATTAAAGCACTTAAGATCTTTAACTGTTGGCGTAGCTGTAATTGCAGAGGGTTCCGTAATAGTATAAGTACTCGTTCCTTTGCATCCCTTATTATCTTCGATTTCAACATTATATGTACCTGCGGCTAATAACGTTAAATCTTCTGCAGTAGATGAAAATGTTCCAGGGCCTGTCCAAGTATATATTGAGTATGAACCAGAACCACCGGTTGCTGTAATATTTAATGCCCCGGTTGATTTTCCATTACATAAAACATCCGTTTGAGAAGCAGTACTTGTGATTTTGGCGGGTTCTTTAATTGTTACTGTATTATTTCCTGTACAACCACTGTCGTCAGTGATATTTACTGTGTAGTTATTTGCAACTAATCCAGTTATTGATGCTGTTGTTAATACAGGAGTTGTGTTCCAAGAATATTTATATCCAGAATGACCACCACTTACAGATGCAAAAACCTCCCCATTATTTCCACCATTACAAGTAACATCTTTTAATGTTAGTGCTGGAAAACTAACTGCAATTGCACTAGGTTCGGTCAAGGAAACATTAACTGTAGTAAATGCCCCCCCTGAAGACTTTAATTTATAACCAACTACATAAAAATTTGCTGGTGGCAGTGCTACCAAATTACGAAATATGCTATCGAATTGAGCAGGACCTCCGTTAATGTTATATTCATAGTCTTGGCTATTGTCCATTTTCAACTTAATCCAACCATTGTTTCCACCATTACATGTAACATTTTTTACAAGGGTAGATTTAAATTGCCCTAACGCAACGTTTGTAAATAATGCTACAAG